>NZ_CP046155.1:4087500-4309234 GCF_016403105.1 Leptolyngbya sp. BL0902
AAGCGACGGGCGATGGAGAGGGCGTTGGAACGGCCCGGAATGCCCCACAACAGGCGATAGGTGGGGGAGAGGCTGACATCATCAAATTCCACCGAGGCGTTTTCAAAGCGGGAATCCTGGTATTTCAGGGCTTTGAGTTCGCCATAGTGGGTGGTGGCCACGGTGAGGCAGGCATGATCAGCCAAGTATTTCAGCAAGGCAATGGCGAGGGCAGTGCCTTCGGTGGGGTCGGTGCCTGCGCCCACTTCGTCGAGGAGGATGAGGGCGTTGGTGAGGGAGTGGGGAGTCGGGAGTCGGGAGTGGGGAGTCGGGAGTGGGGAGTCGGGAGATGGGGAGATGGGGAGATGGTCTACAGCAGAACTAGGGGAATCAAAGGAATCGAGGAAATCCGGGGAATCTGATGGCGGCAGAGACTCTGAATTTTGAACTTTGAATTTTGAATCATCCAGTGCCTCTAAAATGCGACCAATGCGTTTGATGTGGCCGGAGAAGGTGGAGAGACTTTGTTCGATGGATTGTTCGTCGCCGATGTCGGCCAGGACTTGCTCGAACCAGGGCAGTTCAACGGGTTCGCGGGCGGGGATAAAGAGGCCAACTTTGGCCATCAGCACGGCGAGGCCCAGGGTTTTGAGCGTCACCGTTTTGCCTCCGGTGTTGGGGCCAGTGATGGCAATGACGCGCAGGTTGGGCTGCATCAATAGGTCGATGGGCACCACCTCAGAACCCTGTTCGTGGCGCTGTTGCCAAAGCAAGAGGGGATGACGCAGTTGGCGCAGGGTGGTGGATTCGTTGGGTTCGGTAAAGCGGGGTGGGTTGGCCTCTAGCCAGAGGGAGTAGCGGGCGCGGGCGTAGGCCAAATCGAGCCGGGTGACGGTGGCCAGCAGGTGTTCAAGATCGTTGTAGACCTCAGCAACTTGTTCCGAGAGCTGGCGTAGAACAACCTCGATTTCGGTGCGTTCTTGGCGCAGGAGTTGGCGCAGTTGGTTGCCTAGCTCAACGATGGCGTGGGGTTCTATATATAAAGTCGCGCCACTGGCGGAGGTATCGTGTACCAATCCTGGGATGGCGTCTTTTTGGGGCGCTTTGACGGGCAGCACAAAGCGGTCGCCCCGCTGGGTAATCAGGGCTTCTTGCAGGGCACCGGACTGGCGCTGCATGATCCGCTGGAGCCGTTGCTGGATGTCGCTGCGGGTGGCTTTGAGGCGGTCGCGGATGGAACTGAGCTTGCTGCTGGCGCGATCCGTCACATCGCCCCGGTCATCGATGCAGTGGTGGATTTGCTGCTCTAGTTCGGGATAGGTGCGGAGTTCGGCTACCATCTCCTGAAGCAGGGGCAGGTCTTCTGCGGATTGGGCCTCGATGGCGCGGCGCAGTTGGCGGGCACCGTTGAGGGTTGTCGCGATATCCAGCAGTTCCTCACCGCTGAGTATGCCCTGGCGGTTGGCCCGTTCTAGGGGGGCGGTGATGTCGCGGATGCCGCCAAAGCTAAGGCCCGTGGTGTGCTGATCGAGCCAGTAGACTTCACGGGTTTGGGTGAGCAGGGTTTCGCTTTCGGCTTGGGTGGCAGGGATCGCCAAATTCTGAACCGCGAGGGCACCTAACTTGGTGGCGGCAAAGGTGGACAGGTGCTGGCACAGGCGGGGCCACTCTAGCAGGTTGAGGGTTTCTTGCTGAATCAAGGCAGGCAGGCTTGGGTGAAGGGATCTAACGTTGCATCACGGATTTCTTAATTCTTAAAGTATAGGAAACTCCTGCCTATCGGGGCGAAGATGGAAGAGTGGGACGCTTCGATGGGCGATTCGCAAACAGGTTGATCCAGAGGTGCATCGTTTCCGTGGAGTCTCCCATACACTGAAGGCATAGCGTTTGGCTCTTCCCGACCCGGTTTGTCGTTGTGATGATATGCTGCCTTAACCCAAACTGCCCCCAGCCCAATCACGCAACCTTGGCGAGGACTTGCCCAAGCTGTGGAAGCCCTTTGATTCCAAAGTTGAGAGGGCGCTATCGCCCCCTGAAACTAATAGGTCGGGGCGGGTTTGGCCGTACCTACTTTGCGCTGGATACGGATCGCCTGAATCAACGCTGCGTCATTAAGCAATTTGCCCCCCAAAACCAGGGCACCAAGTCATTCCTGAAAGCTGTCCAGCTTTTTGAGCAGGAAGCGGTGCGGCTCAACGAACTGGGGGAACATCCCCAAATTCCTCACCTCCTCGCCTACTTTGAACAGAATAAGTATCTGTACTTAGTACAGCAAATGATTGCGGGCCGCACCCTATTCCAGGAGGTCGCCGTCAAAGGGCCGTACGAAGACCAGGACGTTCGCAACCTCCTAGAGGATTTACTGCCTGTCCTGACCTTCATCCATAGCCGAGGCGTCATCCATCGCGATATTACACCCGCCAACATCATGCGCCGCAAGGCCGATGGAGTGCCAATTTTAATTGACTTTGGTGTAGCCAAACAATTTAGCGAGGCGGTGATGTATGAACCGGGCACCCGCATCGGCACGGAAGGCTATGCGCCCATGGAGCAATTACGCAGCGGCCAAGCCTACCCATCTAGCGACCTCTATAGTTTGGGGGTTACTTGCCTTCATGGGCTGACGGGGTGCAGACCTGAGGATCTCTACAGCCCCCTAGAAGGGCGCTGGGTTTGGCAAGAGCGGCTTCAGCAGATGGGCCGTACCCTTAGTCCTGGACTGGTGGATATTCTCAACGGCATGACTAAGGACTTGGTCAGTGAGCGATACCAAACAGCCCAAGATGTGCTGAGCGACCTGCAACGTCTGCCCAAGCTGTCTGGCTCAGTGCCGGGATGGCGCAGTACCGCTAGCCCAGACAGCCTCTTTACCGGGTTGCCCAAACCGCCGATGAGCGGGCCAGGAGAACGGGCAGGGCTATCGTTACCCACAACAGTGCTGCCCTCTCCGTTGGGATTGCCTGGGGCAGAGGTATCCCCTCCAATGCCCCCCCCATCCAACCCTATCCAACCCCATCCAACCCATTCAGAGCGTTCGACTCCTCTCATACCTTCCCCCCAATCGCCCCAGTTGCCGCCGCCGATCCCCACCTCCGCGCCTCCCAGCGGCCCTGGTTGGCAAGAGGTTAGGCGGCTGACGGAACACCAGTCTTGGGTGGTGACAGTAGCCTTTAACGCCAAGCGGCCTCTGTTGGTCAGCGGCAGCCTCGATAAAACGGTACGAATTTGGGACTGGCAAACAGGTCAAGTTCTCCACACCCTGACCGCCCACGACCGAGGGGTAAACGGCGTTGCCATGGGCAGCGGCGGGCAGGTACTCGCTAGCTGTGGTGATGATGCCACAGTCAAGGTTTGGAATCTAAGTAATTGCGCCCTGTTACACGTCCTCAAAGGCCACCTGCGAGATGTAACCACCGTGGCGATTGGTAGCCAAGGCTTTCTCTTGGCTAGCGGCAGCGAGGATCGCACGATTCGGCTATGGACGCTAGATCGAGGCAATTTAGTCAAAACCCTGGTGGGCTCAGCCGGGATGGTTAAATCCGTAGCCTGGGCGCTAGATGACAGCCTCCTCATTAGCGGCGGATTAGATAATACGGTGCGACTGTGGAACCCACAAACAGCCGTGAGCAGCCACACTCTCAGCGGCCATGCCAACACCGTTAACCAAGTTGCCGTAAGCCCTAACCACCAATGGATTGCCAGTGCCAGCAAAGACCGTACCGTAAGGCTTTGGCACCTGCCCAACGGAGATCCAGGGCCAATTCTTCAGGGCCATACCCAGGAAGTCAATACCGTCGCCTTCTTTCCCGACAGCCAGCGACTAGTGAGCGGCGGCAGCGATGGCACCCTGCGAATTTGGCGGATTGACGGCACCCTACAGCACGTTATTCACGCCCACACCAACCCCATTCATAGCTTGGCGGTACACAGCCACGGCGAACTATTAGCTAGCTCCAGTTCCGACAAAACCATCAAACTATGGCAATGGTGCCCACAATAGCGATTCAACGCGCAAGGGTTCAAGCCACCATACCCAGTATTTGCAATAGCCTTTTGATTAGCTTTAACGACCCTAGCAATCTGATGGAGGAAGATGGCCATACAGCACCAGCAGAAATAACCCATGGACAATTGTAGCCTTGGCTTTATCTTCCCTGACGAGTGAATAGCCAGCAGTCAAGGGAGCGTTGGCTTTCGCTGCTGCGGCGACCTGCCAGTAAGCCTTCAATGCCAATATGCTCATCGAGATCAGGCCATTCGATGGCATATCCTTCACCCAACAACTGCCAGTTGGCTCTTTCCTGCCTAGAGCCATGCATGAGGCGGGGATACCATACCAAAGGCACGACTAGACTGCGACCATCGGCGAGTTCAACGATGAGTTTGTCAGCTTCAAAGGAGATTGCCACCGCAAGGGGTTCTGTTTCAAGGGTCAAAGTAGTCATGCCAAGCCTCCAGAATGTCCTCTTGATTGGCTGAAATGATCTTAGCGATCTGGTTGAGTTCGTGATCTTTGAAGCCTCGGTTTGTCTTTAACCTAACGGAGTTAAGTCAAAGTTTGGCGATTATCGTCTACGCTACAAAATTGGCGATGAGAACCAAGTGGTTATTTTGGGCCGATGTCAGCACTTAAAAAGTGTTTACGACTAACTTTAGAACCGCCGCAGGATAGATTTGCGTAGTATAATTTAGTCGTCGAGGAGAACTTATGAGGGAAAAATTAAATAGGGGTGATGCGCTACGCTACCGCTAGCCTATCCTACGAACTAAGACAATCCACAAGTAATAGGGTTAGTATAGGTACATTGTTCTGGTGGGCTTAGTGATGAGTAACCATCCGCTGCTGAAAATGGATATCTCTCAGCTTAGTGTGGCTGAACGGATTCAGTTGGCTGAGGATCTTTGGGATAGTATTCTGGCGATGCCGGATGAGCTGCCGTTGACTGATGGCCAAACCCAGGAGCTTGATCGACGGTTAGAGCAATATCAACAAGACCCCACTTTAGGTTCTTCTTGGGAAGTGGTTAAAGGACGGTTAGGGTTGTCTCAATGAGCAACTATCGTCTGATAATTCGCCCGGAAGCTGAGTCTGATATTCAGGATGCCTTTGAATATTACGAAGCTCAAAGTTCTGGTCTAGGTTCTGAGTTTGTTCGAGCAATTGATGCTTGCTTGTCTGGTATTGGGCGCAATCCGCAGGCTTATCCGGTTGTTTATAAGCAAGCTAGACGAGCTTTGATTAGACGATTTCCCTACGGAATTTTATACGTAGTAGATCAAGATGTGATTGTTGTCTTGGCATGTTTTCACGGTAGGCGGAACCCAAAAACATGGCAGGATCGGCTCTAGGCATAGCATAATCCATGCTGAGTATCGTATTCGTATTGGTGATTACCGTCTACGCTACAAAATTGACGATGAAAACCAAGTGGTTATTTTGGGCCGATGTCAGCACCGCAAGAATGTTTACGACTAACCCCGGAACTACCGTAGGATAGATTAGCTCAACGTAATTCACATAGCGAGAAAAGTTTCGGGATGCAACATATAGGATTCTTACACTACTATGATATTAAGAAGTCTCATGAATTGCACCAAGCCATGACTATAGTTACCTATCAAATCTTAATATCTCTAACTATTATATTTTCTGGCATTTTTGCTGGCGAAAAAATGTTGACGACGATTACTGAAGGTTGGGCTGTCTGGACATTGACTCACGTCTTTATACCTTGGCTTATGTTTTTGCAGTTTGCGACAATTGGGTTGTCATGGCTTATTGCCAGTAGCTACATTAAAGGAGGATCTTCGGAATGAAAAATTCTTTGATTAGTAGCTATAGTATGGATTAGCACAGCATGATCTATACTATGATGAAAAGACTTTTTAAGGAAAAGTTTAATAGATGCTGATGTGTTAAGCTATCGCTAACGTAGCTTATGCGCTTACATGAGTTTCCAGACAATTTTGATATGCAAAATTTCCTGCTTCAGGATATCTCGAAACCTAGTATCATTAGAACAAAAAGACACCTGCCCAATAAGTTTTCCAGGAGGAATAACGCCTTCCCTTTCAAGGAGTGCGTACTTTATGAGAGGCTCTATTTCTTTTTTCCCTTTTTGAGACAAGAAAACTTCGAGGCTTGGATAGGTTGAGTGTTCAATAAAATCATTAATACCTAGACTTTTATCATTCAGTAGTTCTTCCCAAGTTTTAATTAAGTTTATTCTTTCAGTATTTCTTTGCCGCTGTTGCTCGAGTTTTGAGTCTACAATATATTTTCCCATAATACCTATCAAAGCAGCAACTATTGCGCTAAAACCAATTGTGTTCAGTAATGGGGCTTCAAAAGTTAGCCATTTAGGCAAATCAGTTGATGGAACTGATATTTGACTTGATGCTGATGTTGAACTTTGCATTAAGAATTGATTTGGCAAGGTTTTACCAGCTAATTTCATGATGTTAATAAACTTAATTATTGATTTTCTGAAGAAGAGTATGGCATGATCTGCCCGATAGATTGAAGGGGTTTCTCGATACAGAAATCTCATCAATATTGATGTGTTATATTGTCACCATCAATGCAGCCATGAGGGCATCAGTAAAATCACCTTATCTCGGTTACGATCACTAAAAAATGCCACAGGACGACTTAAGTCTTGCATCCTAATTTCCAATATATCCTTTTCGTTTAGGTGGCTAGTAGCAACATTAAGTAGCCAAGAGGCAATTGTAAAATTCTCCATCTTCCCCGTTGTTCGACCACCTAAGCAATAGATTGAATTAGTCATTCCTAAAGGAGTGATACACATTCCTAGATTCAGAAACTCAATTTTCAGTTGATTTGATATAACACCTTTCTTGGAGTCGTCATAAATTATGCCTATCATATCTCTATCGACTACACTTTCTATCTCAATAGTGCAAATATTCTGATATTTTTCTATCTCATCAAATCTTTTTTTGATGTCGTTAAATTCAGGGATGAAATCAATAAAGAGTGTAGAATTACGCATAGGAATTAAGATTCCAGATTCTCTGCCTATCATCCTCAGATACGAAAGAAATGGAACAGGATTAGATCGAAGAAGATCCTGTATCGCACGTATGTGGCCACTCTTGAGCGTAAACTTTGCAGCTTCCCCTGAAGAATAAAAGCATTTAAGGCCAGAGTCAGGAACGTAGTCTGAATTAATTTCTTTAGTATATAGAGAAGCATGACTGCCGCAATATGACGCTACTGATAAGCAGTTTTCATCTACGTAGATTGAGATCTCTTCAGGAGGCGAAGGAACTTTCCAGTACAAATCTCGAGTATTTTGAATATCTTGAAACCATGTGCGACTTTCAACGAAAGAAAAGATTTCATACAAAACAGGTTGTAAGATTTGAAGTTCAAACATTGTATATCCTCAAATCAGCATGATAGCTCTATCAGCTAAGCAGTCATAAATTCAATTTTAGGGCTTTCACCTTCAGCCAGTTCGTAGTTCAGACGTTCAAAACCAATGACAACACCAGCCTGATTTTTGATCAACAAAACTTCTTCTCCGGTTTCTTCCGCAATAAATTCGTCCGATGGATCGCCAAACCAGACAGTCAGGGTTTTGCCAAGTTCGTCGTAGTAGATCTTTAGGGTGTCCATAGAAGAGTACCTTCTTTGATTTTGTTGGTACGGTAGGCTGTAATCAAGAAACCATCACCATTGAGATAGCGGGCTACCGCGCAAATGATGTAGGGCGGCTCAGCGGCATAGTGTAGGTAAACATCAGGGTCACTTCTACTTTGCCGAATTTCTATCGGTGATTGCAAGGCTTGCTGCACCAAACCTTCTTTGCCTTGCATGATGGGATGCTTGATCGTGACGATGACTTCCCAATAGGCCACCGTCACTCTAATGCACCGCCCCAATGGTGTTGTTACGTCAAAGTATAAGGAATCTTCCACAACGATTGTTCAGGTGAAAGGGGCGGGCATGATTTTCACCACACCCACCCCTATAGTTTAGCTATTCAGCCTAGGCAGAGCAGCCCTAGCCCACCCGGTCTTCGGTTTTGGCGATTTCCAGCATGGTTTTCAACACCGTGTCGGGGTTGAGGCTGATGGAATCGATCCCCAGTTCCACCAGGAAGGCGGCGAACTCAGGGTAATCGCTGGGGGCTTGGCCGCAGATGCCGATCTTGCGTCCGGTGGCCTTGGCGCGGGTGATGACTTGGCGCACCAGTTCCTTCACCCCTTCGTTGCGTTCATCGAAGATGTGGGCCACCAGGGCGGAGTCGCGATCCAGGCCCAGGGTGAGCTGGGTGAGATCGTTGGAGCCGATGGAGAAGCCATCGAAGACTTCCGCAAATTGATCCGCCAGGATGACGTTGCTGGGAATCTCGCACATGACGTAGACTTCCAGGCCATTTTCGCCGCGCTTGAGGCCGTATTTTTCCATGGTTTCCAGGACGCGCTTGCCCTCTTCGGGGGTGCGGCAGAAGGGAATCATGGGGATGACATTGGTGAGGCCCATGTCATCGCGGACACGCTTGATCGCCTTACACTCTAGGCCGTAGGCTTCGGTGTAGTTGGGATCGTAGTAGCGGGACGCGCCGCGCCAGCCGATCATCGGGTTTTCTTCGTGGGGTTCAAACTCACGACCGCCGATGAGGTTGGCGTACTCGTTGCTCTTGAAGTCCGACATGCGGACGACAACGGGGTTGGGATAGAACGCCGCCGCAATCATGCCGACCCCCGTGGCCAGTTTGTCCACGAAGAATTCGGGCTTGTTGTCGTAGTTGGCGGTGAGCTGGGAGATTTCCCACTTGGCGGCCTTGTCTTCGAGCTTATCGAAGTTCATGAGGGCGAGGGGGTGGGCCTTAATTTGGTTGGCGATGATAAATTCCAACCGGGCCAGACCAACGCCATCGCAGGGAATGGCGGACAGGCCAAAGGCTTCTTCCGGGTTGCCCACGTTCATCAGGATCTTGGTGCGGGTGCGGGGCAGGTTATCCAGGGGCGTTTCCACCACCTCGAAGGGCACCAGACCGGAATAGACCCGACCTTCTTCCCCTTCGGCACAGGAGACCGTCACTTCCTGTCCCGGCTTGATCACCTCCGTGGCATCGCCGCAGCCGACGATGGCCGGGATGCCCATTTCCCGCGCAATGATGGCGGCGTGGCAGGTGCGTCCCCCCTGGTTGGTGATGATGGCGCTGGATTTTTTCATGATCGGTTCCCAGTCGGGGTCGGTGCGGTTCGTGACCAGCACTTCCCCTTCTTGGAACTCGGCGATGCGGTGCACATCCATGATCACGCGGGCCTTGCCTGCGCCGATCATCTCGCCCACGGCCCGCCCGGTGGTGACTACATCGCTGGTGCCTTGCAGCTTGTAGTTTTTGATCACATTGCCGGATTTCTGGGACTGCACCGTTTCGGGCCGCGCCTGCACAATGTACAGTTCCCCGGTCATGCCGTCCTTGGCCCACTCAATGTCCATCGGGGTTTCTTTGCCCCGGTGAGCGCTGTAGTGATCTTCGATGATGCAGGCCCACTTGGCCAGGGTGAGGGCTTCATCGTCGGTGATGCAGAACTTCTTGCGATCCGGTTCGGCCACGGGCACGTTCTTGGTTTCCTTGCCGCCGCCGATGTCGTAGATCATTTTGATCTCTTTGCTGCCCAGGCGCTTGTTGAGGATGGGGCGCTTGCCATCCTTGAGGGTGGGCTTAAAGACAAAGTATTCATCGGGGTTGACGGCCCCCTGCACCACGTTTTCGCCCAGGCCGTAGGCGGCGGTAATCAACGCGGCATTCTTGAACCCGGTTTCCGTATCGATGGAGAACATGACGCCGGAGGTGGCCAGGTCAGACCGCACCATCTTTTGCACACCGACAGACAAGGCGACGGAAAATTCGTCGAAGCCGTCAATCCGTTCGGCGTACTGGTGGCGATAGGAAATGGCCCGGTCGGTGAACAGCGACGCAAAGCACTTGTGACAGGCTTCCACCACGCCTTTGACGCCGTGGACATTCAGGTAGGTTTCCTGCTGTCCGGCAAAGCTGGCATCGGGCAGGTCTTCAGCGGTGGCGGAGGAACGCACGGCCACGTCCAGATCGCTGGAGAACTTGCGGCACTCATCGGCATATTCGCCCTCAAACCGCTCACAAAATTCCTGATCCTGACCATAGCGTTCACACAGCCGCAGGTAGGCGCTACTAATCGCCGCCTCCAGTTCGGGAGGGAAGGGGGTGTTCATCACCATGGAGCGGGCCTGCTTACCCCGCGCCCGCAGATCCAGCACATCATCGAGATCCAGTTCGGCAAACAGTTCCCGCAGTTGGGCTTCCAGTCCGGCCTTTTCAATAAAGTAGCGATAGGCGAAGGCGGTGGTGGCAAAGCCCGTGGGCACGTTCACGCCTTGGGAGCCGAGCTGCTGAATCATTTCCCCTAGGGAAGCGTTTTTGCCGCCCACCAAAGGAATATCATCAATGCCGACTTCCTCAAACCAGAGAATAAAGGAGTTTTCCTTTGCTTGTTGACCGGAGAGGTTGCCTTCTGGACGATGAGATAGCACCATAATAAGTCTCCAAATGCAATAGGATTTGATCTGCGACGCCTAAGCCTCGCAAATCCACGAAAACACAGTCAAAGCGTAGCCGATGGCGTAGCCATGGAAGGCTGAAAAGATGTTGAGACAGCCTGGACAACGACACTGAATAACGACACCAAAAACCAGCCCAAAAGCTGTTTCCAATAGCTCTTAAGCGCCTTCGCTGGGAGGTAAAGCCATAAAATTTGCTTTACCTTCCTATCGTAGAATTTGAATTGGTCAATGTCGCTACAATGACATGGTTATTTAAGGTCTTTGTTTCAAGTCTTAATCTTTTAGAAAAGCAAATTGTTTTAGCAAAAATTATAGAAATACATCATGGCATTACAGTGAAAAACTGTGACGATGCTAGGGGGATTACGGTGGCCATGGCCAAACCTATGGGTTAAATCGGATTCCCTAGCACTCCTTCAGCGAGGCCTCCCGAAACGGCTTTGGCGAATCATGGCGCTTTTCCGTGCCGCGAATTCCTATGGGACAAACGGCGGCAGGGGTTCTTTATAATGGGGTCTCGATGGCTAGGGTGAGTTGTCCACTCTCGCCCTTAATTTGCCTTCGCCGTTCCCGTTTATCCCCGTGTCCCTATGCCCTCTCAACCGTCTGGCTCCAAACTGTCCCCCAGTGACTCCCCAATGCCAGACGCCCCGCCCCGCCAAGATAGCCTGTGGGGCAATGTGCGGGTGTTGCTAATTGCGCTGGTGGTGGCGCTGGTAGTGCGCGTGGCCATTGCCGAGCCCCGCTATATTCCCTCCAATTCTATGGATCCAACCCTGCACATTGGGGATCGATTGCTGGTGGACAAGATCAGCTATCGCTGGCAATCGCCCCACCGGGGCGACATTGTGGTGTTCAACCCGCCCGCCCAACTGGTAAAGCTGGGCTATACCCGTGATCAAGCCTTCATCAAGCGCATCATCGGTGAACCGGGCGACACCATTCAGGTGCAGGGCGGACGGGTGATTCTCAACGGTCAGCCCCTGCCGGAAACCTACATTGCCGAAGCGCCCCAGTATGAGATGCCAGCGGTAAAGATTCCCCCCGGCTATGTGTTTGTGCTGGGCGATAACCGCAACGACAGCAACGATTCCCACGTTTGGGGGCCGCTGCCCCAGCAGAATCTCATCGGCAAAGCTCGCCTGCGATTTTGGCCCTTTGACCGCCTGGGTAGCCTTGCCTAGGCGCTGCCCTCACCCTAAATCCCTCTCCCGCTGGGAGAGGGACTTTGAGCCTTTCTAGCTCCCCTCTCCAAAATTGGGAGAGGGGCTGGGGGTGTAGCTGGCTTCCCGTCAGGGTGGGCCAAAGGGACTCTGCCATCTGGCAAATTTCCATAAATCCAAGGCTTCTCCTACAGATCTCGCTCCCCTCTCCCAGGGAGGAGAGGCGCTGGGGGGGAGGGGCTTACTCCAGAGTTTCTCCCACGGCCTCAATTTGGGGCAGGGTGGGCAGGGGTTGGCCAAAATTGTTGATCAGGGGGCTGGCCTCTAGGCGCTGGCGAAATTCCTCCGCCCCAAACCGCCGCACCCGCTGTTGCAGCACTGCTATATCGACCTCACCGGGACGCACCAGCAACTGTTCCCCATCGCGAATCACCACCACTCCGGTGGCTCCGGTGGGCTGAAAGGTGACTTCTCCCTCCCAGGCAAAGATTTCTACGGGGGCTTGGGGATCCTCATCGATATTGACAAACACCGTGGTGCCGCGAATACCCGCAGCGCCCACCGGGGTTTGAATCGTCACCGGGCCGGGAGGTGTACCCTCCAGCCAGGTAATCATTTGCCCCGCCGCCAACTGAAGGGTTTGGTTGGGCCGCAGGGTCAGCGTGGCATTGCCCCCTAGCCGAAACACCAGCGTACCTAAGCCAATCTCCACCAAGGCCGGAGCTTCGGTGCGAACGGTGTCTTCATGTTGCAGGGTGGTGCCCACCTGGGCCGGGGCTTCGTCGCTCTGGGCAGGGCGCACCCACACAGGCTGATCAATAATGTCGCGGATCACAGCCGTGACGACTTGAGGGGCAGGCGCTAGCGTCTGGGTCGGCGAGGCATTGGGCGCTTCCGTCGAGGTGGGAGGCGCTACGGGGCCACGACATCCCACCAAGGCCAGCCCTAGAAAGCCGCAGCACAGCCCCCAGCGCAACGGTTGCAGCAGGCGAGTTGGGCGTTGTTGAAGGGAAGGCAAAACCCTATGGTTCATGGTCGATGGTTGTCCTGGGTGGGCAGTGGTGGATTGGGAGATGTCTTCACCTGCGTTGGTTGACTTTCCGAATGAGCCCCATCCGGCAATCGCTCTAGGGTAGCCATCATGGGCAGATGGTCAGAGGCTTGGGCGGCGGTGGTGATGATCTGCCAATCCCGGACGGCGAGGGTGGCGGGGGTGTAGAAAATATAGTCCAAGCTGTACTGGGGCTGATCCGACGGAAACGTGGCGGATTGGGCCTCAACGGGACTGGCGCTAGCCAAGACCGGAGAATCCAGCAGGGTTTGAATGGAGGGCATTTCCCCCGTCGCCCTTTCCTCCGCCCGGTCTAGGTCGCTGTTGAAATCCCCTAGCAGCACTACGGGCATGGTTTCGGCGTACTGTTCGGCCAGTTGCCGCACAACGGCGGTTTGGCGAAGGCGGGTGGGGGCGTCAAAGGCTTCGAGGTGAACGTTCATCACCATCAATGGCTGGCCCGATAGATCCAGCTCCATCATCTGGGCCACCCGGTCGAGGTAGAGAGCATTGTAGTAAAAGGGATTCGTCGGCACCCGTTCCAACACCAGGCGATGGTTACGGCGGATGGGGTAACGGCTCAGTACCGCCTGCCCGGAGGTCACGGCTCGGTAATGGGCCTGGGGGGGCCAGTAGGGGAAGGGTACATAGCGCTTGTCCCAGTTCACGGCCAGGGCGGCAAAGGGCAGGGCGAGGGCACTGGATAGGGCATACTGCTGATTCAGATGAAAGGAGCGGTAGGCGTCAAAATCTACCTCTTGTAGGGCCAACACGTCGAGATTCTGCGGCTGTAGAGCAGCAATAGCTTTTCCTTGGTTGGTTTCCAGCCGTCCTCGATCCCGCACTACTGCTTGCTGGTTGGTCATTCCCGATAGATAGCCCAGGTTGTAGGTTGCTACCCGCAGGATGTCTGGGTTGTCGGGGCCGGGGGGATGGTTGTAGGTGATGGTGTTGTCGTAGTCGGCCTCGTCCCAGCGGGGGCTGCTGATGTAGAAAAAGGTAGCGATTAAGATCACCAAGGGCAGGTCAAAGGCGAAGGTGCTAATCCAAAGGATTTTTCCCAGCCGATGACGGCTAGTCGTTGGGTGTTGGTGGGTCATCTCTAATCTGCTCCTTTCCCTGGGTAGCCTCCACCTTGCGGCACACTCTGGGGGAATCCCATGAACGGGCCTTAATCAGTGGATGGATGGTGAATGGTTGGCGGTTCCCTCGCCCTAGGTTTGCTGTGCCTTTTGTCGCCAAGCAGTGGCGGTGTAGAG
This sequence comes from Leptolyngbya sp. BL0902, assembly GCF_016403105.1. Classification (NCBI taxonomy): domain Bacteria; kingdom Bacillati; phylum Cyanobacteriota; class Cyanophyceae; order Leptolyngbyales; family Leptolyngbyaceae; genus Leptolyngbya; species Leptolyngbya sp. BL0902. The sequence continues at coordinate 4,101,538 of NZ_CP046155.1, forward strand.
GGTGAGGGCTATCCAGATGCAGCCGAAGGTAATCAGGTGAGTCGGGGTGAAGGGTTCGCCATAGACTAGCACCCCCAGCAGCAGCGCAATGGAAGGAGCCAGGTATTGAAAAAAGCCCAGAGTAGCTAGGGGCAAGCGTTTGGCGGCGGTGTTAAACCACAGCAGCGGCATCGAAGTGGCCACCCCGGCCCCCATAAACAGCAGCGTGAGCGGCAGCGACTGGCCAAAATGCCCCTGCCCGGTGACGCCCAGATAGCCGACAAAGGCCAGGGTGAAGGGGGTAATCAGCAGAGTTTCCACCGCCAGCCCTACCAACGGGGCCACGGGGGTCGTCTTGCGCAGCAGCCCATAAAACGCAAAGCTAACGGCTAGACTCAGGGCTATCCATGGCACTGTGCCGAGCTGAAGTACAAAATAGCCCACGCCCACCGTTGCCAGCGCCACCGCCAGCCATTGCAGCGGATGCAGTCGCTCCCTCAGAAAGACAAACCCCAGCAGCACCGTCACCAGCGGGTTGATGTAATAGCCCAGGCTGGCTTCTACCACCTGATCACTGTTCACGCCATAGATGTAGATTCCCCAGTTAAAGCTGAGCAAACTGGCGGTAATCAGCAACACGCCAACCCGTCGCGGCTGACGCAGCAGGGCCACCAGGTCAGATAGCCGCTGCTGAACCAGCAAAATCAGGCTCAAAAATACCGCCGACCAAATCATGCGATGGCTCAACACCTCCACCGCTGGGCTAATACCAAGCCATTTCCAGTAGACAGGCAGCAACCCCCAGGCCCCATAGGCCAGCAGGGCATAGAGGGCACCCTGTTTGGGGTCGGGCTGAAGGGAAGAAGCAGCAGGAGAGGATGGAGCCAAGGGTCTACACTAAACGAATCAAGGGTATGAATTGAGGGCAGAAGGTCTATTCTACGCCGACGGCTTCACGGTCGAATTGCCCCTAATGACAAACCCAATGATGAGTCCGGTGTCGTCGGATGGCCCTTGCCGCCTTCGTTATCCTGGAAGGGCTAGCCCAACCTGCCAATCCTTACCCTTCCGTTGCAGGCGGATGGAGGTACATTTTGCCAAGAACTTTGGCAGCCCCTTGGGTTCACCAATGCTCTGAAGCGTTTGATTCATGGGCTGTTGATAGACCTGGGCAAAGGTACTGCTAAGGACAGAGAGCGACACCAGCCCCCCCGGCTGAGCAATCAAGCTAGGCAACACCGAAAGTATGGCCTGCTCTAGGCTTTGAGCATCCGTGATAGGGCCAGCAAAGGGTTGATCAGGCTTGGGCAAGAGCGCGGTGAGTCCTTCTGGGCTGGGCAACTTGAGGGCAACGTAAACCCCGTTCCCCTCGGCGGCTGGAGTGAGGACGAAAGTATCATCGGCTTCCAAGAGCTGGGTCAGGGTTGCATAGTCACCGCTGGTTTGCAAAATTTGATTGGGGCCAATGTGGTTGCGCTCCCGAAATAGTGCCCCCAGTCGCCCAACGGTGACGGGCTGGCCGGGGTTCGCCTGCTGTTCTTGCAGGATGAGAATTCGCAGCCAGTGTTTCATCTGCGCGGGAGAAGTAGGAATATGGGGGGTAGCCTTTGCGGCGCTAGGGCTGCGAACCTCTCCACTCTCGGACGGCAAGGCGATGGTATGGGTCGTTTGCTGGGCCAGGTTAAACACCTTAAACCCCTGGGGATTGTGGCTCACCTGGTAGGGAATCATCCCCTGGCGCAGCAGCGCATGGCCGAGGTGCAGTAGGTCAGAATCGGCGGAACAAATGAAGACTTCCCGAATGGAAGGATGGTGCAGCGAAATCAGCGATGCATCCAGAGACATCTTGATATCGGCGCTATTTTTCCCAGACGGAACGTGGATCATCTGGTAGCCCCGCCGATAAAACTCCTGGTCGCGATTGCCCAGGGTGCGCCAATTGCCAAAGGCCAGCCGATAGCGCAGCGGATAGTGCGCCAAAGACTGGAGATGGGCTTCGAGGGCGGCGGGTGGGTTCATGTTCTCGGCATCCACCAGCAACAGCCCAGACCAAGGCACTGTCGGATCTATCCTGACAGCCAGGGATGGGTTAGGGCCATCTTGGGGCAGGGAGGCTGTCGGGGCATCGGCTACCACCTCGGCGGATGCAGTCCCTAGGGCAGCGGACGGCTCACCTTCCGCAGGGATGGGCGTTGTATCAGAGGGTGGCGGCGGCGCAGGATCTAGGGGCAACGGGGTCAAGATCTGCTGCACCCGCTGGATCACCTGACCATAGGCTTTGGTCGATGGAAAGCGTGGCCCAAAGAGCTGATCCAAAAGATGATCCACCGCCCGACGGAGGCTTTCTGTATCGGTGTGGTGCGCCAACAGGGCAGCAATAACCGTGGGCTGAGCTTCCACCGGATCAGACTGCAACCAAACCAGTCCACTTTTTGTTAGCAAATGAGGATACTGCTGGCGGGCAGCGACGGCAGTAGCGTGAATCAAACGGGCAATGGCTTCACATTGATCAAGCCTAGGCGGCGCATCGGGCACAGAAGTCATGGGCCAAGTCAACAAGAGGACTGGGGAAACAATACCAACGCTACCCAGCATTTTCCACCGGAGGGGCGAGGTTCTTCCCCTAGACTACCCATTTTCCAGGCATGCTACCGTCGAACAGAGGAAAAGCAGGCGTGCTTTGGGTCTGTGCCCATCACCTGATGCGATGCGACATGGGCAGAAACCCGTTTCTAAAAAGGTTCCTAAAAAGTAGAATGGGCAGCCTTGTATCTAGTTTTGTAATCTATCCTTTTTCTTTTCTTCACTCATCAAGTTCGTTGGCATTCTGTGGCGCGATGCAAATTATTTCTAGCAACGCAAGAACCCACGGAATACCCTAATCTTCCCGACTTGTCTTCCCGTCGCCACTCGGCATTATCATGGTCTAGAGTTCGCAACCCGTGCAGCAGTAGGAGTTAGGGACGTGGAGTCCAGATATACCCCCGCCGAGATTGAGCCAAAGTGGCAGCAGGTTTGGGCCGATCAGCGGCTAGACCAGGCATCGGACGAGGCCGACAAGCCCAAGTTCTATGCCCTGTCGATGTTCCCGTATCCGTCGGGCAATTTGCACATGGGCCACGTTCGCAACTACACCATTACCGACGTGGTGGCGCGGGTGCGGCGAATGCAGGGCTATCGGGTGCTGCACCCCATGGGCTGGGACGCCTTTGGCCTGCCTGCGGAAAATGCGGCCATTGATCGCGGCATTCACCCCGCCCAGTGGACGTACCAAAATATTGACCAAATGCGGGCGCAGCTCCAGGAATTGGGCCTCTCCTACGACTGGGATCGGGAGGTGGCCACCTGTGCGCCGGATTATTACCGCTGGACGCAGTGGATTTTCATCCAAATGCTGACCATGGGTCTCGCCTACCAAAAAGAGGCGGCGGTGAACTGGGACCCCATCGACCAAACGGTGCTGGCTAACGAGCAGGTGGATAGCGAAGGGCGTTCCTGGCGTTCCGGTGCCCTGGTGGAGAAAAAGCTGCTGCGCCAGTGGTTTTTGAAAATTACCGACTACGCCGAAGAACTGCTGCAAGACCTGGATAAACTCCCCGGCTGGCCGGAGCGGGTGCGGACGATGCAGGCCAACTGGATCGGCAAATCCACCGGGGCACGGGTGGTCTTCACCACGGAGGGCGGCGACGAGTTGCCCGTGTTCACCACGCGGCCCGATACCCTGTGGGGGGCCACCTTTATGGTGTTATCGCCGGAGCATCCCCTGGTGGAGAAGCTGACCGCACCGGATCGCGTGGCCACGGTGGAGGACTACCGCAAGGAATCCGCCGCTAAGAGCGAAATCGACCGCACCGCCGAAGACCGCGAAAAAACCGGGGTGTGGACGGGCAGCTATGCGGTGAACCCCGTCAACGGCGCAAAGATTCCCATCTGGATTGCGGACTATGTGCTGATGGGCTACGGCACCGGGGCCATTATGGCCGTCCCTGCCCACGACCAGCGGGACTTTGAGTTTGCCCGCAAGTTTAGCCTCCCGGTCAAAGTCGTCGTCCAACCGGAGGGGGACACCCTGGATGGCGATACTCTGACCGAGGCATGGCCGGGGGATGGGGTAATGGTGAACTCCGGCCCCTTGGATGGCACCCCGGCAGGCAAGGGTGAAGGCCAAAGCGTGGCGGCGGCAATTCAGTGGCTAGAGGCCAACGACAAGGGCAACGGCGAAGCCAACTATCGTCTACGGGATTGGCTGATTTCGCGCCAGCGCTACTGGGGTGTGCCGATTCCCGTGGTGCATTGCCCCTCCTGCGGCATTGTGCCCGTCCCCGATGACCAGCTTCCGGTGACGCTGCCGGAGGATGTGGAATTTTCCGGTCGCGGAGCCTCGCCCCTAGCGCAGTTAGAGCATTGGGTAAACGTGCCCTGCCCCACCTGCGGCACTCCCGCCAAGCGCGAAACCGACACCATGGACACCTTCATCGACTCGTCCTGGTACTTCCTACGCTATTCCGATGCCAAGAATCCTGAGCAAGCCTTTGAGGCCGCTAAGGTGAACGGCTGGATGCCTGTGGATCAGTACGTGGGCGGCATTGAACACGCCATTCTGCACCTGCTGTATTCGCGATTTTTGACCAAGGTGCTGCGGGATCGCGGTCTGCTGAACTTCGATGAACCCTTCCAGCGGCTGCTGACCCAGGGCATGGTGCAAAACCTCACCTACAAAAATCCCAAAACGGGCAAATACGTCCCCACCGACCAAGTGGCAGATACCGCTAACCCCGTCGATCCCGATACCGGAGATACCCTGGAAGTCTTCTACGAGAAGATGTCGAAATCCAAGTACAACGGTGTCGATCCCAAAGCCGTCCTCGCCAAGTATGGGGCGGATACGGCGCGGATGTTCATCCTGTTCAAAGCGCCCCCGGAGAAGGATCTGGAGTGGGACGATGCCGACGTGGAAGGGCAATACCGCTTCCTCAACCGCGTGTGGCGACTGGTGACGGAATTTGCCGCCCGTGAGGGAGACGCCATCAACGCCGCCCTGCCCGACAGCCTCTCTAAGGACGAGAAAACCCTGCGTCGCGCCATCCACAGCGCCATTAAGGACATCACGGAGGACATCGAAGGCGACTACCAGTTCAATACCGCCATCTCGGAACTGATGAAGCTCAACAACGCCCTGGGGGATTTTGCCACCAAGGATTCCCCGATCTACGCCGAAGGGGTACGCGCCTTGGTGCTGCTGTTGGCCCCCTTTGCCCCCCACATGGCCGATGAACTCTGGCACCAACTGGGGCAGACCGATTCTGTCCACCTCGCCCCCTGGCCCAGCCTTGACCCCGCCGCCCTAGTCGCCGACGAAATCACCCTAGTGATTCAGGTGATGGGCAAAACTCGCGGCACCCTAGAAGTCCCCGCCGATTCCGACAAAGCGGCCTTGGAACAGTACGCCCGCGACTCCGAAATCGCCCAGCGCTATCTGGAAGGCAAGGACATCAAAAAGGTGATTGTGGTGCCCGGAAAGCTGGTGAACTTTGTGGTGGCGGGATAAGTCGCTAGAATGCCCCTGAATCGCCCTGTAGGGTGCCATTCGCGAAGCAATGCACCCCGCCATCCAGGCATCCCGCAGAGCCGCTAATATCAACACAATTTGCAACGACCCTGGACAATTTCGGCTAAGCTGGGCAAGCTAGAGCTACGGAGTTTTTAGCCCCCAGGAGAGAGCCATGATGAGCCAGCGTCCTCCCAGCAAAATTCATCCCAAGGTCAGCACCCTGCCCCGCCAGCGCACCGAGGCCGCCCACTACCTCGACCTGTACAAGCTGACAGTGGAGAAAAAGCGCATTCAGCAGGAAATCGAAAACCTGGAAAAGCGCCGGGAACGCCTCTACACCCGACTGGCGGAGATTGACCAGGAGGCGGATCGCCTGAATGGTCTAGCGGGCTCTATTCGGATCCAAGATAGCCAACGCCTTGGCACCAATGGCCCTCGTCCCGATGCAACTGCAACGCCGAGCAGCAATGTCTTTGTGCCCGAACGGCCCAGCACCACCCAGGGCGACTTCAACACCGTGCTACTGGAGTATTAAGGGTATAGCGATCTCTGAAAGCGAGATACCGAAGTTTTTGAAAAATCCTGATATCTAGGTATCGCCCTAGATTTTCCTGCGGGAGAGGCCGCTAAAATAGAGCCATGAAAGCTGTTTTATTGCTGCTCATTCAGGGCTATCGGCGGTTCATTTCGCCGCTGTTTCCGCCCACTTGTCGGTTCACACCCACCTGTTCGCAGTATGCGTTGACGGCGATTGAACGGTTTGGGCCACTCAAGGGAACCTGGCTGGCGGTGCGGCGCATCACTCGTTGCCATCCGTTCCATCCCGGTGGTTACGACCCGGTGCCTGAGGCAGGGACTTGCAATCATCACACCTCAGATATATAGGTCAAGCGTACTATATTAACTGTATTCTTGAAAACCCCAGTTTCTTGATTTTCAGTGCTGTCCGGCTGTCACTCGGGGAGGTAGAAATCGGGGTTATGGGCTGTTTTTAGGGCAGATTACGGCATATTGCCAGAACAGTCTTCGCTTTGGGAAAGATTCTGAAATCTAGCCAGCATCCACCAAACTTGACCTAGGCTAGAGACACTGATAGGTCTCTCCCGATGGCGGATACAACCGATATTGTGATTATTGGGGCAGGGGTTGCGGGGCTGGCAGCAGGCTGCTACGCCCAAATGAATGGCTACCACAGCCGCATCATCGAAGCCCAGGCGGGGCCGGGGGGATCCTGTTGGGCCGATTGGCAGCAGGGCTATTGCCTGGAGGGTGGCCTGCACTACATCTTTGGCAACGGGCCAGGGCAGCCGTTTCATAGCACCTGGGAAGAGTTGGGCGTGGTGCCCCAGATCCCCTTTTTGCATGAAGATTACCTGGCCCAACTATACGGCCCCAATGGGGAAGTGCTCACCGTCCACAGCGACACGGAGATTTTGGCCGAGCACATGAAATCTCTTGCGCCCCAGGATGGCAAGCTGATCGATCAGTTTTGCAAAGGGGTTCGCAACTTTAAGGATTTTGACCTGTCGATTCTGCAACAGAAGCCCAAATCAATGATGACCGCAGCCGACTGGGCCAGAATTGGGCGGCAGGTGTTGCCCTTTGTGAATTCCCTCGGCAAGTGGGGCAGCCTGTCGCTGCAAGATTTGGGCACCAAGTTCAAAAATCCGTTTTTGCAGCGGGCCGTTCCCCATATGTTTTCCTGGCCAGAGGTGCCCGTGATGGTGGGGATGTCGCTGCTGGCCTACCTCGACAATGGTAACGCGGGCTTTCCCCAGGGCGGTTCCCTCGCCTTTGTGAAGGCCATCGAGCAACGCTACCTAGCCCTCGGTGGCGAAATTTATTATTCCACCCCTGTGGAACAAATTTTATTGGAGGGCGACCAAGCCGTGGGGGTGCGCCTCATCGACCAGCGCGAGTACCGGGCCAAGCGGGTAATTTCCGCCTGTGATGGTCGCCAGACCCTCTTCCACCTGCTGCAAGGGGATTATCTCCACCACCGCCTGGAGAAAATCTACAAGAGCGATCTCCCCATGTACTCCCAGTTTCAGGTGTGCCTCGGCGTCAATCGCGACCTCTCCGCCGAGCCCCACTGGACCACCTACCTCCTAGAAGAACCCCTCACCATCGCCGGAGCCCCCCAGGGCGAGATCGGCCTCAAGCACTACAACATCGACCCGTCCCTGGCTCCTCCGGGCAAATCGGTCCTCATGGCCCTGATGACCACCCCCTACCGCCACTGGCAAGCCGCCTATGGCGAGGGTCATCCCCCCGCAGACGAACTGCCGGAAGTAGAAACCGTTCTAGACTGGCTCAACCAGCGCTACCCCGGCCTTCGCAACGACATTGAAGTGATGCAGGTACGCACCCCCCTCAGCCACGAGCGCACCACCGGAAACTGGCAGGGGTCGAGCTGCGGCTGGCTGCTCACCAAAGACACCCTGCCGATGATGGTGCAGGGCATCCCCAAACGCCTGCCGGGGCTGAAAAACTTTGCCATGATCGGCCACTGGACAGAACCGGGGGGCAGCGTCCCTATCGCTGCTATGTCTGGGCGTAACCTGGTGTACGAACTCTGCCACGAAGACAGCAAAGCCTTCACCCTTATCTGAGGCTCATCCCCTCGTACCAACCTTCCAGTCCCTTCACCCGCCCCACAATAGGGGAACAGTCTCCGTATCCGCTACGGTCAAGAACAATTCACCAGAATTTGCTCTCCCCAGGGAATGTAATTCTTTGTAAGGGCCGTTAACACTTCATTGCAAAACCCCAAAATTTAGGAAATCCCTCAGACAATGAGGATAAGGGCAAGTTCAGTTCAGCGGCACTTCATCGCTCATCGTCTTTGGAGGGTTACTCCATGCTGTCCTTCATTTTTACCTACCAAGACATTCTTTACCTAGCGACCAAGCTGGGAGCTTTAGGGGTAGTCGTCTTAGCCTACTGGCTCATCAGTCGGCACGACCATAAAGCCACCCATCACGGATAATTGGCCCCTTCCTTCAACATCTTGGCCGTTGCTATTGCCCTTAACTCTTCCAGCGAGTTATCCCATTGTTTAGAGGGCTCAAGCTATGCATCCAAAAATTCTGGTTGCCATTGATAACAGTGCCTTTAGTCGCGATATTTTCCAGGAAGCGCTTGATCTTGCTAAAGCTAGTCAAGGTTGCTTGTTTTTGGTTCATAGTCTTTCTGGGGAAGAAGAAAGTAGTCCCTTACCCATGCAACGGAGGCTGGACAGTATCTACTGGGCTCCAGGTACCGAAATTAACTTAGACGCCTGGAAAGATGAATGGCATCGCTACGAGGGCGATAGCCTAGATCATCTCAGGCATTTAGCTGGAAAAGCAAATGCCATGGGGATAAAAACAGAATTTAGGCAACTCATCGGCAGTCCTGGCCGAGTCATTTGCAAAGCGGCTCAGCAATGGGGCGCAACGATGATTGTGATGGGCCACCGTGGCCGTAGCGGCCTGTCAGAACTAGTGATGGGCAGTGTCAGCAACTATGTGATGCACCACGCGCTCTGCTCTGTGCTAGTTCTTAAGCCAGAGGAAGTGATTCGTTCCTCGCTTGCCTAAGAGATTTTTTCCTAGTGCAAATTGCCCCTGATCTAGGCCATCTAGTCAGGGGTAATTTGCGTGGGTACCGTCTTCACTAGCTAATCTAGCCGCGCCCTGAGATGAGCACGACAGCAAGGCATAGATCTCTCTATCTTCAGCCCAGTCAGTCAATGCTAGCCCATTGATTTTTCCTCAGAGGCGGATCAAAGCGTGCGACGAAGGCATACTCAAATCAGTTATCAAGCTTTAGCTTTTCCAGAAAGCATCTGTTCTTTTCAAGAAAAGCATCTACTATTCCTTAAAAATCACCCATAAAATCTGTGGAAAACCAGCTTTTTTCTGGGGAAAACCCGTGGAAAACCCGTGGAAAAAAGTGACTTAATTGGTGTTTTAAATAAATTTTCCAAGCCCCTGTGGAAAACTACGTTTTTCCTCCACATCTTTTCCACAGGGGCTTGAATAATCAAGGCCAAGCACCATGGGCGATCCCAGAGTTTTCCTCAGTTTCCACAGGCCCTACTACTACTACTATTCTTTTAAAAAAATTCTAGATAAGAAGCTCAATGCCATCAACCTAAAAAACAGGAAGTGCCATTGAAGATTGGGGAAAATAGTGTTAGATTGATGCAGCTTCACCCAAGAATCAGTAAAGTTTCCATCCTAAAGGCGTTTCGCTTAGGATTCCAGCTTTTTCCAGATCAGCACTCAATGTGTTATTTCACAGACATTCCACCTGTGGAGTAGGATGCTGGATTAAAAAATGAGATACTGCTACAGCTAGCCCAGTTCCACAACGGTGGAAGTTGGTTGGTTGCCTCTCTCCATCGCTAGTTGTCATCCTCCTGTCATTCGACGTCAGTAAACCCACCATGAAGTTTGTCTGTTCTCAAAGCGAGCTGAATAATCAACTCTCATCGGTAAGTCGGGCTGTGGCCTCCCGACCCAGTCGCCCGGTTTTGGGCAATATCCTGGTGACGGCAGATGCAGGCCAGCAAACGGTCACGCTAGTGGGTTTTGACGAGGTGTTAGGGATTGAGAGCTGCTTCCCGGCCCAGGTAGAAGCATCTGGTGTGCTGACGCTGCCCGCTAAGCTGTGGGGCGATATTGTGTCTCGGCTGCCCAATGACGACGTTCGGCTCGAAACTGATACCGATGGCACCACCGTGACGATCACCAGCGCCTCTGGCCGCTATGAGGTGCGTGGCCTGAGCGCGGAGGACTACCCCTCCCTGCCCGCCGTTGAGGAAGGTGACACCGTTGCGCTCTCTGCTGAGTCGTTGCTCCACGGTCTAGAGGGCTCGCTGTTTGCCACTAGTGGCGATGAAACCAAGCAGGTATTGACTGGGGTACACCTGCTGTCAGATGCGGACTGTTTAGAATTTGCGGCTACCGATGGGCACCGCCTTGCCGTGGTTCAGACTGTAGATGAGACGGGCACTCCCACCCCTCAGATGGATGTGACTGTCCCCGCCAAAGCCCTGCGCGAACTGGAGCGCATGATTAAGGGGCATCCGTCCAATGAACCCGTACAGGTGCGGCTGGATGAAACCCAGGTATTGTTTGACCTCGGCAACCAAAAGCTCACGACTCGCCTGCTGGAAGGGCAGTACCCAAACTATCGCCAACTCTTGCCGAAACAGTTTGCCCGCCAAATCACCGTAGATCGCGATGGCCTGATCAAAAGCCTGGAACGCATTGCGGTGCTGGCCAGCCAAAAAAACGATATCGTCAAGCTCTCCCTCGATGCAGCCCAACAGTGCGTGGCTCTATCCGTGGAGGCCCAGGAAGTGGGCAGTGGCCGCGAGGAACTGGCAGCTCAAATCAGCGGCGATGATCTGGATATTGCCTTTAATGTGCGCTATCTGCTAGACGGTTTGAAAGCCTTTGACAGTAGCCAGGTTCAAATGCAGTGCAATGCAGCTACCAGTCCAGCGGTGCTGAGCCCCCTGGGAGAGGCCAAAATTACCTACCTGGTCATGCCTGTGCAAATCCGCAGCTAGCTGTGGAAAACTCCCCACCCTGTTGAAAAGTCAGCCCCTCTGTGGAAAACTTGTCAAACAGTTGAAAAAGCTAGGGTTCTAGGGATTGGCGATCCCCCTGTGGAAAACCTACCCGTGCTGTTGAAAACTTTAGAATCTTGTTGAAAACCCTGTCCCCGTGGCAGGGTTTTTGCTTGGCTCCAGGCTTCCGACCTTGGTTAGGATAAAGACGTTCTGACCTTGGTTTCTCATTCCTATGGCAAGGCTTGTTCTGATTACGGGTGCCTCTAGCGGCATTGGCTACGAAATGGCGAAGGTGTGTGCCACCCAGGGCCATGATGTGATTGCGGTCGCTCGTCGCGAAGATCGTTTGACCACCCTAAAACAGGAAATCGAACAGACCTATGGTGTCACAGTGTGGCCCTATGCTGCCGATTTGACCGATGCCCAGACCCGTCAAGATCTCTTTGATTGGACACAAACCCTCGGCCAACCCCTCTATGCCCTGGTGAACAATGCTGGGTTTGGCCTGTTAGAACCCTTTGCCGAAACGAATTGGGAACAGCAAAACGCCATGCTCCAGCTCAACATCGTGGCGCTCACCCACCTCACCCACCTGGTTTTGCCGGGAATGATTGCCCAAGGCCAGGGCCGCATTCTGAACGTGGCCTCCACCGCCGCCTTTTTGCCGGGGCCATACATGGCCTGTTACTACGCCTCCAAAGCCTTTGTGCAATCCTTCACCGAAGCCATCGCCAGCGAACTGGAGGGCACAGGCGTCACCGCTACCACCCTTTGCCCTGGCCCCACAGAGTCCGAATTTCAGGACGTGGCGGGCATGGGAGAACTGGAATTTTTCAGCGGCAAACTGCCCACCTCGGCAGATGTCGCCACCTTTGGCTATCGCGCCATGGAAAAGGGCGAACGCACCGTGGTGCATGGGCTGGTCAATAACCTGCTGGCCTTCGCCACCCGCCTGCAATCCGACAAAGCCCTCGCCACCATGATGAAAGGGTTTCAGCAGCCCAAAGGCTCACCGAATTAGGGTTTATACCAAATCCGAATTCCACAACTCCGATTCTCAAAAGGCAAGCTGTAGGGTGCATTCGCGGCTAGATTCTAATCCGGTAACGCCCTAATCTCCGTGTTTAGCCGCAATGCACCACCGGGAAATCAGTGGTGGCCAAGTAGGATTTGGCATTACCCCGGCAACCAATCGGTGTTGAGCACATTCTCCAGAGGGAAGGGCGGCTGGATGGGGAACATCTCCCCCGGTAGTCCAGATTTCTGGAGGATGTGTTGTCTAGCCTTGGCGTAGGAGTCCACAAAAATCTCGGCTAACCAGGGCTTGAGGCTAGGGCTATCTTCCAAAATGAGATCCACCTGATTGCGCTGTTCAATCACCGTATTGCGCCAACCTCTGGCGTTTTGAGGCTTTTCGCTGTCCCAAAATATCAGCTTGAGGAGGTGTTCGAGGATGACCAGCAATCGGCTTTTGAGTTCCCGTTTTTCGCTGCGGCCCATGCTCTCCACTTCTTCTATTAAATTGTCCCAATCGACCTGATCAAAATTTCGGTGTTTGATGGCCTCAACGGTGTGCTGAAGCCACTCATAAAAATCGACCTCATACAGGGTTGAAACCGCAGATGTAGGCGTCGTAAACGGCATGGTAGCCTCACGGGATGAGGGGACTATGGCTATTGTAGGCAATAGGCTAACTTGGTGACGAAGGGCATCTCTACATCCCAGGGCTGGCCAGGTTGCGGAAACGGGTAAACTGCGGCTCAAACAACAGCTTGACGGTGCCCGTGGGGCCATTGCGATGCTTGGTAATAATCACCTCAGCAATGCCGCGATCTGGCGTATCAGGATCGTAATACTCCTCACGGTAGAGCATCATAATCAAGTCAGCGTCTTGCTCGATGGCTCCAGAGTTATGGGATACAATGCCGTCCGCCAACCAAGATGCTGGCCCTGGAACCGTCAAGTCATACACAGCCTCTTCCCCAGCAGGTTCAATCGAAATCACCTCATCCCAGAAAATATCAGCGGTTTCCTGGGCATCCTGGGCATCCTGGGCAACTGCGAGATAACTTCCTGCGCTCAATTCCTTAAGCCATTGCCAGCCGTCGAGGGTATATAAACGATGCTCTGCGGTAGCCCGAATTTTACGTCCGCTGGCGGTGGTCAAGGTATAAACGGGGCGGATGCCTACTTCCCAAACCATCTCCGCCTGGGCTTGAATGAGCTTGCCGTGGCTATCTAGACTGACAACCTCAGGGGTGTGACCGACTAAGTCGCGAATAGGAACTCGACGACCATCGGCCAGGATCACTAAGGTGTCTCCGGTAACGCACTCGCGCAAATCGCTCATCATAGGGCGCTTGTTGGTGCGAGATTCGACCCCCCGGCTGAGCTGCGAGAGGGCAATGATGGGGACGTTTAACTCACGGGCCAGACCCTTGAGGGAGCGGGTCATTTTGGAAAGTTCCTGCACCCGGTTATCGCCGCCGCCTTCCATCAGTTGCAGATAGTCGATTAGCACCAGACCCAAGGCACCGCCCTGTTCGGCCTGTAAGCGACGGCAGCGAGACCGAATTTCGGTGACGGAAATGTTCGGCGTATCGTCAATAAAAATCGGCATTTGTGACAACACACTGATAGCATGGCCCAGTTTTTCCCACTCATTTTGGGCAATGCGTCCGGTGCGGAGGCGGCTGCTTTCCATTTCCACTTCGCTGGAGAGCAAGCGATAGACCAGTTGCAGCTTCGACATTTCTAGGCTGTAGATGGCCACGGGCAGCTTTTGCAAAGCGGCAATGTTGCGGGCAATGTTCAACACGAATGACGTCTTGCCCATTGACGGCCTCGCCGCCGTAATGATCAGGTCAGAGCGCTGGAAGCCCTGGGTCATGGCATCGAGGTCGTAGAAGCCGCAGGGCACACCGGGCAGCACCACGCCGAGGGAGCGCTGCTCGATTTCGGCGAAGGTGTCGATCAAAATATCCGACGTTGCCGTGAGGCCCGCCTGGGGGCGCACCTGGGTAATGCCAAACAGCTTTTGCTCCGACTGATCTAACACCTTTTCTAGGGGAACCGTCGTATCGTAGCCGAGCTGGGAAATTTCGCCCCCGGTTTGGATCAGCATCCGCCGAGTGTACTTGTCCATCACCAGGGTGGCGTACTGGTCGATGTTGGCGGCGCTAACGGTGCGGTCAATCAGTTGGGCGATGCGGGCTTGACCCCCCACTTTCTCCAGCTTGTCGTGATCCTTCAGCCACACGGTAATGGTGAGCAAATCCGTGGGCTGTCCCTTGGCGTGGAGTTCGAGGGCGGCGCGGTAAATTTCCTTGTGGGCACCGATGTAAAAGGCGTCGGGGGTGAGAATTTCCATCACCCGACCAATGGCCTCCGGGTCGAGCAGTACGCCGCCAAGAATAGCTTCTTCGGCCTCAATATTTTGGGGCGGCAGTCGGTCGTTGACCGCATCAAACTGCAAGTTTTGTACCATGGCAAGTCCGGGGCGGAAGGGGGCCAATATTTAGAGCCCTAGTGTATCAGGCTGGAGAATTTCGGGGCGGTTTGCCTCACCCTGTCTGGGCGATGGCGTGATCTGGGCGTGCTGAGTTGGGAAGTGATGGACTTCCACAACTGTGGAACTTTGAAATTCTGATGAATGGATGTCCACAGGTTGGGGATGATCATCGTCATTGGTACGGGAAATGAATAAAAGGTGAATCCGTAATCAAGTTTGACTGAGTTCGGATTGAGCCAGGGACTGCAAGCGTGAAGATATCTTCTTCCATGCGTGTCTTTGGCCCTCACCCCCAACCCCTCTCCTTGTGGGAGAGGGGAGCTAGAAAGATTCAAAGTCCCTCTCCCCATGGGAGAGGGATTTAGGGTGAGGGCTTTCAGGGCATCGGGCTATTGAGGTTATCCCGAACCCAAGCAAGTTTAGTTCAATTGTACTATAAATATTCCGAAAAAGAACCCCGGTAAAGGGCCGGGGTTCTCTATTGTGTGACCCGGAGGTTATTCTGCGATGATGCGCAGGTTGACCGTTGCGGTCACTTCGGCATGAAGTTTGATTTGGGCTTGGTACTCACCGAGCTTGTTGATGTCGGGAACGGTGATGTCGCGGCGATCCACGTCTTTGCCCGACAGAGACTTGATCACATCGGCCACATCGGAGGAGGTGACGGTACCAAAGATGGCATCGTTTTCGCCCACGGGCTTTTGAATGGTGAACATACCAATGGTGGCCAGGGCTTTTTGGGTAGCCTCGGCTTCTTGCTTGATTTCGAGCTGACGTTGACGCTCTGCCTCACGACGACGCTCCACCTGCTTCAACACGCCAGGGGTGGTGCGGACGGCTTTGCCATTCGGCAGGAGATAATTACGTGCGTAGCCCGGTGCTACTTCCACCAGGTCGCCATTTTGGCCCAGTTTGCGAATGTCTTCGGTGAGAACTACCTGTACCCGTTTTGCCATGATCTTTCTCGTATAGCCCAGTTGACTATACTACTCAAAGAGGCTGCCCTCTGGCAACCCCCACTTTTTCTAAGATCTGTCCTGATTCTGGGTAATGTCCTATGGCAAGACCGTTATTGGCGTTGATTCCGGCCCTGTGGGTGGTGGCCATAGCCATTGTGGCGGTGCAAAATGCCACTCCGGTTTCGCTTCGGCTGCTGATGCTGCAATCCATCGAAATTCCCTTTGGGGTGCTGCTAGCCTTTGGCGCGGCGGGGGGCATGGTGGTGGCAGCTCTGGGATTGTGGCTGTTGGGGTTGTCCTCTGGGAAGCGCCAACCCCAGCGCTGATGGGGGCAGGGAGATTGCGGTAGCGTTGACGTTGGGACTGGACGAATGGCGTGTGTTTTTGGGCAATATGGTGGCCGCTTGGCTAGGTTGGGGCTGGTGGGTCTGCTAACCTTGGCCTGCCAACCCATGACCGATGGGGATCAGCCCATGGCTGTCGATAAAATTACCTTTGATTTGGAACAGCTCGACGACAACGGCCTTTATGGGCCACCGGATGGCAAGCGCTCTTTAGATTACGAGTTTTGCGTGCCTGGGGAGCCTGTCCTGGTGGAGACCGTGCAGGCTATTGATCCGTCACTGACGCTGTATCCCGAAAGTCCGGGCCGGATAGGTTGCACCGCAGAGCAGGTGTTGGCGATTGGCCATACCCACCAGCCCAATGCCGTCCTGATTTTGATGGAATTGGCGAATTTGGACTTCATCGAGCGCATTGACCGTGTGGATTGGGAATAAATGAAGATGACCCACGTCCATAGACAGCGGAGTATTCGCCTTTAAGGGTAAGTTAAATAGACGTTGACTCCACCCTTGTATAAGCATTTTCTATGGCGAACTTTTTTGTGATTTTTCTGGCCATGATGGGCGGCATTGCTACAGCGCTGCAAGGCCAGTTTATGGGTCTGCTGTCGGTGGCCATGGGACCTTTGGAGAGCGTATTTATCACCTATTCCGGTGGGGCCGTGGTGGTGGCCATGGTAATGCTGGTGGCCAAGGGCGGCAACCTCAAGGCTTGGGACACGGTGCCCTGGTATGCCTTTACCTCTGGGCTGATGGGGTTGATGATTATTGGGGCGATTGGCTATGTGGTGCCTCGGCTGGGGGTAGCGGCGGGATTTACGGTGATGGTGGCAACTCAGTTTTTGGCAGGGGCCATCATCGACCACTACGGCCTCTTTGGGGCCATGGTGCGCCCCATGGATTTGACCAAGGCGCTGGGCTTGGGGCTGTTGATGACCGGGGTGACGCTGCTGGTCCGGTAGCTCAGCGGTGCATTGCTTTGCGTTGACGCAGTCTCGCCTCGGCGTTATGAAACCCTACGGATGGCGGTAGGGGCGAGGTTTCCTCGCCCTTGTGGAATATGGCTCCTTACCGACCTAGACCATGGGTTGATAGTTGACGATGCGGGCGAAGCTGTCGGGTTCTAGGCTGGCCCCGCCCACCAGGGCACCATCGATTTCGGGCTGGGCCATCAGTTCATCGACGTTGTTGGGTTTGACGGAACCGCCGTACTGGATGGTGACGTTGGGATTGATCAACAGCTTGCGAATTGCGCCGATGACGCGGTTGGCTTCTTCGGCTTCGCAGGTGTCGCCCGTGCCGATGGCCCAGATCGGTTCGTAGGCAATCACCAGGTTGTTCTGATCTACGTCCACCAGGTCTTTTTCAATTTGGGCGGCGATCACCGCTTCGGTTTCCCCGGCATCCCGCTGCTGCTTGGTTTCGCCCACGCAGAGGATGGGGGTGAAGCCGCATTTTTGGGCCTGCTTGAGGCGGAGGTTAACGGTTTCATCGGTTTCGCCAAAATACTGGCGGCGTTCGCTGTGGCCCACGATCACGTAGCGCACCCCCAGTTCCCGCAGCATATCGCCGGAAATTTCTCCGGTGTAGGCTCCTTCGTCTTCCCAGTGGATATTCTGGGCACCCACCTTAATTCTGGCTCCGTGCAGGCTCTTGGACAGGGCGCTGAGGGCGGTGAAGGGCGCACACAGCACAATGCCGCGATCCTCGGGGGTTTCGTTGAGCTGTCCTAAAAATTGTTTCAGAAAATCCAGGGTTTCCGCCTGGGTTTTGTACATTTTCCAGTTGCCAGCAAGAATAATTTTTCGCACGGTGTCTCAGGATTAAGGGGTTTGTCTATGAACTCGCGTCATTGCATCCTACTAAGAAAGGCACCCTAGATCAAATCCCTAAACGCCCCAGGGGTAGGGAACCTGTGGGACTAAATCCCGCTTGATGGCCCCGCGTGAAAAGGGCGAGGAGACCTCTCCCCTACCGATTAACGCCTTGATCAGGGCGGCAAGCGTAGGGTATTCGCGGCTACGGGCCGACTAGGCTACCTCTTCCCCATCCTTTGCTGCAATGCACCCCTAGAATCGCGGTTATAAGCTGACTAATCGACCTCTCGAAGGAACAACTTATAGGCTCCCCCGGTTTCCCGCGATTGGTGATTGATCATAATGATGTAGGAGCCTGTATCGGTCAGGGTGACAACATCTTGGGCTTCATAGCCGCATTCTGAATCTCCGCCGCCAATCATGGCGCTGAGCCATCTTTCTTCGTCAACGGTCAACACCGTTAGCGTGGGCGCGAAGTCTTGGCTCCGCAGGCGAATCTCAACGCGCTGCCCAGCCACCCCTTCAATGGCATGGAGGTGGTAAAAGGTGCCATCATACAGCGTGGAACCGCCATCCTGAAGATTTCCCTGGATTTCGTTGTTGAGGGCCAGGGTGCAGATCACTTCATCTCTCTGGGACGAGCGCAGAAACATTTCAAAGCAGTTCTGGCTTTCGTTGGCATTGTCGCCAGTTTCAGCATCCTCACCGACTTCAGTACTCTCGCTGACTTCAAGATTCTCGCCAATGGCCAGCACCAACTGGGCCGATGCAGGAAGGGCCAGACTACCAACAAGGCCAAGGCTGGCGGCGAAAAGAGCGAGAGACTGAGCAACGTTAATCGTCATGGATTTTTGAGGTCTATGAGTACAACATAGGGCCAAGGACAAGCAGGGGCGACTGGATTTCCCTGCTTGGAAGTTTCCGCTATCAATCATGTCCGCCCTTAGCCTACAGAACCCAACAGCTCTACGGTTTGTAATTACGGACATTCCGGTTATCCCCCGTGCAAAGTTTGGGTAAAGCTTCGCTAGGAAAACCGCCTGTCCATCGCCCTTGCCAGAGAGGCAAACTATCGGAGTCAGTCGCCTCCTTCGCTGATACTGAAGACTTGGCCGGGGCTAACGACGATTCTCTAGCCCCAACGTTTCGGAGGCCATTTGCTGCAAAAAGAGGGCATCCTCCGCTGACATTTCGGCGGGGCGATAGACCAGGCCAACGGGGCTGACCTGCATCAAAAAGCCGTAAATCACACAGGCGGCGAGGTAGGTGCCGTAGAGGGTGGGGTGGGCGTCGCTTTCCGCCAGCACCAAATCCGGGCGGTTCTGCTGGGCACGCTCAAAGGCCAGACCCACCGGGGCGACGTAGACCCCCAAGGTTTGACCAAGGGCGGCATAGGCTTTCCACAGGTTGTCGGTGGTGACGCCTTTATCCAGGCTGTCCCGCCGTTCCCAGGTCATCATCAGGATCGGTTCTGCGCCGCTTTGTCGCACTTCGGCGCTGAGTTTTTCGGCAAAGTCTTCTGAAAAGGACGGATTGATCACCGGGAGCTGGCTTTGCTCTTGCAACACAATATGCGTCCAGCCGCCGGATTGGATGGATTGCCGGGTGTCGGGGCTGTTCCAGTGGTCTTGCCAAGCATAGTTGGGCTGGCTAACGCTACCCGCTTGGAAGGTGCGAGTAAAGCCGTTGAGGTGATAGTTGATGCCGTTGTTGTAGAAGGTGAGGCTGTTGCCCACAAACAGCACCCGAATCGGGCCTTCGGTGGGGGGCGGCAGGGTGATGGTGGGTTCGGCCTGGGGACGCTGAAACTGACAGGCTACGGTGAACAGGGCCACCAGGATCGCCAGAATGCAAAACTGGGCTATTGCCCTACCGTGGTGATGTCGGTCATCCATAGCCCAGTCCTGGTTGAGTTGTTGATGAGTTGAGGGTTAAAAGCCGTCTAAGCTACAAACCTTTTGCCCTCCCCCTAAATCCCTCTCCCAGGGCGGGAGAGGGACTTTGAGATGGACGATGCCTAACGAGCCGCCGCCGCTGCCCGTGCTGCTGCGGCTTCGTCGGGGTGGATGTTGAGACGGGTGAGGTTGACGCGGCCCCGACCGTCGATTTCGCGGACTTTGACGATCACCTCGTCGCCCACGTTCACCTCATCCTCCACCTTGGCCACGCGGTAGTCGGCCAGTTGGGAGATGTGGATCATGCCCTCTTGACCGGGCATAAATTCCACGAAGGCACCGATGGGAATTACCCGCATCACCGTGCCCACAAACACATCCCCAGCGGAGGGCTTGAAGACGATGGCTTCGATCATGGCCTTGGCCTGCCGCGCCTTTTCCCCAGACAGGCAGGACACGGTGACGGTACCGTCGTCGTTGATGTCCACCTTGGCTCCGGTTTGCTCGGTGATGGCCTTGATCTTCTTGCCGCCGGGGCCGATCACCATCCCGATCATTTCGGGGTCGATCTTGAAGGTGATCAACTGCGGCGCATACTTCGACATGGTGGTGCGGGGGGTGTCGATGGTGGCCATCATTTTCTCCAGGATGTGGAGACGAGCGGGCTTGGCCTGGTTGATGGCCTCGGCGATCACCTTGATGGGCAGTCCGGTGATTTTCATGTCCATTTGCAGGGCGGTGATGCCGCTGTCGGTGCCCGCCACCTTAAAGTCCATGTCGCCCAGGAAGTCTTCGATGCCCTGGATGTCGGTGAGGATGCGGACTTCGTCGCCTTCCTTAATCAGACCCATGGCCGCACCGCTAACGGGCTTGGTGATGGGCACCCCGGCATCCATCAGGGACAGGGTAGACCCGCAGACGGAACCCATGGAGGTGGAGCCGTTGGAGGACAGCACCTCAGACACCACCCGGATCACGTAGGGGAAGTCTTCTTTGGGGGGCAACACGGGCACTAGGGCGCGTTCGGCCAGGGCACCGTGGCCAATTTCCCGCCGACCGGGGGAGCGCATGGGCCGCGTTTCACCCACGGAGTAGGGGGGGAAGTTGTAGTGGTGCAGGTAGCGCTTTTCTTCGTCGGGGTGGAGGTCGTCCATCATTTGGGCGTCGCCCGGAGTCCCTAGCGTCACCACCGACATCACCTGGGTCAGCCCCCGCTGGAACAGCCCCGTGCCGTGGACGCGCTCTGGCAAGAGGCCCACCTGGCAGTAGATGGGGCGCACTTCGTCCAGCTTGCGGCCATCAACGCGCACCTTTTCCTCAACGATTTGCTGACGCATCAGCTTTTTGGTGACGGATTTGTAGGTGTTGCCCAGGGCTTTGCCGTTGGCCGCTACGGCAGCTTTGACGGGATGATCGTCTTCCAGCGCTTCGATGGTGGTGACAAGCTCGGCCTTGATGGCGTCCAGCTTTTCGTCCCGCTCCGGCTTGGTGAGGGTGAATTGCTTCAGCACCTCTTTAATAGACGCGCTGGTCTTTTCTTCGATGAAGGTGGCCAGGGTGGGATCGGTTTCCGGCTCGGCTTCCTTGACGATCTCGATGCCCAGTTCCTTAATCAGATCGAGCTGAGCCTTGATCAGGTCTTGCACCACCTCATAGCCAAAGTCGATGGCTTCGATCATGTCGGCTTCGGGCAGTTGGTTGGCCCCGGCTTCCACCATGATCACGCCGTCGGGGGAACCCGCCACGATTAGATCCAGGTCGCCGTTTTCCACTTCTTTATAGGTGGGGTTGATGACAAAATCGTCGCCCACCAGGCCCACACGCACCGCCGCCATGGGGCCATTGAAGGGAATTTTGGCCAGCAGCACCGCCACGGAAGCGCCCGTCGCCGCCAGCACATCGGGGGGCACTTGCTCATCCATCGACAGGGTGGTGGCCACAATTTGAATATCGTCCCGCAGCCATTGGGGGAATAGGGGCCGCATGGGGCGGTCAATCAAACGGCTGATCAGCGTGGCCCGTTCTGGGGGCCGACCCTCCCGACGCAAAAAGCCACCGGGGATGCGTCCGGCGGCGTAGAGGCGTTCTTCGTAGTCCACCAACAGGGGCAAAAAGTCGATTCCTTCGCGGCCCGTGGATCGGGTGGCCGTCACCAAAACGGCGGTCTCCCCCGACTGCACCAGCACCGCACCCCCCGCTTGGGGAGCTAACAGGCCGACCCGCAGCTTAATGTCCCGGCCATCAAAGGATATTGATTTTTCAATTTCTTGCATTGACTTCCTTCGTCCTTCTCGCTAGTTTCAGCGTCTTTGTACGTTCTTTTGCCTGATCCTAGCACTGATGGCCCTTTTGGCCCTCGACGACGCCCCTCAGAAGCCTAATTCTGGCCAAGACTTAAGGTTTGCTCAACAGTTCCAGAGGAGAGGGGCGTACCCTTCGGCCCCTCATCCCCGACAGTGTTGTGCCTTGCCCCCCCATGTCCGGCAGCACTGCGTCCCGTGCCTTAAATTCTGGCCTCCGGTGAAGACCCAGCCAACGAATTTGGCTTCTATGACCAATGCTCCTGACTCAAAACATCGGCACCAAGTTCAGCGTCTTTTTTCTCTGGTGCCCATGAAAAACATGAATTATTTGTGTTTTGCAGTCTCCACAAAACTAGGTATAAACTACTTCTTCATCTTGTATAAGATTTATGTTCTTCACAAGTTCCTCACAAGTCTTGGGAATAATTTGAATCTAGATTCAGGATTCATATTTGTGAGTTCTAAATCTTGCTTTGCTTTGAATTTATGATCAATCAAATAAAACGTTTCAGCGGAGACTAAATCTATCTAGTCTCAGTGTCAATTTTGTGTGTTTATCTTTCGCAGAATTTTCTTTTTCATTCAATCAAATCATCAATGCAAACCATGAATACGCCATTACTGGTCTCCATTTGTATTTCCACTTACAAACGTCCTGAGAAGCTAGCGACTCTGCTGATGAGCCTTAATAGCCTGACCTTTGATGAGTTAGATCCTCCCAACATCGAGATTATTGTGGTGGATAACGATGGCTATGGGTCAGCTGCTGCCGTCTGTGAAAATATGGCCTCATACCTAAGATGGCCATTGAAGTATGATATCGAACCTGTCCAGGGAGTTTCTTATGCTCGTAACAGATCAATCAATAATGCATCTGATTTTTCCGACTTTATCGCAATGATTGATGACGATGAAGTTCCTCATCCTGCGTGGCTAGAACGCCTCTTGATAGTACAAAATCAGTATTGTGCAGATGTCGTAACGGGGCCTGTCTTTCCTATTTTTGAAGCGAGTGTTCCTAAATGGATTAAGAAAGGTAATTTTTTCGCTCCAAAATCTTATCAAACTGGTCAAACTTTGGAGACTGCTTTTACAGGCAATGTTTTAGTAAGAACGAGAGAATTGAAGAAGCTTGACAGGGTCTTTGATGAGCGTTTTGCAATTAAGGGGGCAGAAGATACTCATTTGTTTATGCGATTAAAAGCTGATGGATGTAAAATTGTATGGGCTAATGAAGCCGTTGCTGATGAGTGGATTCCATCTTCCCGTACAAACTTGAAATGGATTTTGAGACGTGGCTATTGGGGGTGGAGTTCGTATAGTTTGTTTGAAAAAGAAATCTATCCCTCGCTTAAGATCCAGTTAATTCGACTTTTGAAGGGTTTTGCTCTGATGGTTTCTGGAGTGGTACTCATTATTCCTTCACTGTTCCAAGAGAGAGATAAGTTAGCCGCTGCATTGCTGAATATCTCCAGGGGCTTTGGCACCGTATCAGGTTTGCTAGGATTCCAGGGAGACTGGTAGTCAAAAAGAAGAGTATCTTGTTTTTCTTTTTCTCTCTCGGTGCTGATCCTTCTGTAAGGGAAGATTCCCCTCATTCAAAGAAAATGAAAAATAGAGGAGCATAATTTATTTCCTGTGAGATGGGCAATGAATATTTAAAGTAATCATTGCCTATCTCTCTCTTGCTTCGATCCATAAGTAGAATGGCTAAATTAAAATCAAGTTTGGCTCCGGGTTTCGACTGCGCTCAACTCTCCTGCTGCCTTGCGTGGGGGCATTGAGCGAAGTCGAAATGCATTCGACCCATAATTATGACCCCTTACTTAGAATATGAAAATACGTGATTGAATTGAAAAATTAGAGATATATGAAAATTATATTTATTGCTGTTATTGTAGCGATTGTGGCAGCTTTCTTGCTCTATAAGATAATACGAAAAATAATCATCACTCCAAAACTTCAGAAAATAAGCTAGACCTGGATCCCAGGTCTAGCTTGGGTTGGCCTCAGTTCATTCCTACAGCGTATCCGGGAAGAACTCTGGAGAAAACATATCGAAAAGCACCTGGGTATAGGGCTCAAAGTGCTGCATGTTCATCCGGCCCACACAACGACTAATTTCTTGATGCAACAAACTCACCATCAGGCGCACCAGTTCCCAACTCACACGC
Source organism: Leptolyngbya sp. BL0902 (assembly GCF_016403105.1). Taxonomy (NCBI): domain Bacteria; kingdom Bacillati; phylum Cyanobacteriota; class Cyanophyceae; order Leptolyngbyales; family Leptolyngbyaceae; genus Leptolyngbya; species Leptolyngbya sp. BL0902. The sequence goes on from NZ_CP046155.1 coordinate 4,125,637, forward strand.
AGGGCGGGGTAGAGCATGACGCAGAGGGGAAATAGCTCCTGGGCAATCGCGCCCACGTTATCTTCTAGCACACAGGTCAACAGATAGATCTGAAACATCTCCACATCCCGCACGCTAGAGGTGCGTACCACATCGCTACTTAGGGAGCCCGTGTAGGTGGCGTAGCGGGGGTAGGCTTGGGCTACGCGGTCTACGATGGTGTGGGCAATGCCAGTAATGGCGGGTAGCGCTAGGCGTACCGCCTTGAGCCGGGGATGGTCGTAGTCGTAGTTGGCGGCGGCTTCATAGGCCCGATGCAGCGGCATGTATAACTGATCATCGACCACCTTAAAGAAATCATGCAAAACGGGTCGCTCTGAGGGTGGGGCGGCTTCAGACAGCATTTGGCCGCAGTAGTGGAACTGCATACTCACAAAGCCAATCACTCGCGGATCCATGGCGGTGTGGCCTTGCCGAATTGCGCCTAGCTTTTTAGAGGCCACAACCGAGAACCGTTGAGGAGAGACGTCGTTGGCATAGGCGTCTAGCGCCAATTCGTACACGTGGTGGGCGTCCTTTGCAATCGTCCAGGGATCAACTAGGTCACGAGAAATTTGGTGCCGCCGAATCTCATGGCCAATTAGGGTTTCCGTCTTATTCCAGGCATTCGCGCTGATGGAGCGCAGACTCTCCAGCAGGTTTTGGGCCACATCTGCCTTGGACTGGGATTGATTGAGGCCAGCTAATGCTTGGTCTTGGCGGTGCAGGCTCTCGACATACTTCCTGGCCCAAACTTCGGGTAAGGAGGAAGTTTTGCTGCTGGACTGTGCCGTGAGCCTGGGGTTAGTGTAGGTTTGGAAGTTGGCTAGCATAAGACAGTCCGCCTAGATCTACTGCATAGAGAAAAACCACTTTTGAAACAAGAGTTGTACCTATGTTACGTAATGTTAACGTGACCTCCAAAGGGCGTCAATCTATCCGGCGGGTGATGTCTCCACCCCCATGACGACGGCTCAGAGCTAGCCCATGGTGCGAGGCAGCAGGCAATCCTTGGTCTGCACCCCATTTCCAGGGCAATCGCTATAGACTGCAAGGGTGTTACTGCGAGTGTGTTATGGGGTCTTCCTTTGCAACGGAGGCGGGTCGTGTCCAGATTTTGTCAGCCCTAGAGCGATTGGTGGCAGTGGTGGCCGATCTGCGCCATCCCGAAACGGGCTGTCCGTGGGATTTGGAGCAAACCGCCGAAAGCCTGATTCCCTATGTGATTGAAGAAGCCTATGAGGTGGTGGACGCCATCCACAGCGGCGATTCTGTGGCGATTGCGGAGGAATTGGGCGATCTGTTGTTGCAGGTTGTCCTACAGGCCCAGGTGGCGAGTGATGCCGGGAATTTTGACTTGGCGACGGTGGCGAACGGCATTGCCGATAAGCTAATTCGCCGTCATCCCCATGTGTTTGGCGACGTGACCGTGGCCGATACGGACGAAGTGCATCGCACCTGGGATCGGATCAAGGCCGAGGAGAAGGGCGTCCCCCATGAGCCAGATCGACTGTCGCCCAAACTGGTCAAATATAACCGCACCCTGCCGCCGCTGATGGCCGCTAGTAAAATTTCCGCCAAAGCGGCCAAGGCCGGGCTTGAGTGGGACGATGTGGAGGGCGTGTGGGCCAAGTTCCACGAGGAACTGGAGGAATTTCATCAGGCCGTGGCCCACGAACCGAAGGAAAACCAGGAGGCTGAACTAGGGGACTTGCTCTTTACCCTGGTCAACATCGCCCGCTGGCATGGGTTGGATCCCTCGGCAGCGCTGCACGGCACCAACCAACGGTTTATTCGCCGTTTTGCCATGGTGGAAGCGGCTGCGAAGAGACCCCTAGTAGATTGCTCCCTGGAGGAAATAGAAGCGTTTTGGCAACAGGCCAAGGCTAAGCTTGCGAAGGAATCAAACCAGTAACTTGGCCTTGGCCCCATCACCGCTTGACGCTGCCGACGGACGATCTCAGGCTGACTAGGGCAATGGCACAAAGTCAAACCCAGTGCCAGAGCGGGTGCCGGGTTGCACTTGGACGAGTAGCACCGTGGTGTTGCGGTCGCCGGAGGGTAGGAAACTCACGGCCCCGGTAGACCCCGTAGCTGAGAACCCTTGGCCACCTAGGGCGGTAGCCAGGGCCGTGCGTCCGGTTGCGCCGCTGCCCGGAGCCACGTTGCCCACGGTGCGGGCCGCTTTTAGGGCTTGGAAGGCGTCATAGCTGAGGGCGGTGCGCCAGTTGACATCGCCGCCCCACAGGCTGGAGGCATTTTGGGCGAAGGGGGGCGTAGATCGCAGGGGGTGCCAGGGCACGGTAAGGATGGCACCGTTTAGGCTGTTGCCGCCTTTTTCCAGGGTTTCAATGCGGTAGAAGGCGTCTCCGGCAAAGACGGGGAGCTGGCCTTGGTTGGCTTGGGCCACGGCAATGGCGGCATCAAAGGTAGCGGAATCGGGCATCAGCACCACCGCATCGGCCCCGCTGCCCTGGAGGGACGCCGATGGGTTGCCCTGGGACAAATCCACCAGGCTGGCCACCTGTCCGCCTTCTAGGCCGAGGGTCGTGGAAAAGGCCGTTTGCAACGACTGGCTGTAGGAGCTTTGGGAGTTGTAGAAGACGATGGGGCGGCTTTTCCCGGTGGAGAGCATATGACGGGCCAGGGTGGTGCCCGTAAATTGGTCGCTGGGGATGACCCGGAAGAGCATATTGCTGCCCTGGCGGGTGAGGGTTGTGAGTTCTGTGGTGGTGCTGGTGGGGGCAATCATCGGCAGTTGCCCCTGCTGATAAATGGGCGCAGCGGCCAGGGTGGCGGTGCTGGTGCCGTGGCCTACTACGGCAACGATGTCGGCATTTTGCACCAGGGCATTGGCAATGGCAGCGGCCTGGTTGGGGTCGTTGCGGTCGTCGGCAATCATCACTTTGATCGGCACCCCCGCCTGGATCGATTCATCCTGGGCCTGGGCCACGCCGCGCAGCAGTTCGCGGGCGGCGTTAGGGGTGTCGTTGGCGGGCACCACCACAGCAATGCCGAGGGCTGTGGTGGTGCCCAGTTTGGCGTTGTTGAGGTAAATCAGGGGTTCCGGGTCGTTCCGCAGGGCTTGGCGAGCGGCCTGAAAGCGGGTGACGGCGGTCGCGAAGTCCCCAGCGGCAAAGGCGGCAACCCCAGCCTGGAGGTCGGCGTTGGTGTTGTCGGCAAAGATAACCTTGTCGCCCCAACTAAGGGCACTAGCGGCGTTCCCTGGTTGTGCGGGGGGAGTGGGCGTGGTGGGATTCGTTGGTGTGGTGGGTGGCGTTGTCGCCGTGCCGCCACCAGGAACAACCACTTGGCCCGGTGGGGTTTGGGCCTGGGGCTTAACAAAGGCGTTGTAGCCCAGCACCCCCAGCCCTGCCAAACCGCCCAAAAAGGCCAGTGCCCCCGCTCCGACCAAAATCGGCGCAAGGGATCCACCCTTTTTCAGGGCTTGACCGCAGATTTCACACTTCTTGGCGGTGTTGGAGTTTTGTTCGTAACCGCACTTGGGGCAGGTGACGTGGTTAAAACTGTCTGTCATGGCAGGAGGATGGGGTGCAAGGGTTTGAGGGGGCAGCGGCGAGTCTAAAACCCGCCGCCAGCCCTTAGGGGAGTTTTCCCCGAATATAAACCCTGTCTCTCGTTTTGACGGAAAACTTAATCTCTGGTCAACGGACGATCAGAGCCTTAGATTTCCGCGACGGCGCGTTCAATCAGGCGGCGGGCTAGGGTTTGCACGCCCGTGTGCTCGTAGTATTTCACTGAGACATCCAGGAACGCCCCCAGGTAGTCCAGCTTGGTTTTGGATCCTTCAATGAAGCCCCCTAGGTTATCGAGCAGACGGCTTTGGGTAATACCCTTATCCGCCACAAATCGATCCATCCATCCCTGGGTTGATTCAAAGCTTTCGGTGATGAAGGCGAGTTTACCCTTGCTGTCTTTGCCGGGAATTTCGTTTTTGATGCCTTTAAAGGTGGGGTTGTCGTCAATGTCCGATGGCCCCATGCCCTTGATGGCGTTGAGGGCCTTGAGGGAAAAGTCTGGCCCTAGGGGGATGATGCCATCGAAGCACACCAGCGCCGCCATCCGAATCAGGGACTCGCCGCCATAGTCGCCTAGGGCGGTGAGAAAGTCGCCCAGGCTGTCGCCGGGGATGCCGCTAATTTTGCAAAAGGCCACCACTTCCGTGACCAGCTTCACCGCCAGGTCAATGGTTTGGGCCTTTTCGGGCTTGGGGGTCATGCCCTTGAGGAACCCTAGAAACGTGTCTTGGCCCAGACGGTTGGCCATCGCTGCCGCCCCCAGCAAGCCAGAGGCCGAATCCACGGTTTCGTAGAGCCAGAGGGCGGTTTGGTAGCCTTCCCGCTTGTCGTTAAACAGCGTGATGGCCCGCTCTCCGATGGCCTGAATCATGGCCTCATCGGTTTCGCCCGTTACAGTGCGGATGGTGTTGTCAAACCCCACCAGGTTGTTCCACTGACCGGGGGCAAAGGTGTCTAGGGTTTTTAGAGCGCGGACGGTCAGACCTCCCGTGGGTAGGTCGTCAACGATTTTTTGGATTTTTTTACTCACAATTCTCTCCTGAAAAAAGTATCGGTTAGGGGGCGATGGCCCGAATCATCAGGACAACGTTTACTTAGACAATCAGAACTCAGGCTAGGACGCCGGAACGGGGACAAGTTCAGGGCTACGGGCAGCGGGGGGCAGCAGGGGCGAGGTGGGCGTTGCCGGAGCCGCCGGAGCCTTCGCCGCCTTGGTGGAGGGTTTGATGGCACTCTTCAACTGGGCCAGCCCTTGCAGGTCAAACCTTTGCAGCCACTCCACCCGATTGGCCTCGGTAAAGGCAGCATCCCGCGACAGCACCTTCACCTGGTAGCGCCCATTGACGAGGAGCCCGGTGCCCGTGCTGCCCTGGTTCATGGCAGGAAAGCCCGCAACAGTGTCCGTGGCATCGTTATATTTCTCGGCGGCGGCGGGCAGGCTGATGGTGTCGCTAATGCTTAACATCGCCAGGGTTTGATCCCCCCGTTGCAGTTTGTATTCCGCAAACCCTTTCTTCTCTTGGTAGGGAATCACCTGATAATCCCCCTGGCTATTGGGGAAAAATTGGTTAAAGGTGCTGCCCTGTTCTGCTCCGCGATCCACCGCCGAGGGCGCACCAAATCCGGTGGTATCTTGCTGCACTTGGTCATAGCGAGAGGGGGCCGAAGCACAGGCATTGACCATCAGCAAAAGGCCGAGCGCCAATGGGATCAATCCCTTGAGCCAGCGAGTTTGACGCATAACTTTCTCCTTGTTAGGGGCAAACAAAGTTTTGGAGCAAAGCCAGGAATCCCGATGGAATCGGCTGGCCATCTCCTGACCATGCCATGGAACGATAAGGCTGAGATAAGCTGTAAAACACTTGTTAACAAACTGCCGTCCATCTAGCCCCTCAAGACAAAAAAATCCCCTGATCACCATGGGGCTATCAAGGGAAACTGAACTGGAGATAAAACTTATGGGGTGCTGTGAGGGCGGACATCAGGCGACATCCGCCACCGAAGAACGGCCTACCAGCCCTGCTCGGCTTGGCTCAGCACATAGGCCGCAACATCGGCAATATCCTCATCGGTGAGGCGACCCTTGAAGGCGGGCATCGCCGCTTTGCCGTTGGTGACTTGGCGCGTAATGGCTTCCACCGAGGCCATGTCGTACTGATCCAAGTCGGCCTGCTTCAGGGTTTTGGCCCCGTTCACCACATTGCCACCCCCAATGTGACAGGCCACGCAGTTGGCTGAAAACACCTGCTGGCCATGGCCCAAATCTGCCGCTAGGGCGGGGGCCACCCACACTACTAGAGCCAATAGGGCAAAAGCTAAGGTTAAAACCGTCCGTCGCATGACTGTTGTTACCCACAAAAAACTGCGCTGTGGGCATTATGAAGATGACTCCAGCCCGGATCAAACGACACACCGTCAACTATTACGAACGGTTACAGGGCGAAAACAGCCTTGGCCATCCGCCTCATTCTGGCTCCCCTCTCCTTGCGGGAGAAGGGTTGGGGTGAGGGCGGCTCACATTCGCTAGACTGTTATCACCCGTTAGGGCAGAATCCTGATATCCTCCGCACCCAATCTCTTCACCCAAAACACCATGGCTCCTCTGCCCCACCATCGTCCCCGTCAGCTTGCCCTTGGCCCCCTAGAGCAAGAAATTCTCGCGATTCTCTGGCAGCGAGAAGCGGCCACGGTGAAGGATATTTTAGACACCATTTTGGCCGACCCCGACCGGGATCTCAGTCAGGCCACGGTGACGACGATCTTGCAGCGCCTCGCCGCCAAGGGCTGGGTACGGCGAGAACCCGTGGTGGAATCGGGCCTAGGCAAGGGGCGCAAGGGCTATGTGTGGCATCCCCAGGTGAGCCAGCAGGAGGCCACCATGCTGCAATCCCATCGCCAGCTTGAGGAATTTTTGGCCATTAGCAACCCCGATCTGGTGGCCGCCTTTGCCGATAGCCTGGATGCCAGCGCCCTAGATCGGCTCGATGCCATTGCCCGTCGTTTGCGAACCCTGCGCGATACCCAGGAGGAAGCCTAGCCATGCACCTTGGTGTCTTGTTGTTGGCGATGATCCTCGCGGTGGGGTGGCGGTGGCGATGGCAACCCACGGCGGAAGCTTGGTCGCAGCGGTGGTGGCGGGCGATCTTGGCTCTCTGTGGCCCGCTTGTGGTGTTAGGAACATCGGCCTGGGCGGTGCTGTGGATGGGGCACCACGGCACCATGCTGGGCTGGGCGGTTGGGCCACTGGGCTGTCGCATTAGCCAGGTGGGGCTGGGCTTGGGAGCGGCGGGAATGCTGTGGAGCCTCATTCAGGCCGGGTGGACAACCTGGCACTGGCGGCGCTATGCCCTGGTGCCGCTTCCCCAAGGAATGTCGGCGCGTCTGGTAGAAACGGCGGTGCCCCTCGCGGCCCAGGTGGGGTTTTGGCAATCTCGCCTTGTCGTGAGCCGGGGCTGGCTGGACGCCCTATCCCCCGAAGAACAGGGGATGATTTTGGCCCACGAACAGGCCCACGCCCACCACCGCGATCCCCTCGTCTTTTGGCTGTTGGGGCTGGTGAGACGGCTCACGATTTGGCTACCCAACACCCAGGCCCTTTGGCAAGAACTGCTGCTGCTGCGAGAAATTCGGGCGGATCGGTGGGCGGTTCAACAGGCCCATCCCTTGGCAGTGGCGGAACTGCTCGTCAAACTCTCTCGCCCTACGTGTTTAGACGAGGGCATCCCCACCCCCGCCCTGATTGGCTTTAGCGCCGCCGAGGATCTGGATCGCCTAGAGCAACGGGTCAACGCTCTGCTAGATCCCATCCCCGCCGGAGAGCCGATTTCCCTCACCCTGATCCTTTGGGGACTGGCCTCGGCCCTGCTGCCGCTGCTGGCCGTAACCCTGCACCACTAGGCGACGGTTCCTAATCCACCAAGCTCCACCAGCCGAGGCTAGGGCCGATGAACCGCAGGGTAATCCAAAAGGCGATGACGACAATAATCATGGCCCAGGTGCCCCGGCTCGTCCATTTCATGAAGTCCTGAGATTGCTGTTTGGTGATGGGCAACCAGGGCAAAATCGGCTCCGCTTGGCCATACTTTTCGCCCAGTTGTTCGCGACGACGTTTCGACTCTCCCATTAGCGTTCTCCTTATCTCAATAGCCGAGTGCTGCCTGGATCATACCAACTGGACGGCGATGGAGCGGATCTCGCAGGTTGGGGTCGGTGAACTAGCCTCAGTTCGGGATAACCTCAGTAGCCCTCACCCTAAATCCCTCTCCCATAGGGAGAGGGACTTTGAACCTTTCTAGCTCCCCTCTCCCCATGGGAGAGGGGCTGGGGGTGAGGGCCAACAATGCGGCTTGAGGCAGATATCTTCACGCTTGCAGCCCTTGCTTAACCCGAACTGAGGTTGAACTAGCGAGGGGAGGGGGAGGAGTTGGGGCTTAGATCCCAATCGGGGCGCAGGGAGCGGGTTGTCGCTGAGGGGCTGAGGGCCTCCAGAATTTGCTGGCCGTAGCTGCGGTAGTGGACGCGGGTATCCAGCAGCGCTACGAGTCCCTGATTGGCCCGCAAAGGCGCAATGGCCCGCTGAATTTCGGCCATGGCGGTGGGAAACAGGTACAGCCGAAACCAATCCTGGCGGCGACGTTTGTGGAAAGCCACCCTGCCCGCCACCAGGGGATGCTCTAGGGAGGGCAGGGGCAGCGTGGCCATAATCAGCAGGGCGGGGGCGGGCAAACGGTGGCGATGCTGGTGCCAAAACTCCCAACCGCTGACGAGGATGCTATTTTCCGTGATATCCAGACTTTCTACCTGCACCCGTGAGCCAAATTCTCCGGCCAGCGCCGCCGCCAATTGGCCCTTGAGGGGCAGGTCATTCACCAAAATCAACGCAGGGCCAGGACGATTGGCGCAAACCAGCAACCGCCGAATTTCTTGATGCACCCGACCCTGAAACTGCGGCGTATTGGGCAGGGGCAAATGATCCGGCAGGTAGAGATTCACCACGTCATTGTGGCGGTCGGGGGCAAACTTGAGGCAGGTCAAGTCTTCTAGGCCAAACCGCTGACAAAAAATGTCCGCCTTAGCATCGTGATCCAACGACGCCCCAATCAACACCACGGGCTGCGGTTCCCAGAGCTTTTCGCGATGCACCGCCAAATCCACCGGGGTGCAGTGCAGCGTAATGTGGCCCGATTGACGGTCGGTGACAAACCAGCGCAGATGATCGGCCTCGGCAAAGGACGGCCAAAACCGCTGCCAGGATGGGGGCATGGCTTCGGCCCGTCCGTCGGTGGTGAGCACCTGGTAGAGGCGGTGCAGGCGGTCACGGTCGCTCTCTTCTAATAGATGACAGTGGTAGGGGTTGGGCGGATGCTGAAAGGCCGCAAAGGTCAGCGCCACGCGGGTATCGCGGATCAAATCCCGGTGCTGGGGATAGGCCAGCCCTAGGGCTTCCCAATCGGCATGGGTAAGCGTCGCGGTGAGCAACGTTCCCAGCCAGGTTTCTAGATGATCCACATCATCAATTAACGTCGGAATGCTGATGGGAAACTGGTTGGCCTCGCCCAAGCGGTCGGCCAGCCACGCCTCCGGGCTGGTAATCAACACCCCGGTAAAGTCCGATTCGGGCCAACGGTCGCCCACCTGTACGGGTTTCGTCAGGCCCAAACGCTCCTGGAGCCGGGGCAGATCCCCCAATAACAGCCGTTGTCGCGTCTCATCGGGCACCACCAACACCGCTGGCCCCGGCCACAGCAGCAACGCCACCAGATAGCTCAGCCGATAATCCCCCTGGTAGGCCGACAAGCCCCCCACCTGCAACAGCGCACTGCGCCCCAGCCGCAAGGCCCGCGCCACCAACCGCGCCAGGGTCAGATGATGGGGCCAGCTCGAATCGCCGCAGTCCCGCAGAAACTCGCGCAGTTGTTGATGGACTTGGGCTTCAATCACCATAATCCGCCACCACGGCAGAAAAACGACAACGGGACGAGGGTAAGCCTCCATTGTTGCACACCTGTTTTGGCACCGAGTCGCCAGAGATACGGGGGCCATCTGCAAGCCAGCGTAAACTTGGGGCATCCAAAGCCTCCGTTAGAATAGGACTATTCACTTCGCCCCCACCGACGACCACCGACGAGAACTAGCCTTTACCTTGGCCCAGCTTGAGGAGTATCAGCAAGTGTTGGATCGGGAAGCGGTGGAAGCAGTAGATCTAGTTGGTTAGAGAGAGCAGACATCCTTAATTTTCGTAACTCTCCTTAGCTTCAATCGAAGAGTTTGCTAGAACAGTATGGGCACTAGCTGCTGAATTACCGTAGCTAAGTGTTGCCATCTCTCAACCATCTAGGAGTACACCCATGGGATACATATCGCTCAATCTAGATGAGTTGAGAGAACAAAATGCCAATCGCTCACCTAAGCAACCCTTTCAACATCAAATTGAATCCTTTGCAGCGTTAAATAAAACGTTTCGGTCTAATTTAGGTAAGACGGGTAGTGGAATCTTAGCTTTGCCGACCGGAGCCGGGAAAACCTTCACATCTGTGAAGTGGCTAATGGATTATGTGATTGCCAAAAATATAAGAATCCTCTGGCTAGCTCCTTCCTTTTATCTGTTAGATCAAGCCTTTGCGGAATTCTGCCATAACGCACACGGAATCAGCGCATCGAGGCATCATCTCAATATTAGGCGTGTCTCTAGCAGCCCCCATCACGCCCAGGCATCATCGATTGAGTTGACCGATGACGTCATTATCATGACCATTCCAACGGCTATCAGCAATCTCAATACTAATTCTCTCGATGGCCGTGGAAAAACTCGCAAAACTGCCTTCAGAGAATATGTAGAACATTATCAAGACTCAGAATTCTTTGTGGTCATTGATGAAGCCCATCACTCGCCAGCCTATGGGTGTCGAAATTTATTGATTGGCGACGAAGAAATCAAGCCCGGACTCCGTAGACTCCTCCCAAAGTCGCAATTTTTGGGGCTAACAGCTACTCCTACTCATAACAACCAGTATATTCGGGGTTGGCTGTGGGAGATTTTCAAAGATAAAGTGATCTACGAAGCCGAAAAAGCTACGTTGATTACTCAGGGCATCTTAGCCAGACCTAACTATATAGAGGTTCCTACAGGGAAGAAGGTAGGTGTTGACGATAATCTATACTCACGCCTAACAAAACAACATAAGGATTTGCCAGAGTCGATTATTGAAATCTTGGCTAGAGACCAAGATCGGAATAACTTGATTGTCAACGCCTATGTGAAGAACAAAGAAAAATATGGAAAAACCATCATTTTTGCTGACCGATGGTTTCAGTGCGTATATTTGAAGGAAAAGCTACAAGAAAAAGGCATTCAAGCGGATGCTATTTATTCCCATATTGATGCTGATCCTGATGCTGGTGTCGGCTCTAATCAACGCGATGCCAACAAAAATCAGATAATTCTACAACGCTTCAAGACTGGAAAAGATGAGCATGGCAATGATGCCCCACTAGATGTTTTGATTAACGTCAGAATGCTAACTGAAGGGGCAGACGTGCCCTCGGTACGGACGGTATTTTTGACCCGACAAACCACCAGCACTATTTTAATGGCTCAAATGATAGGTCGAGCCTTGAGAGGAGAGAAGGCCGGGGGTGAAAGTGAAGCCAATATTGTGCTGTTCTTTGATGAATGGGAACGATTGATCGATTGGGCTGTTCCAGACGGAGGTGATAAGGTTGAAGGTAAACCTTCAGTCAAAGGCTACTTCCCTCTCGAATATATTTCCATTCGATTAGTAGAAGAAATTACAAAGCATATCGAAAATCCTGGTGATCCCTTACCCCCATTTTCTACGATCTTTCCTGTAGGTTGGTATCAAACGGAAGTCGTCTATGCCAATACAGACGGACAAGATGATTCGATGGAAGGCTTTTCTGAGTTTGTTATGGCCTATGAGCATAATAAAGAAAAGTTTGACGCTTTCATGAATTTTATTGTTAATAATGAAAATCTTGATGACGAGTGGGCAAGAGAAGATCTAGTTAACGACTGGGGACAACACCAAATTGAGAAATGGGCTAAACAGTATTTTGATTTGGAATCAGACAACTTTGGCAACAAGCTTTATGCAGATCTAACTCGTCTTGTCCGACATATTGCTCAAAATCAAGAAAAGCCCTCCTACTATTCTTTTGATGATCGAGGGCGATATAACTTAGACAAACTGGCACGGAACTGGCTTAGCTTGACACCTTATGAATTGAGGCAAGAACTTCACAAAAGGTTCTCAGATGACGGACTCCTGTGGAAAGCTTTTTACAAAACCTATCATCGACTTGAAACAGCAGCTTATCTGTCAATCAGTCGAGTTCTGGATGGAGAGATGCCCCCGACACCCCTGACTTCACCCGTTGATGTAGAAGATACAGAAAAATTTGACGTATATCAAAGGCAACAAATCATAGAAAGGGATGGTTGTCAGTGCCTCTGTTGTGGTATCAGGAATCCAAAAATCTTACAGGTTGACCATATCATGCCTCGCAAGTATGGTGGTAAAACTGTTATTGAAAATGGGCAAATGCTATGTCGTACTTGTAATAGTATGAAATATAAAGGCACTGATGAGATTAACTTTAGAGAGGTAGGTTCTCCACTAGAAATATCGAAGGGTCAATCCAAACTAAAAGCTCTCCTAGATACTCCAAATCAGGATGATGACTCTATTCGTAGTCTGACTAGGGCTATCAATATCTTTTACCACTGTCGAGCAGTAAAGGTAATTGACTGCGATTTCGACAATAGGAAGAGTCCTCACTACTACAAGTGGACTATTCACCTCCATGAAGGCAACGATCCTGACTGGTTATCAGACTGCAAAGACATCTTGATGGCTGGCATTCACCAAAAACTCGGCTGTGCCTATCTGCAAGGTATTCAGATCTTTGGATCTAAGTAAGCTAGGAATCACATGACCCAACAAGATAAACTCCTAGCCAAGATTCTTAGAGGGACATCGGATGCTAATATTTCCTTCGATGCACTGTGCCAACTTCTTCAATCCTTAGGCTTTGAACAGCGCATACGAGGAAGTCACCACATTTTCTCTAAGGATGGCATAGAGGAAATTATTAACATTCAGCCAAAACAGGGGAAAGCAAAAGCTTACCAAGTGAAGCAAATAAGAAGCATGATCGTGAAATATAAGTTGGGCAATTAGTATGACCTTTAAGTACGAACTCATTATCTATTGGAGTGAAGAGGATCAGTCCTTTATTGTGGAAGTGCCTGAACTGTCAGGTTGTGCAGCGGATGGAGAAACCTATCAAGCAGCAGTGGCTAATGCCGAGGTTGTCATTCAAGAATGGATTGAAATTGCCCAAGAATTAGGTCGGCCAATCCCGACGCCTAAAGGCCGTCTTCTATTTGCTTAGCCCGTAGGTGCATTCGCAGCACCACCATCTTTTGTTCCTGCGACATACCCTTTCTTTGCTGTAGTGCATCTCCATCTCGGCTACCCCAACCCTCAGTACGGGGACAAAAGTTGAAGCGCCTGGTCGAACTCGGCAGATCGTAGGGCCAGATCGCAGCAGGTACGGCGAAGAAAGTCGCAGCCATAGCGGAAGAGCTCCTTGGCCCTGCGGCCATGGGATTAGATGGCAATGGGGTGATGCTGATGGTGCCAGAGTCCGGTGAGCATGGCCCAATAGAAGCCCAAGGAAAGGAGATCAACGAGTTTACTCAGACGCTTGCCATGGCAGACAGAAATTGCGTCAGACGTTTGTAACTCGACTCCGGTTTGGCCTGATTCGCAAACACCGAGGACAGTTTGTCCAAGTTCACCGTCTCGACCCGGAACAAGGCCACCAGAAACAGCGCTAGAAAGGTCAATCGAGCACCGGGCCACGGCAGATGAGCACGCAGGGCCGCTTGAAGTCGGTTAATCTGAGTTATGGGGAGGGTCAGGCTAAGGTTGTGGTAATCCCTAGCTCACCTCCCTATTCCTGATTCTGTCAACCCCAGACGGGACAAGGTTTCAGCCCTCTTATCTCCTGTTTTGTCCCTGTACCGTGACCCCAACCCCATCCACCGAGGTTTTCTTTATGGATGAAGTTGGTGCATTGCTGCGCGAATGCACCCTACGGTTCTGGATGGTACGCAGCAAAATTTCGCGGCACTCATCTCGAATCAGCTGAAACTCGCGATTATTACACCGCACCGTAACGTGGTAACAAAATCTCGCCTTGAAGATACGTTTAGGTCTAGTCATACTATGCAGAATCAGAAACCCGGTTGCTTCAAGAAACTGGGTTTCTACATCCCACCCTAGCCACCAATAATCAGATTTAGCGTTGCCACTACTTGATCCACCACCACAGCGGGCAAACATTCCTTGGTGCTACGCCACCAGCGCTGACTGAGATCGAGGGTGCGTACTTGTTCAGCAATCACCGAACCCCTCACCCGAAACCCATCAGGAATGGGAATAAGCGTTTTAACATCGGGCCGTACCGTGCTGGTAATGGGCGACACCACCACGAGCCCACCCCTGGCCGCATTAAACGCCGCTTGGCTCAACACCAGGCAAGGGCGAGCCTCCCCCATTTGTTCTCTCCCTTGGGTTGGGTTCAGATTTACGCGAATCACCTCACCTCGATGCAGTGCGCTCACGGTCTTCTCTGTTACAGCCATTCTTGCCCCTGAGGATGGCTTTGCACAAAATCAGCGACATCTTCGGGGTAGGTAAAATCATCAGGGATGCTGGCTAATAATTCCTCTAGGGAAGTTACAGCGGCCTTTTTGCGAATCATCAGCGCCCCATCCTGCTCTAACAGTTCCACCGTCGAATTTTCATCCCAACCGAAGCTCTCCGCTAATTGATAGGGAATGCGTAGACCCAAACTATTGCCCCATTTTTTCAGTTGAACATCCATAATTCTGGCCAGAATTATACGTTGTATAACATTCTAATTCTTCTAGGCCAAACTGATAGCCAGAGAAAATCTTCAAAGGTTTTCACAGCCCTCAGGGCCAGCGGGAGGCAATCGGCATTCGCCAGCCCATGCCAAAGGCGCGGTCGGTGACTTTGAGGACGGGGGGCGCTTGGCGGCGTTTGAATTCGGCCCTGGCGACCAGGCGCGTGACTCGATCCACCACGGCAGCATCGTGACCAGCGGCGACGATATCGGCGATGGATTCGTGGCGCTGTACCAAGCGTTCCAGGATGTCGTCCAGCACCTCGTAGGGCGGCAGGGAATCTTGATCCACCTGGCCCGGTTTTAGTTCGGCGCTGGGGGGTTTGGTGAGAATGTGGCTGGGAATAAAGCCCTGGGGAGCCTGACCTCGGAGATAGGCGAGGGCACCGAGGGGATCGTGATTGGGGTCAACAGATGGGGCACCTTGGCCCTGTTGATTTAGCCAGTGGCAGAGGGCATAGACGCGGGTTTTGGGCACATCGGCAATCACCGCTAGGCCACCGTTCATGTCGCCGTAGAGGGTGCAGTAGCCCACCGCCATTTCGGATTTATTGCCCGTAGACAGCAGCAGATGGCCAAATTTGTTGGAAATCCCCATCAGCAAATTGCCCCGAATGCGGGACTGGATATTTTCCTCGGCAATGCCGGATTCGGTGTCGGCAAACAGCGGCTCTAGCACCTGGTCGTAGTCAGCCATCAGGGGGCCAATGGCCAGGGTGTGGTGAGGAAGGCCCAGGGTTTCGCAGAGGGCGAGGGCATCCGTCACCGAATGGTCGGAGCTGTAGGGGGAGGGCATCAGCACCGCCAACACCTGTTCTGGGCCGAGGGCCGCTGCCGCAATCGCCGCCACCAGGGCCGAATCTACCCCGCCGCTGAGACCGACGACCACCCGCCGAAAACCACACTTGCGGGCATAGTCTTGCACCCCCAGCACCAGGGCCAGCCAGAGGGCTTCGTTGTCATCGGCAGGCAAAGGGGCAACGGTTCCCGGCAGCAGGTCGGCCTTGGCGAGGTCATACTCCACCACCATCAGCCCCGGTTGGCAGGAGGACAGCCGCGCCACCAGTTCCCCCTGGCGGTTCAGGGCCATGCTGGTGCCGTCAAAAATCAGGTCATCGTTGGCCCCCACCTGGTTGGCGTAGAGGATGGGGCAGCGGAACCGCGTGGCGCTGTGGGCCAGCATGGCGGCTCGTAGCTGGGGCTTTTGCACCGAAAAGGGCGAGGCCGACAGGTTAATCACCACGTCCACCCCCGCCTCGGCCAAATCCGCGATGGGGTTGCGGGGATAGCTGCGTCCGCCCCAAAATTCTTCGTCGTTCCACAGGTCTTCGCAGATGGTGACGCCGAGGTTCACGTCGCCTTCGGGGGTGCTCAGGGTAAAGCGGCTCGGCCCTGTTCCTGGCGCGAAATAGCGGTCTTCGTCGAACACATCGTAGGTGGGCAAAAGCTGCTTATGGAACACCTGCTGCACCCGCCCCCCTTGCAAAAGCGCCGTGCTGTTGAACAGGGGCTTTTCCCCCCGCTGGCGAGCCTTGGGGTTCTCCGCCGCATAGCCCACCAGCACCGCCAATTCTGGGGGCAGTTCCGTGGCCAACGCCTCCAACCGCTGGGCCATCGCCGCAATGAAACCGGGCCGCAACAGCAAATCCCGGGGCGGATAGCCACAGAGCGCCAGTTCCGTTGTCACCAAGACCTGTGCCCCTTGCGCGTGGGCTTCCTGGGCGGCAGACACAATTTGCTGAGCATTGTGGGACAGGTCGCCGATGGTGGGATTGAGTTGGGCAATGGCGATTTTCATGGGGGGATGGGGAGTTGGGAGTCGGGAGTGGGGAATCGGGCGTAGGGTGCATAACGCAAGGCGAGGCTAGCGCCCTAGCGTCAGCCATGCCTGAAAGGCTATACGCGAAGCCATGCACCAACGGATCAATGGGGTCAATTCAAGGTTGAAGGGCATCATCCACCAATCGCCAACTTCTTTCAATCGCCGACTTCTTTTGGCATCAAGGGGCATGGCTTCACGCAGGAACCCTACAACTCTACGCCTCCAATGCCCTGAGGTTAGCCTGCTCCATCGACCTAGTTTCCATCGGCCTAGTACCCTGTGACATGAACGACAACCTCGCGGGTCGAGCCTCGTGCCCGGTGCTCCCAGAGGTAGAGCCCTTGCCAGGTGCCTAGGGCCAGCCGCCCCTGCATAATGGGGATGGTTTCGGAGGTATGGGTCAGCACCGTGCGAATGTGGGCGGGCATATCGTCTGGGCCTTCGGTGCTGTGGCGATAGCCGTTGCCCTCCGGCACCAGGCGCGACAGAAAGGTTTCCAAATCCGCCAGCACATCGGGGTCGGCGTTTTCTTGAATAATCAAACTGGCCGAGGTGTGGCGCAAAAACACCGTACATAGGCCCGTCGTTATCCCCGAAGCCCGCACCACCTCCTGCACCTGGGACGTAAACCGTAGGAGCGTTTTGCCCTGGCTGCGTAGGGTGAGCATCTGTTGATGGTGTCGAGTGATGGCGGTGTCAGCGGTCATGGGTGGCCCTCCTGGTTGTCGCGGTATGGCTCTCGTCTATCTGGCTGGGCGAGGATCGACTAGGAGGCGACCACATAGGAACTCACCTCACTAAAATCAGCCTGACTGAGTTTAGCGGGATCAATGAAAAAGTAGAAGAAGACCCCATCATCATCGGGGTGATCTAACTCTAGCAAAAGTTGTCCTTCGGCATTTTCCAAGGTTTCTGGCACATAGGAATGAACTTCGGGATATCCTCCTACCTTCCCTCTGCCTTTCAGGGCCATGTGTTCAGATTGCTCATAGAACCACTCATAGTAGAATTCCTCCCATAGCGCCTCTAATTCCGGGGGCTCATCCAGGGGGTGAAAGGTTGGAAATGTGGAGGTGCGATAATCAAAGAAAACATCCTGTTCAATGGAAAAACTCAGGCGATAAACCTGATCATACCAATTATTGAAGCTACGCTCTTCGGCCAAGAAGCTAAAGTCGGTAATCAGAGTTTCTGGATCTTTAGAAAATTCAGGAAAGTATCGAATGTGGTGTTGCGTTTCCCCCCATTCCCCCATGGGGACAATGTATCCTGTGTAGAATTGCAGCAACCCTTGTTTGGGGAAATTAAACCCCTGAAGGTCGGGTACGTCTGCACAATCTATTTGCCCCAGGAACATGAGGAATCGATCCGTTTCGGGATCTTTGGGATAGTCCATCGTTTTGGGCAAATAGGGATATCCGCCTAGTTTGGTTGCCCAAGGAGGTAAAAGGTCTGAATCGGTGGCGCTATCAATCCAGCCTTCCGATTCGCAATCGAAGGCAATGTAGGGTAGAAGATTTTGTTCTAGGAAAGGCTTAACGGCGGAAAATTCGTCGGGGATTTTCGCGATCAATGGGGGGTCAATCATGGTTTCCTGCCCAGCGTTATTCTTTATGGTACCGATGATAGCCAATCTGAGGAAAACCTACCGTGTCCTATTCCGGCCAACGAGAGGGGCCGAGGGCGGTGACATAGTGGCTCACCCAGTGATCGATTCCGGCCATTTTAGGCCGTAGGAACCGATGGAGGAAGCCATTGGCTGAGAGTCGTCAGTTCTGGGATGGCGGTGAGGTTGTATTGCAGAGGCGTCATCGAAATGTAGCCGTCTTGGATGGCTTGGACATCCGTGGAGATGGCCAGAAGGTCGTCCCGTAGATGGGGCGGATAGGGCAACTGGGCGGCGGGGTCTTCGACGTCCTCTATAGCTTCTCCGGCCAGCCAGTAGTAGGTTTTGCCCCGTGGGTCGGTGCGTTTCGCGAATTGCTCGTGGTAGCGGCGGATGCCCTGGCGGGTGATTTTGGCCCCTTTGATGTCGGTGGCGGGCAGATTGGGGACGTTGATATTCAGCAGCAGCGCCGGAGACAGGGGCAGATGGCCATCGGGGCCGAGCAAATCCCGCACAAAGGCGGCGGCCAGGTCGAAGTTGCCGCCGCTGTAGCTGGTGAGGCTGACGGCAATGGCGGGCATTCCTTCCAGCGTGCCTTCCATGGCGGCGGAGACGGTGCCGGAATAGAGCACGTCCGTCCCTAGGTTGGCCCCGTGGTTAATGCCGGAGACCACCACATCGGGCGGGGTGTCCATCAGTGCCCCTAGGGCCAGCTTCACGCAGTCTGAGGGCGTGCCCGAACAGGCCCAGGCGTCGATGTCGGCGGGGTAAATCTCGGTGACGGGTTCGGCCCGCAGGGGCTTGTGCATGGTGAGGCCGTGGCCCGTAGCGGATCGCTCTCGGTCGGGGCACACCACCGTGACCCGATGCCCAGCGGCGGCGAGGGTTGTGGCGAGGGTGCGCACCCCCAGCGACAAAATGCCGTCATCGTTACTGACTAGGATGTTCATGCAGTTGACCCATACCCCATTAAAATAGTCAAAGCTTAGCCATCTTTGTACTATAGTCCCGCACCGCGTAACCCAGGATGACCACTGCACCCACCAGCCTAGAATCGGATTTGATGGCGCTAAAAGCCGCCGCCCAGGAGGCCATTGCCGCCGCCGCCACCCTCGACGACCTGGAGCAGTTGCGGGTGGGCTATTTGGGCAAAAAGGGGCAGTTGTCTAAGGTGTTGGGCGGCATGGGCAAACTGTCCGCCGAGGATCGCCCCCGCATTGGGGCCTTGGCCAACGAGGTGAAGGATCTGATTCAAGGCCAGCTAGAGCAGTCTAAAACCGCCCTGGAAATGGCGAAACTGGAAGCCCAACTGGCGACCGAAACCCTGGATGTCACCATGCCGGGGGTGTTTTGGCCCCAGGGGCGGGTGCATCCCATCAACAGCATCATCGACCGCATTGTGGATATTTTTGTGGGACTGGGCTACACCGTCGCCGATGGCCCGGAAATTGAAAACGACTACTACAACTTCGAGGCGCTGAATTTTCTGCCCGACCACCCCGCCCGCGACATGCAGGACACCCTCTACCTGCCCAACGGCGACCTGATGCGGACGCACACCTCCAACACGCAAATTCGCTACATGCAAAGCCATGAACCGCCCCTGCGGGCCGTGGCTATTGGCCGCTGCTATCGCCGCGACACCGTAGACGCCACCCACGCTGCCGTCTTCCACCAGATCGAATTCTTCGCGGTAGACAAAAACATCACCTTCACCGACCTGCGCGGCACCATCAAAGTGTTTTTGGAAGCCCTCTATGGCGACCTGCCCGTGCGCTTCCGCCCCAGCTATTTCCCCTTTACGGAACCCTCCGCCGAGGTGGATGTGCAGTGGCAGGGGCAATGGCTAGAGGTGCTGGGCTGCGGCATGATCGACCCCAACGTGCTCAAAGCCGTGGGCTACGACCCCGATGTCTACACGGGGTTTGCCGCTGGCCTAGGGGTCGAGCGCCTCGCCATGGTGCAGCACCAAATCGACGATATCCGCCGCCTGTATTCCAGCGATCTGCGCTTCCTGCGGCAGTTTTAAGGGGGGGCAACTCAGGCGAGTTCCCGCCAACATTCGACCGAGCGAAAATAACCGTTCAATGGATATTAAAAATCCTGCGCTACGAGATGATATCTACCAAATCGTGCAGTCTCTTTTGGGTAACGTTTGATAAATTCTCCAACCGGGTTCAAGTCGCCCAAGCGTAACAAACTATGACGGCTTCGTTGCGGTCTACAAACCTGTGCAACGTTTCTGGGCAGGGGGTTCCGTCTAGGGGAACTTACTGATAGAACAGGAACACCAGTCATTTTCGGCGGGTGGTCTTGCCATGGTCAAGTCTTCGCTCAACCCGTTTCAGCAGCGGCGTCAGGGGGATGTTCCAACCCATCACACCGCCCAGTTGGCCCTAGCAGTCGCCGATGAGGTCTACCTGCGGGCGTTATTAACCGATAGCCTGCCCACCCTCGCCCAACCCTACGAAATTGGGGCGATCAGCATTCAGGTGGGGGTGCCACTACGGGATCATCCCCAGTACAGCATCGATGGCGTCCTCACCTTCGAGCATATTCACTGCGTCCTAGCGGGGTCTGGGCCGGAGGTGCCGCCCCTGCCGGAATTTCACACCCACACCGAGTACCAGTCCGTTACCCACTGCCATTCCGACCTTGCCACCCTAGCCGAAAATGTCGCCCCCTCCGAGGCCGTGAACCTCTTGGCGCGGGCCGGATTCGACGCTGACCACATCCGCCAAATTCTGCAACTTCCCTCCCAGGCTTGGCACCATTCCTGGTGGTATGCCCTTGGCCCAGAGGGCTTTTTGACCGTGCCCTTCCAGCGCCACATCCGCAGCCGTTGCTTTGCCGATGGCACCTTCACCCTGCAATTCAAGGACGACTACGCCCAGGATCGGCCCCACGGGTTCCGCAGCCAGTCCCAGGCGGTTCCGGTGATGGTACACCAAGACAGCCTCAGCTTTGGCGAAAACCTCACCCGCCTCAACCGCGCCCGCCGCGAACTGAACGGTTCCCAAGCACTACTCATCGCCCCCGATCTGACAGAACTCGAAATTGAAGGCTACCTTCGCCAAAACGTCAGCCTCAGCAATCCACGCGGGTTGCAGCGATCCCTCACCGCCCACTGCCGCCTCTGCCACCGAGACCTCTGCCCCCTCCACGGCGTCGATTCTTCCCCGGTGATGGCCTGCCGATCCTTCCTCCCGGCAGAAGCGGTGATTTGACCGCTTAGGAAAAGCCTAGAAAATGACAATCAACACGGTTCTTCTCAGATGCTAGGGCTCGTCCGTGGGTAGATTTTTGCGCCAAGCAGAAGGCTGTCGATGAAGATGCATAATCGAAATGATGATAACCATCTCACCGTCAAGGGTATAGATGATGCCGTAGGGAAACCGTCTCAATCGACAGCGACGAACGTCCTGATCCAGCACTTGCCACGCTTTTGGATTTGCCACAATGCGTTGAATTGTGGCCTCCAGTTCATCTAGAAATTCACGGCCTAGATCGGGGCGATTGGACTCGTAAAATCGAGACGCCATCTCTGCTTCCACGAGGGCAGGCGTCAAAAAGCGATAGGGCTTCACCGGGAGAGTCTTTCCTTTAAGTCTGACAGCGACCGCTCACCGTCCACCGCTTCGATGTCACCTTGGCGGTAGGCACGAAGCCGATCCTGAGACTCCTCTAACCAAGCTTGATCGATAGCCCCTTGATCCGAGGAATCGAGACTTTGCCAGAGAGCATCAATCAACTGGGCTCGCTCAAAGGGAGAGAGCTTGAGGGCTTCTTCGATTAGCAAAATGCCGTCCATGTTGAAAAATGCGACTCCCAACAAAACTGTAGAGGTAAAAATGGGGGATTGCGTCAGCCCCAAGCGCGAGGATTGAACGCCAGCCTTACCACTCCTCCGCTTCGCCACCCACGACCACGTTTTTGATGCGCAGACTGGGGCCACCGCAGCCCACGGGCAGACCATTTTGCCCTCCCTTGCCGCAGCCGCCGGATTCGTCCCAATAAAAGTCATCGCCGATGGCCACAATATCCGCCAAGGTGCGAAACACATTGCCCGACAGGGTGACATCCCGCACGGGTTCCGCCAGTTCGCCGTTGCGAATCATCCAGGCTTCCCCGGCGGTGAAGGTGAACATTTCGCCGTTGGTCATCCCCTCCAGCCAGTTGCGGGCATAGACGCCTTCCTTGATGTCGGCAAACAGGTCGTTGACGGGGGTGGTGCCGCGCTCAATCCAGGTGTTGGTCATCCGCACCAGGGGCGAGTAGTGGTAGTTGAGGCAGCGGGCGTTTCCGGTGGGTGCTTCGCCCAGTTTGCCAGCGGTTTCGCGGGAATGCAGCCGCCCCACCAACACACCGTCTTGGATCAGTTGGGTGGTGGTGGCGGGGGTGCCTTCGTCGTCGTAGAAATAGCTGCCCCGATGGCCTTGGGGGGAGGCTCCGTCAAAAATTTGCAGTGCCTCTGGGCCAAACCGACGGCCCATGCTCATGGCCTCCAGCAGGTCGGGGTTTTCGTAGGCCATGTCGGCCTCGGAGAGGTGGCCAAAGGCTTCGTGGACAAACAGCCCGCTCAAAATCGGGTCAATCACCACTTCGTAGGCGGCTCCGCGCACGGTGGGTAAATCCAGGGCATCCACGGCACGTTTGGCGGAGGCCATTACCTGTTGATCCAGCCCCTCCAAATCCTCGTAGGCGCGGCGAGATCCGGTGGTTTCGCGCCCGGTTTGCACCTGATCCCCATCGCGGGCGGTGGCGGCAAAACGCATTTCCATATCCGACCACGCCTGATCGATGTGGCTGCCCTCGGACGTGACCAGCAGCACCCGCTGGGTAATGTCGCCGTAGCGAACGGAGGTGGTGGCAATGCGGTCGTCGATGCTCTGCAACAGGTCGGCGTAGTGGCGACAGAGGTCTTTTTTGCGGGCCAGGGAAATGTGGCGGGGGTCGGTGCCCGTCAGGGGGAGACGTTGCACCACCTGCACCGGATCCACCGGAGCCAGCAGAGTTTCGTCTTGGCCGACCATCCGCGCCGCCGACACCGCATCCTCCACCTGGGCCGCGAGTTCAGCTAAATCGTTAAAACTGGCAAAGCCCCAGCCGCCTTTGTAGCAGGCCCGCACATGGCCCCCAATCGCCAAGCCCTCGCTGAGGGTTTCGATGGTGCCGCCGCGCAGAAAAATATCGGTGCCCTCCGATTGCTCTAGGCGGATGGCCAGGTAATCGACCCGTTTGCCCCAGGTGGCGCAAAGCTCGTCTAGGCAGGTCTTAGCGTCATCGATGGAAAATGCCATGGCGTTAGGGAATCGAAAGCCTGCCTTACTGTAGCACTGGGCTGGCCTCTCCCAACCCTGGCTTACCGGGTTATTCGTCCCGATTTAGCTATCCAATCCAAAGGCTTGGGCCGGGGGCAGTTGCAGCAGAATTAGCAGGCCATCCAGCATATATTGCACCGCCAAAGCTGCCAGCAAAACCCCCAAAACTCGCGTCACCACATTAATCCCAATTTGGCCTAAGACCTTAGCAAGCGGTCGAGATAAAAGCAGAAAAATATAGCACAGCAAAATGACCACTGCCGCCGCCGCCAATACCACACTCAACCCTAGGTAATAGTTGGTGGATTCGCGTGAGAGCACTAAGATACTCGCCAAGCTGCCGGGGCCAGCAATCAGCGGAATGGCCAAAGGAAACACACTCACATCCTGGCGCGATTCGGCTTCCTTGGCTTCGGCCTGGGTTTCGCGTTCTTGGTGGACAAAAATCATATCTAAGGCAATTTTAAACAGCAGCACTCCTGCCGCAATTTGAAAGGCTTGCAGGCTGATGCCGAGGTTGTGCAGCACGTAGGCTCCTGCCAACCCAAAGGCGAGCAAAATGATTGCCGATACCACCACCGCCCGAATCGCAATTTGTGATTGCTCCTCCTCGGATCGGTCGTGCACAAGGGCTAGGTAGAGCGGCACTAGACCCACCGGATCAATCACAACAAAGAGGGTGAGAAATGCCTTGGCAAACAGCGGCAGAATAATCGGCATGGTAGCAGCACAACAACTGCCTTAAATGTATAGCGAATTTGAGCTAAAAGACAAAAGAACAGCCCCAACCCTGAAATCAGAGTCGGAGCTATTCTACAAACTAGACGGAAATCAAACGAAAATGAGTTGAACGAAATCGAAACAATGAAAGTGAACCACTGAGGATCTCAGCAGTGCCCAGACCAGCTACTTAGGAATGCCTTCTCACATAGAGACTGATACTTTAGAGATGGGTCGATACCGTCGTGAAGAGATGGTTACGTTTCTAGGTATCTAATGCAGGGCTCTCTATCAGGCTAGGGGTAGAAACATCAGTAGCGTGAAGTAGGGCAGGGCTGACGTTGAAGCTATAGACTGAGATGTATCCGAAGTAACAACCTCCTGAAATCAAGAAGACTGAACTTTTCAACCATGAACAAAGGCGGTCTATCTCTTCAAGAGAAAAGATGTATCTACAGCCTTCCCAATGCCATGTGAGGGATTTCCTCAAATAGGTTTCAACTAAGTAAAGATGGGTCGATACCGTCGTAAAGGTTGTTGCGTCTCTGGGTATCTAATGCAGAGCTCTCTAGGGATTAGGGGAGGAAATATCAGCCGAGAAACGGAAAGGCTGCGTTGTTGTGCGAGATAGATTCAGACGTTAACGAGATAACAACCTCCTATTTAACGGGGACTGAACTATTCGATGTGGGAGGGAGGCTTGCCTCACCTCTTGTTATTACCATAGCGCTTTCTAGAACCACTGCTAGGGAATGATACTAAAGTTTATCTTTCGGTTAAGGGTTACTCTCATGGAAGCTAAAGGATGTGTTTAGGATCCCAGAACCTTTGGCAGAGTTCCTTTGGCAGAGTTGGGCTCCACGCCGTTCCCCCTAACTGACTGGGACAAACAGGGATCACGCCTCGGTTTGGGTGACATTGTAGATTTGGTAGCGCTCCTCAATTAGGCGATCCACGTCCTCGGAGGCTAGCCGTTTCACATAGTTCAGTTTCACTTCTTCTAAAAAGTCCACTAGCAGGGTTTCCAGTTCCTCTAGGTTTTCGCTTTCTTGGATCTGCCGTTTGAAGGTATCGGTGAACTTCTTCACCAGCGATTGGGTGAGGGCAACGCCTTCCTGGTCTTCTAGGCCACCCTTCAGCACACCGTAGGCGTTGGTAGAGAGTTGGGCCACCACCCGCTGAGCAATTTGGTCGGGCAGGTTGCCGAGCCCCGGCAGTTGGCGAAATCCTTGATAACCGGGGGCCTGATCAAAGGCCGTGGTGACGGTGTGCTTCAGCAGCGCATCCAGTTCGGGCTTGAGTTGGGGCAATACGCTGTAGACCGTGAGGGTTCCGAGGCGCTGGGCCAGCACTTCCAAATCGTTGACGCCACTGACATCAATGTAGCGGCGGTTGCCCTGGTCGCGCAGCAGCATTTGAGACAGGCTACCATCCCGAATCAGCGACTGCATTTGGTCGATGATGCGGAGCACCACAATTTCCGTGATTTCAACGGCCACATGGCTGATGGCAAAGCGGCTGATGCTGTGCTGGACAGGCTCTAGGTCAATCAGGTTGGACTGGTTGATGCGAATGACGACGGGGATCGCACGGGACAGGGCCAGCCAGGGCATCCGCAGGGCACTGAAGGGAATGATCAGCAGCAGATCGTACCAGCGCCAGAGCATGGCATCGCGCCAGGTGAAGTTTTTGTAGCGCCGCCCCAGGTAAAAACTACGGGCCAGGAGTTCTACCGCAAATAGGAGATTAAACCAAACATCAATGCGCCAAAACAGGTCAGTAAAGCCGCCATGTACCGCCAAACTGCGAAAAAAGTTGGTTTCAATCCGAGGCCGCACCTCGCTGTGGAAAAAGGCGATTTCCTGGGGAAAACCCGCCTCGCTCAGGTGCTCATAGCTCCAAAAGGTGGTAAACGACTCGGTGGCCGACTCCAGCCCGATCCGATCCCGCATGTCGTTTTTAATCTGCTCCAGGGTACCGGATCGATTCGCCAACTGAAACGGATTTTCCGCCACCATGGCCGCACTCTGCTGCTGCAAATCCGCCAAAATCTCCTGGGCCTGGGGAGAGGTCAGCCCCGTCAGCGCTACCTGTTGCTCCAGCTTGGCCACCGTATCTAGATAGTGGGTGGTGAAGCGGTGGGGCTCAATGCCCTTAAAGGTTTCGCCATACCAAGTAGTGGCCCTGGGCAGAAACCGCAGGTACAGATCTCGCATGGGAATGTAGCTCAAATCCAACACCACTAGGCCCAGGTTTGCCATCGCGATCAACGCCATCAACCGCTCGAACCATCGCGCCCCTGCCCGCCGCGCATCGTACTTAGAAAACTGCCGACTCTTTGTCGCTGACCGAGGACGAGATAGCGCTGCCATAGCCTCTGAACTCCACCTATTTCAATGCCACAATGCCCCGGATTGGTCGGTTTGTCACCTGGGCGGCGATGGTGCCCCAGATTCGCTACTATTTAGGTTAAGTTTTGTAAAATCCTCTCGCAGCATCACTCTGTAACCTCTCATCCCTGTGTAATCCCCGCCATGACTGCCACCCTCCCCGCCACCGCCTACCGCGCCCCCAGCCAGTACTGGACTTGGCGAGACCAGGCCATCCACTACGTCGTGGCGGGGGAGCCGCACCCCAGCCGTCCGCCGCTGCTGTTGGTGCATGGCTTTGGCGCTTCCACCGACCACTGGCACAAAAACATCCGGGGTCTGCAAGCGGATTTTGAGGTGTGGGCCATCGACCTGCTGGGGTTTGGGCGTTCTGCCAAGCCCAACTGGGACTATAGCGGCAGTTTGTGGCAGGCCCAACTGCATGAATTTATCCAGGAAAAAATCGGACGTCCCACGGTGCTGGCCGGGAACTCCCTGGGGGGATATACCTCCCTTTGCGTGGCGGCGAACCATCCCGAATCCGCCGCTGGGCTGGTGTTGCTGAACAGTGCGGGGCCATTTTCGGACTCAGCTTCCGATTCAGCCCCCGCTGCCAAGCCCAACCCCGTGGCCAAGTTCATCCAATCGGTGATGCTGCAACCGTTGCCCAGTTGGCTGTTGTTCCAGTACGTACGCCAGCCCTCGGTGATTCGCCGCACCCTGAATCAGGTGTATGTGGATAAGTCCGCCATCACCGACGAACTGGTGGAGGACATCCGCCGCCCCTCCTGCGATCCGGGCGCACCCCAGGTGTTCGCCTCGGTATTCAAATCCCGCCAGGGCGAAAAGGTGGACGAACTGCTGCAAAAAATGGCCTGCCCCCTGCTGATGCTGTGGGGCGAGGGCGATCCCTGGATGAACTGCCGCGACAAGGGGGCCAAATTCCGTCAGTATTACCCCGCCCTGACCGAGCACTACCTGCAAGCAGGCCACTGCCCCCACGACGAAGTGCCCGACCAGGTAAACGGCCTGCTGCGGGATTGGGTGATCGGGTTAGGGGCGTAGGCTGGCGCTACTCCACAATCACGCAGGCTCCACTGCGGCGGGCATCGCCAATGCCAGAAAAGTCTCCGGTTTCTGAACGACCGACGGCATGGACACCGCCAAAGAACATATTGGGCGCTTGCCACCAGGTACAGTCGTCCTCGGCCCCAATGCCCTGCTGTTCTAGGGTTGAGCGGTCATAGCCCGGTTCGAGGTGGAAGGATCCCCGTTCCCAGTGGATCCGAGGAGCGGTAACGGCGGCTTCAATATCCATGCCGAAGTCCAGCACGTTGGAGACCACCTGCAAAATGGCGGTGCGGATGCGGTTGGATCCGCCTGACCCCAGCACCAGCCGAGGCTTGCCCTGCTCCAGCACCATGGTCGGGGCCATCATCGAGGAAATGCGCTGGTTGGGTTGCCACTGGTGGAAGCCGTTGGGGTTGAGGTCTTCCTCGCCCAGCATGTTGTTCAGCATCACCCCGGTGCCGGGGATCACGTAGGCGGAACCTTCGCCGTTGGAGGTGGTCATGCTGACGGCATTGCCCTCGCCATCGATAACGCTGATGTGGGTGGTGCTGCCCCATTTGTTGAGGGTCGTCGGTTGCAGGGCGTCGAGTAGCTGCTGACGATAGGGCGCGAGGTGTGGAGAGCCTAGAAACTCTTCTAAAACGTCATCGCGATACAGATGGGCATCGTAGCCATCCTGACGGGCCAGGTTGGTGAGGCGCATCACCTCCCGCAGGGTAGCGACGTGGCGAGGGCTGCGGTGCTCGGTGAGGTCGGCGGTGGCCAAGAGTTCCAGCGCAAAGGCGATCAGTGCCCCGCCAGAGCTAGGGGGTGGGTTGGTCAGCAACAGAGCATCGCGGTAGGGAATGGCGAGGGGTTGGCGTTCAATCACCGGGTACTGCTGTAAGTCGTCCATCCTCAGATAGCCGCCCTGGCGTTCGCTGGCTTGAACGATCTGCTCAGCTAGGGGGCCGCGATACATCAGGTCGGCTCCGTCCTGGGCGATCTGATCCAACAGGGCCGCAAAATCAGGCAGGTACAAGCGATCCCCTTCCTTCAGCAAGGTGCCCTGAGGGGCGTAGAGGGCGCTGGCGGCGGGGGTGGCGGTGAGGATGCTGGCCAAGAGCTGGTAGCAATAGGCTTGAAACCCGTTGACCGTGATTCCCTGGGTGGCCCAGTGCTGGGCGGGGGCCATCACCGTTTTGAGCGGCAAGCGTCCCAGTTGTTCGTGTACCGTCAATAATCCGGCCAACGTCCCCGGTACCGCCACGGAGCCCAGGCCAATGTGAAACTCCTGCACCGTGTCGCCAAAGTTAGCCTGGATGGGGAAAAACTGCACTTGGTCAGCGGGGATCTTGTGGCGGGGCGTTTGGCAAAAGAAGTCGAACAGACGGTTTTCGCCCTCGGCGGTGTGGGCCAGCAGAAACCCACCCCCGGCGAGGGAGGTCAACACCGACTCGGTCACACAGGCCGCAAACGCCGCCGCCACCACCGCATCAAAGGCATTGCCCCCCTGGCGCAGCATCTCCGCCCCCGCCTCTGCCGTCAGCGGATGGCCCGCTGCAATCACCCCTCGACCCGATTGAACTGAAGCAGCGGCCATGGCAGATGGTGGAAGATAAGGAATGTGCTAATCAAACGGATTTTTCGCGCCGCTGTCAATTTTTGCCCTCGTTGCACCCATGAAGACCCAATACTACACAGCCAGCAGTCTCGATGGGTTCATCGCCACCGAGGCCGACTCGATAGAGTGGCTCTTTCCCCTCGGCGATCCCCAAGATTCTAGCTATCCCGACTTTGTGGCGGAGGTGGGAGCCCTGGCCATGGGATCGGCCACCTACGATTGGATTCTGCGCCACGGCGATAGTGTCATGGCCGAAACCGGATCTCCCTGGCCCTACACGCAGCCTGCCTGGGTGTTCACCCGTCGCCGATTGCCCACCATCGCTGGGGCCAAAATTCACTTTGTGCAGGGGGATGTGCGCCCCGTTCACCACGCTATGCAGACCGCAGCGGCAGGGAAAAATCTCTGGATTGTGGGCGGTGGCGACTTGGCGGCCCAGTTCTACGACGCCGGACTCCTCGACGAGATCATCGTTCAGATTGGTTCAGTGACCTTGGGTGGCGGCAAACCCCTGTTTCCCCGACGGGTACTCAGCCCCCAGCTATCCCTAAGTTCGGTGCGGCACCTCGGCCCTGGTCTGGCAGAACTCCGGTATGCCATTCACAGAGAAGATGAAGCCCTTGCCGACCTCATCGAAGCCGTAGAAGACGATGAATCCTATGAACAATCCGAAGGGATGGAAGTCTATCGCGCCCTGCTAGATCCAGACCCAGCCCACAAAAAAGGACAGCCCTAAGACCGTCCTCTGCGGAGATTGCATCATGGTTGAACCGGACAAACTTATTCGCTCAGAGCGTGCAGAACAATAGCATCCCAATCATCAAACCAGAGCGACTCAATCTCAGGAACCCTAGGCCAGGGTTTCGGGGCAATAGCCCAGCCCCATCACAAACTGGCGGCGGAAGGCTTCAATTTCATCCCGATCAGGCCGACCGTGGGACACGATGGCGACTTGGTAGCGGCGCATCACATCTACGGGAGACTGGCCTGTTTCGAGACCCCACAGGGCCATGCGAACACGGATACCCGGATCGTAGGCGATCCCCAGTTCGTTCATGTAGGCCCGAAAATCTTCGGAGTCGTCAGCACAAAGGCTGTCATTCATTTTGATGCGAATGACCCAGCCGTCGATCTGATGGATCACCGTCATAAATTCGAGGGGTAGCCTGGGGGTGCCCAGCAAATGCTCGACCACTCGGAGAGTCAGGCTAGCGTTCGCGAGATAGTAGGTGTATTCCATCGGATGACCTTTGACCAGGTGCTACATTTCTATTGTTGCGTCCAGGCCCCCTTTCCGTTAGGGGCATTCCCCCCGTCCTGACCTGGGTGTATACCCCCAACCTTTCTGACCTATGCCCGAATCCGACTCCCTCGACTACTCCCTCTCCGCCTATCAATACCACCTGCCACCGGAGCGCGTCGCCCAAAATCCTGTTACACCAAGGGATACGTCTCGGCTGTTGGTGGTCGATTCCTGCACCAGTCACCGCCATCAGAATTTCTATGATCTACCCAACCTGCTGCAACCGGGGGATCTGCTGGTGGTGAACAATACCCAGGTGATCCCCGCCCGCCTGCTGGGCTACAAGCCGGAGGGGGCCAAGGTGGAGGTCTTTTTGCTGGAGGAGAAGGGCCATCACCAATGGCTGGCGCTGGTGAAACCCGGTCGTCGCCTCAAGCCGGGGGCCATCATCCACTTTGGCCATGATCCCCAGCAGCCCGATCTCATCGCCCACGTCCTAGAGACCGATCCCGACACCAACGGTCGCCTGCTGCGGTTCGAGTTTGGCGAAAACCAGCCCCCCGGCGAATCCCTCTATGCCCTGTTTGAGCGGCTGGGTAATGTCCCCCTCCCCCCCTACATCACCGAGACCACCGCTTCCCCAGAGCAGTACCAGACGATTTACGCCGAAACGCCCGGAGCCGTGGCCGCACCCACCGCAGGGCTGCACTTCACTCCCCAAGTGTTTGAGGGGCTAGACCAGCGGGGGATTGCCCGTGCCCAGTTGACCCTCCATGTGGGGGTGGGCACCTTCCGGCCTGTGGAAGCCGAGAACATTCTGGAACACAAAATGCACGGCGAATGGATCGACCTCCCTGCCGACACCGTGGAGAAAATTCTGGCCACCAAGGCCAACGGCGGACGGGTGATTGCTGTCGGCACCACCGTTGTGCGTGCCCTAGAGGGAGCTGCCCAAGGGGGATCGCTAGAACCCCTCCAGGGCAAAACGGAACTCTACATCTATCCCGGCTACCAGTTCCGGGTCATCGACGGCATGATTACCAACTTCCACCTGCCTGGATCCAGCCTGATGATGTTGGTCAGCGCCTTAATCGGTCGGGAACGGCTGCTCAGCCTCTACGAAACCGCCATCCAAGAGTCCTATCGGTTCTACTCCTTTGGCGATGCCATGCTGATTTTGCCGGAGGCGAGAGTCATTTAGGCAGCGGGGATCCGCTTAGCCTAGGGGCATGGTTAAAGGTGGCTCAGTAAATTCTAAAAATTCTCCAAAAAATACTTCCTAGGGGCGTAAATTTTGAACCGAAACCGCTATCTTAGTATTGTGTTGATTTACTGACGAGCAATGCCGTAGCTGCCGCCTAGAAATTGCTTCTGGGATGGGTCTGGCTAGGGGTTGGGAAGCCTATCCCAATGGATGAATTGCCCGCCAAAATCATCATCAGCGATGGGTAGCCGACGCTAGAACAAGCCCATAGTTTGGTTTTGCATAGTTCGTCTGCGATACAGAGCGTTTGCCTTTGAAGCTGAGGCCACGACGGTATCGGTCGTTTTGAATGCTACAGATTCACCGTCCATAGGCTGGGGTCAAGTCACACTTGGCTCTACTTTTGGCGGCCTAACTTCAAAGCAAGATCGTGCGCTTCCTAGATGAGCGTTGATCGTTTCATTCGATGAACGCCCATTCATCTATAGGTGCTCTGCCTCTCCACTTCTATAGTTAACTTCCTAAACAACTGAAATCAATGGCTATTTTTGAGACCGTAGCTCAACCGTTTTCCCTAGCGTTGATGACCGCAGCCATGATAAGTACAGCGGGAGGTCTGAATCAATCGACGTCCCTATCGGTCATGGCCCCATCGGTGGCCCAGGCGCAATCCGTTGATCCCCAATTTTTAGACAATGCTCTCCCGGTGGAGGTTTGCCTAGACTTGCCCCACTGGCAACGGCCCTCGCCCCAAGCCCAGCAAAAGCACCTGCAAACGATCCCCCAGTACGGTGCTGCGCTACAGTCTGAGCCGTTACTGAGCGTGGCCAAAGACTGGTGGAGCCATGAAATCTTTTCCTTTACCACCTACGGCCTCAGCGCCCGCACCGATCCCCTCTATCTCTCAGGGCTGTGGACGGTGGTGGATCAAACCTGGGCCTGCTACGAAGGCACCCAGCCAGAGGCCATCAACCAGGGCACCTTGGCGGAGGTCTGGCTGATGAATCATCGTCTGCTGGCGGTGCAGTGGCAGCAAGATCGCTACGTGATGACGGTGGAACCCGCCGAATCGGGGCTGCAACTGGTGCAGTTTCCCCGCCAAGAACAAGGCCCATCTCTGCCCATCGCCCTGATGACCCTAGCCGGAGATACCCTAGCCGTCATGTCCGGTGACTGGTAAAACCAGCGATCCCCAGATGCCAACCCCTTAGGGGCGAGGTCTCCTCGCCCTTCCACTCCATGGAGATCATGAATCCGAATTTAGGCTGAATTGGGGCCGAATTTGGCTGAGCTACCGAGACCGATCCCAGGGTGCTTGATCCAGGGGCGACGGCCTAGAATTCACCCAACCTTAGAACCCTGGGATCTCGCGGCACAGGTTAATCAATCGCTGAAATCGTTTGGGCCAGGGCGAAATCTTTTTCCGTCAGGCCACCCGCATCGTGGGTGGTCATTTCAATCACGACCTTATTGTAGGAAATGGAGAGGTCGGGATGATGGCCTGCGGCCTCAGCGGGTTCGACGAGGCGGTTTACAAAATCCACCGCCGCAATGAAGTTTTTGAAGGTGCGGGTGCAGGTAATTGCCTTGCCCTTGAGGCTCCAGTCGGGCAGGTCGCTAAGCTTGGCTTGAATGGCATCGGCGCTGAGTAGGGTGGCCATGGTGGGGTTTCATAACGCTACGCCCTGATCCTAAAGCATTCCAGCCTAGCGATCCCCGTGACAGCGATGGGGCTAGAGGTACTCACCCAGGCTTTAACGTCTGCCACCCCGTTTAAAAGACTATCCGCCCTGCCTGGGGAAGAGAAACTCTTCAAAGGCGAGGGCGGTCTAGCTGGATCTTCGGTTAAACCTGACTGCCGGGAGGAACCCTTATCAGCCAGCTTCAGAAGCTTAGTTCGCTAGGCGAACACTGAGTCTTAGAGAACGGCCCCGGCGCACAGCCGGCTATCGTTAACCTGAAGACCCATACGTTTACTACTCTCTTGCATGGGCATCACCTCCTGAAGGACTAAAGGGTACAATCTCAAGGGTTCTCCTGCTGGACTTGTCAGCATTAGTGGTTAAGGTAGCACAGTCTTTTTGTCTGTGGTAGAACTTTACCCGTTGTTACGTAAAAAATTAGTCCCAAACCTCATCTATCTTGAAATCAGGCTTGGCCCTCACCCCCAGCCCCTCTCCCACGGGGAGAGGGGAGCTAGAGGGATACTTCAAAGTCCCTCTCCCAATTTGGGAGAGGGATTTAGGGTGAGGGCCAAGACAACGCATTTCACCATGGACTTTGTTTATGCCCTCCGATTTACCCCTTTCTCTGCCCGCCATTCTGCTCGATCCCCCCCTGCAAAGCTGGCTGCAAGAGGACATTGGCCGAGGCGATTGGTCTACGGCGGGCCTAGGGGACTTGGCGCGGCGACCGGGGGAGGCGATCTGGGTGGCCAAGGCTCCGGGGATCATCGCTGGGTTGCCCGTGGCGGCGCGGGTGTTTCACTTGCTGGATCCAGCGTCGAGGTTTGATCCCCAAGTGGCCGAGGGCACATTCTGTGAACCGGGAACCGTGGTGGCCAAGCTGCGGGGATCGCTGGGCACCCTGCTGATGGGGGAACGGGTGGCGCTGAACTTGGCCATGCGACTGAGCGGCATTGCCACGGCCACGCGGCAGTATGTGGAGGCGCTGGCGGACTCTCCCACCCAGTTTGTGGATACCCGCAAAACCACCCCCGGATTGCGCCTGCTCGAAAAGTACGCCACCCGTGTGGGCGGAGCCTGCAACCATCGCCTGGGGCTGGATGATGCGGTGATGATCAAAGACAACCACATCGCCGCTGCTGGGGGCATTCGGGCGGCGGTGGAACAGGTGCGAAAAGCGATTCCCTACACCCTCAATATCGAAGTGGAGACCTCAGATTTAGATCAGGTCAACGAAGCCCTGGATTGCGGAGTAGACATCATCATGCTCGACAATATGCCGCCCGATTTGATGGCCGTGGCGGTGCAGATGATTCGGCAGGCCAACCCCCGCATTAGGATCGAAGCCTCCGGCAACGTCACCCTCGATACCCTGCGCCCCATCGCCGAGACGGGGGTGGATTTTATCTCCAGCAGCGCCCCCATCACCCGCGCCCCCTGGCTAGACCTCAGTATGCGGATGGTAGAGTAGGTCGCTAGAGTCAGCCTCCTCAGCCAATCCCCCATCCGCCGTTGCCTGCTCAGGATCCAGACTCTCGCCGGACATGATGCGGTTGCGCCCCTCCTGCTTGGCCCGGTAAAGCTGCCGATCCGTGGACGCCACCAGCCGATGGGATGCCTGACCAGCCTGCGGCACCACACTCACCACCCCCAGGCTGAGGGTGATGTAGTGGCTCACTTGGGAACTGGCGTGGGGAAGCTGAAGCTGGGCCACAGCGGCCTGCATTTGGTTAGCCAGGGCGAGGGCACCGGACAAATCCGTGTCTGGCAAAATGACGGCAAATTCCTCCCCGCCATAGCGGCTGACCAAATCCGTGGGGCGATTGACGCTATTTTGCAGGGCTTGGGCCACGTAGGTGAGACAGCTATCGCCGAGGAGATGGCCGTAGGTGTCGTTGTATTGTTTGAAATAGTCAATGTCGGCCAAAATGAGCGAAATGGGGGACTGTTGATCGGTCATCAATGGCCACTGTTCCGCCAAATATTCATCAAAACGGCGGCGATTCGGAATTTGGGTGAGGCTATCTACCCCGGCAATATGATTCGCTTCTTGAACTTTGGCGTGCCATTGATCATGAATAGCATCCCCATGTTCGCGCAGGGTGTCGAGGATGATTTCTAAATCAACATTGCGCTGGGAAATAGCGGCCACTAACATTTGCAGACGAGCTTCGGCCTGCTTTCTTTCTCGAATTTCAAGCTGGAGTCTTTTATTGGCCGTTTGGAGTTCCGCCTCAATGAAACTGCCGTGATCGGCCATAATTTGAATCACAACTTCTAAATCACGAAGCTGATCCTTCAGCTGATTATTCTCTGCCTGCAAAGTTTTGATTTGTTGCTCAAAATTTGGGGATGGCGGGTCGCTCGGCATGGCAGGGGAAGGGGAAAGACGCAGGGACAGAGAGGAGCGGTGGGCCGG
Source organism: Leptolyngbya sp. BL0902 (assembly GCF_016403105.1). Taxonomy (NCBI): domain Bacteria; kingdom Bacillati; phylum Cyanobacteriota; class Cyanophyceae; order Leptolyngbyales; family Leptolyngbyaceae; genus Leptolyngbya; species Leptolyngbya sp. BL0902. Next base: position 4,161,213 of record NZ_CP046155.1, read on the forward strand.
GGAGGTATTATCGCTCTGACAGGGACGGGGCGCATGGGTGCTGAATCTCCCCACGGACAAAGTGAGACTCCAAAGCCTGAGAGTCTTTACTTTAGGCTGGCTACAACCGGGGGCTATGCAGTCATTTTAGTCGGAAAAATGCCGTAGGATGGCAGTATAGGTCACACTCTTAGTCTGAGTAATGGCTGAATAGCACGTCCCCCCGACGCGATGCCCCTCCACCCCTGACCCGTTACCCCAATCGATGGCCTCCACCTTCCAACCAAGCCGCAGGATTTCTCTGCGATCCCTGCTTATCGTCCCCTTTGTGCTGCAAATTGTAGGGGCTGTCGGCTTAGTGGGCTATCTCTCCTTTCGTAATGGCAACCGCGCCGTTAATGATGTGGCGGCCCAACTACGGAATGAACTCACCGCCCGCATTGATCAACAACTGCGGGACTACATCGAAATTCCCTTTCGTATCAACCAAATCAACGCAGCCTCCTTTGGGCGTGGGGAGATTGTGCTCACACAGTTGGAAGATGCCTACCCGTTTTGGCAACAATCTAAGACCTTTCCAACGACCAATTTAATCTACTGCGGTGGCGAGGCCGATGGCGCTTTTTTGAGCGTAGGCCGCGACAACAACCTAGAGATCCGACTGCTGTACAGCAACCCTGCTACAGACCTGCTCTTGCAATACCGAGAACTGGATGCGGAAGGCAACATTGGAGCACTCACCCAGGTGGGTCAAAGCCCCTACGATCCCCGCCTGCGCCCCTGGTATGAAGCAGCCGAAGCCGCCGGAGTGGCCACTTGGAGCGAAATTTATCTAGATTTTGATGCCCAAGTACCTGTGGTGACGGCTAGTCAGCCTGTTTATGACGCAACGGGTGCCTTGAAAGGCGTGTGTGCCACAGACTTTTTGCTGTCTGTGGAGATGGATGAATTTCTAGGACAGTTGCAGATTGGCCGGTCGGGGGAAGTGTTTGTGATGGAGCGGTCGGGGCGACTGGTATCTAGCTCCACCGCCGATGAAGAAGGTCTGATTCGGGGCGAGGGGGATGCCATCGAGCGCATTGCCGCCACCGAGAGCCAAAACCCCCTAGTTCGTAGCACGGCCCAATATTTGCTAGATCGATTCGGCGACCTTAACGCGATTCAGGCAGCCCAGCAGCTCAGCTTTGTGCTGGATGGGCAGCGAGAGCTAGTGCAAGTGTCGCCCTTTCAAGATGATCGGGGTCTAGATTGGCTGATTGTGGTGGCGGTGCCCGAAAGTGATTTCATGGCCCAAATTAATGCCAATACTCGCAATACCATTCTCCTAAGTTTAGGGGCGCTAGGGCTGGCGACTGCCCTAGGATTGTTGACCGCCACTCGCATTGCAAAACCTATTTTGCAAATCAATCAAGCCTCCCAAGCCATTGCCGATGGCCAACTCGATCAACACATTCCGGCCCAAAATATCGGTGAACTGGATGGCCTAGCCCAATCCTTCAACGGCATGGCCCAGCAGTTGCAGCAAGCGTTTCACGCCCTAGAGGCGGCCAATCGAGATTTGGAAAAGCGAGTTGAAGAACGCACTGCTGAATTGCAAGCCGCCAATGATAAGATTCTTTCCCTAAATCAACAATTGCAGTCTGAAAATCTGCGCATGAGCGCAGAACTAGCCGTAGCTAAGCAAATTCAGCAAATGATTTTGCCTCGGCAAGAAGAACTATCTCAGCTCGAGGAATTAGATATTGCTGGATTTATGCAATCTGCCGATGAAGTAGGTGGTGATTACTACGATGTCTTGCGCCATAATGGAAAAATTAAAATCGGCATTGGTGATGTGACTGGTCACGGACTAGAGAGCGGCCTCGTGATGCTAATGACGCAAACGGCTGTTCGCACGCTGCAAACCCACGACGAAACCGATCCTGTGAAGTTTCTGGATACTTTAAATCGCACTATTTATGACAATATCCAGCGGATGAATTCAACTAAAAACCTCACGCTTATGCTGCTAGATTATGCAGAGGGCCATTTGCAGCTAAGTGGCCAGCATGAAGAGGTTATTGTGGTTAAGGCTGACGGTGATACTCAGCAAATTGATACCTTTGACCTTGGCTTTCCCCTTGCTCTAGAAAACGATATCCGACCCTTTATTCAGCCCCTACAGCTTCAGCTAGACTCAGGAGATATCGTGGTTCTTTATACCGATGGTCTGACAGAAGCTATCAATGCCCAAAAACAGCAGTATGGACTAGAGAGATTAAAAAATATGATTCAGAAGCATCGCCAGCAGTCTGCCACTGACATTCGACATGCCATCATTGCTGATGTGCAAGACTATATTGGAGAAGAACCACTACGCGATGACTTAACCCTTGTTGTGCTCAAACAAAAATAATCCATCTCTGGTACCCCCCCCCATGAGTCACGTACTAACGGCCCAAACCTTTGGCGATTTTCAAGATGAAGCCATTGTCAGTCGCGAATATTTAACTATTGTTTTTTCGCCTAGTTCCTTACCTCTGAGAGAGCGCTGGCGCACTAATCGGCTGTCGGCTAACTTTCTGGCAGACTACTTTTCAACGTTTTTCCCTGGAGAGGGACAGCCCGCTGGTATGAATGATCCAAAGTCAGAACTCATGGGAATAATTACTTTCATCGCCAATGAGCTTTTAGAAAACGCGATGAAATTTAGTGATGTTGCTGCCACAGAGGCTGTTATGTTAACTCTGCAACTCTACCCTAACCGACTTGTCTTCCTAACTAAAAATCAAGTGAGCGAAGCAACCAAAAGTCAGTTTTTATCCTTTATTCAAAATCTAATTATCTCCGATCCTTCAGAACTCTACATCCAACATATTGAACAACAGGCGATGGATGAAGCTTCTACCAGTTCTGGGCTTGGAATTCTCACTATTGTGAATGACTATGCTGCCCGGATAGGGTGGCGTTTTGAACCTGTTGAGGGGGCTGGGACTAGCGTCACAACAAAAGTGCAGCTTGAAATTTAGCCTGCCCACTCTGCTAGATACTGCTGCTGACTATTAAATAGATAACGATTAACAAACCTATGGAAGCCCAAGCGAAAAATCAGGACATTCAAGGCGATGAATATAATGTTCGCTACGATGCTGCAACCTCAACGGTATTTTTTGAGGGTTCCCTCAGCCTGCCTGGGCTCGAAGACTTTACTCCGGTGATCAATCTACTCAATGCAGTGCTGGATAGTGCACCACCAAGACTTATCTTAAATCTCCGACAACTTGAATTTCTCAACAGCTCTGGAATTAGTATTCTCTCTCGTTTTGTGATTAAAGCCCGTGGCCAGTCTGAAACGACACTGATGCTCCATGGCTCGGAGACTATTATTTGGCAAAAGCGATCTTTGAGAAATCTTCAACGGCTCATGCCTTCTATAGAACTGGAGTGGGTCTAGGCAGGTTGCGCTAGCCCCTGTCAAGGGCTTCACGCGGAATCAGATCATGATGATGCCCAGGATCGCAATCTCAATGCTAAGGTCTTGCTTCCCTGGGAGAGAGGAGCTAGAAGGAGTCAAAGTGCCCCTCTCCATGGAAGAGGGCTGTAGGGTGAGGCCCTAAAGGGCAGATGGAAGGCGTTTCTCACGATTGCAGTCCTAGTCCGATCCCGACCTCAGGTTAAGCCAGGTGGATAATGCCAGAGATGACTGGGCCCAATGATCGGGTTAACAGCGCTGATAGCGATGGCTACCGGGGGGCGTTTGGGTAACGAGGCCCTCAAGTTCCAGATGCAGCAAGCTACTGAGGATATCTCCAGTGGGCCGATTGAGGGTTTGCACCAGGTAGTCCAGGGTAATGGGGGCGGTGGTGACGGCGGCCAAGACGGTGGCGAGATCGGAGGGGAGGTCTGCTGGGGCGGCTGTGGGCACGGGTAAAACCTGGGGATTTGCGGATTTTGGGGCGGTGAGGGCGGTGGCAGATTGGGCCGAGAGCGGCGGAGCATCGAGTTGAGGAATTTGACCGAGGTCTCGGATCAGGGTGGTGTCGTCCCAAATCATTTGGGCACCTTGGCGAATCAGGTCTAGGCACCCCAGACTGGAGGGGCTATCTAAGGAACCGGGCAGGGCGTAGACTTCGCGGCCATAGTCATTGGCAAGGCGGGCGGTGATCAAAGCACCGGAGCGCAGGGGGGCTTCAGTAACGACGGTGGCACGGCTAAGTCCGGCGATGATGCGGTTGCGGCGGGGAAAATGCGTGCGGTCGGGCGGGGTGTTGTTGGGGTGTTCGCTCAGCAGCAGCCCTTCTTTGGCAATGCGAGCTTGGAGGGCACGATTCTCCCAAGGGTAGCTATGGTCTACCCCAGTACCCAGCACGGCGATAGTCAGCCCTTTGCTGTCGAGGGCTTGGCTGTGGGCATAGCGATCAATACCACTGGCCAGCCCCGACACCACAATCACATCATGGCTGGCTAGTTGTTGCACAATGCGGCGCGTCCAGCGTTGGCCATAGGCCGATGGTTCGCGGGTGCCCACCATGGCCACCGAGGGCATGGTTTGTACAGCCTGGGCTAGCTCGGTGCGACCTTTGTAGTAGAGCAGGGGGGGTGGGTCAGTAATTTCGTAGAGCAGGGCGGGATAGTCTGGGTCGGCGGGAGTCCAAAAGTTGGCTCCCTGTTCCTCGTGGTGGCTCAGAACGTCATCGGGGTTCGTCCGCTGGCGATGCTCCGACATTTGTGCCGCCAGCAATAGCCCAATGCCCTCCACCTCCAGCAGGGCCGACTCTTCCGCCTGCCACGCCGTCGCCAAGCTACCAAAGTGGCTATGCAACCGCTTCAGCAATACTGGCCCCATCCCCTTGGCCTGAGCCCAGGCTACCCAGTAGGCACGTTCTGTGGTCAATGGTTCATCCCCCATGGTGTGCTGTTATTGTGCCCACGCCAGGGCGGTTATACACCCCATGGTCGTGGGCTTTCCTCCCTGCCCTCCCACCACTTCAACCGCCATGATCAAAGTAAGCCACGGAGAGGACGCATCGGCCAGACGTTCCCCTCGGTTCTCCGCCAGATTGCTGATCCGTACCTTCGGGCTACCGCTGTTCCATTGCTGCCAGGGAGGACGTTATGCCAAATACCCAATGGTCATCCGTTTGGGATCTCGCCGCTGCCCAGGCGCAACTTGAGGCCATTACCACCGCCATCATGCCGCTGGCGGTGGCTTCCCCAGGACGGGCACAGGTGCCCTCTATCGAAATCCAAGAGGCGGAAGAGACAGTCATTGTCACCGCCTTCTTTCCCGGTGTAGATCCCCAGGCTGTGCAGGTACGAGCCAGCGCGACGGGCCTCACCTTTTTGGGACAGCGCCAATCGGGCTATCGTCGGCCCCTCGGCCAGGGCCTCAGCCTCAACTACTTTCAGCACAGCGTACCCCTGCCTGCCCCTGTACACGATGGGGCCATGGAGGTTCGCTATAGCCAAGCATCCCTTATCGTTGCTTTGCCAAAACGTAAGGCCCTATGGCAGCGGGGATGGGTCATCCTAAAAAGCGCCTACCAGCGAGCTATCGCCAGGATTACGGCCATTGCAAAGAGTTTCTGAGCACATCCATTCTGCACATCCATTCTAATGTGAGCGCTTTTCTGTCTGGCTATCCTGCTGGTAATCCCTCGGATAGCCCTGTTTTTCCAGGCACCAGAGGTTAAGATACGTAACGACCCATCAGTGTCGATGATACTTAGCGGGTCGTTACTTTTTACGGTTAAATTCGGTACCTTCGTGCAATTAGAGTCTCTACATCTTCAACCGGAAGGGTTGCCTCAGGGAAATAGCGCCACCGATTCTGGCTTACCCTTTACCCTTCAAGATTTAAAAAACGCCATTCCAGACTATTGTTTTCAGCCCTCTGCTGGGCGATCCATTGCCTACTTCCTGCGGGATGTGGGCTTGGTGGTGGCTCTCTACGTTGCGGCCTATACGTTAGATGCCTGGTGGTTTTACCCCATCTTTTGGTTTTTGCAGGGCACCCTATTCTGGGCTCTGTTTGTGGTTGGCCACGACTGCGGCCATGGGTCTTTTTCCAAACTGGGTTGGCTAAATAACCTGGTCGGGCACCTAGCCCACACGCCGATTTTGGTGCCCTACCACGGCTGGCGCATCAGCCACCGCACCCACCACGCCAATACGGGCAACATCGACACCGACGAAAGCTGGTACCCCCTCTCGGAAACCCAGTACCGCACCCTGCCCGCCGCCCAAAAATTTGTGCGGTTCTACGCCGCCCTGTTTGCCTATCCGCTGTACTTGTTCCTGCGCTCTCCCGGTCGCCAGGGGTCTCACTTTCTGCCCAGCAGCCCCCTGTTCCGGCCCTCCGAACGGCGCGGCGTGATGATTAGCACCCTATGCTGTGCGGCCATGGTGGCGCTGCTGCTAGGGCTGGGGGTGCAGTTTGGCTTAGGCTTTGTCGTTAAGTTCTACCTGATGCCCTACCTGGTGTTCGTGGTCTGGCTGGATCTCGTCACCCTGCTGCACCACACTACCCCCGAACTACCCTGGTACCGCAACGAAGACTGGAACTTCCTGAAAGGGGCCGTCTCCACCATCGACCACGACTATGGCCTGTTCAACGACATTCACCACAACATTGGCACCCACGTTGCCCACCACATCTTTTTGGGCATTCCCCACTACCACCTGAAAACCGCCACCGAGGCCATCAAACCTGTGATGGGTAGCTACTACCACAAGTCCACAGAATCCATCTGGACGAGCTTCTGGCGGGCCTTTTGGGAATGTCGCTATGTGCCCGATCAGGGGGTTAAGGTCTATTACCAACCCGATACCCAACAACGAGCCTAAGCGGCTTGGCCTAGGTTACTGGGGTCGTCCTCGCACCCATGGGGTCTAGGCGTGAGATGTCCCTACCCAGCCCGTCTATTCCTAGGCGGGCTTTTGTATGAGCGGCCATTCCTACGGCCCCTGAGTTGGGAATTATACTAAATCCTGGCTGTCTACCCCTGATTGAGAAATCTATCCCGCTCCGCCTGGACTGGTCGAAGCCTAGACTTGCCGAAACCTAGACTTGCTGAAGCCTGGACTGGTCGAAGCCTGGACTTGCCGAAGCCTCGATTCCGCTCTGGCGGAGCTTGTCGTTGGTGTAGCCTTCTCAATGGGGAAAGCCTCAACTTATACAGGGGTTTTCTATTCGGATATCTGCCACAAAGACTTCAATCACCCATTGCAGCCTAGCTTCGCTGAAGCGCGGCTTGGGCCTGATAGAGAGCATCAGCCCTGGGCCAGGGCAACAGATCGAGACTGGCAAAACCAGGGGCGGTGCGGGTCGCAGGCTCCAGGGTCAGGCTGAGATCCAAGGCCGAAAAAGAAAGCCGCTGGTCGGATAGGTCAACCCGTACTCGCCCATGGGTAGATCCTTGGCACACCTTGGGAATGGTCAGGGTAGCCGTGAGGCCATAGTCCCCCGGCGGGAGGTCAAAGAAACAATAGTGGCCATCGCCTCCGGTGAGGGTTTGGTCGGGTCGCGGAGCCACCAACCACTGATGGCGCTCGAAGGTGTTGAACAACAGTTGGGCTAGTTTGAGGGTGTCTGGGGTGATGGGTCGATCACAGGTGAGTCGTCGATAGCTGGCGATGAGGTGGGGATGATCGGCTAAGGAGTCTTCTAGAACCTTCAGAAAACCTTGAACACAGGCGGCAGGAGCGTGGGTAATACGCACCATCACCTGGGGTAGACCCTCCTGGGTGGCGGCGTTGATCACCGTTCCAGCAATGGCGACGCGCTGGGGTGAGGCCCCCTGGGCGACCTGACGAGCGGGCTGATGGACTGACGTAAGCATGTCCGATTCTCCCTTGCGACGTGAGTATGAAATTGATGCGGCAGCACAGCGCTTAATTTTCCTAGAGCTGTCTTTTAGGACGAAATCATCCCGATATTTAGCCTGCTTGTGGCAGCCTTTTTCATGGTTCTTGATCTGCTAGAGCCCTATTCCAGGACAAAACGGCTGTCATCACAATTCTGGACAGGGCACCTTACCCTGGCCTCAGATACCCCTACCCCAGGCCTATCCTACTGTGAATTACTTCAGGGCGGTGGGATCATTGCGGGAAGTTCGCACAGGCGCAAGTCCTACTCTAGCGCCAGACTAGCGCCAGACTTTGGCACCGGATGACCTAGGCACGGGCTAACGCAGCAACGGCAAAGAACACAGCGGCAGCGGCGAAGGCTAGGGGTTGGCCCCATCGGCAATGAGAGGCGACAGGTGCAGATGATAGCGATAGAGGGCAACGGGCTGGCCAAGGGCAGCCAGAAAGTCAGGATCTTGGGGAGACAGGTAAACCGCCGTAACCTGGTCAGCTTCGATGTGATCCCCTAAATTCCAGTAGTCTGTCGTGGTTTCTACTTCGTTGAGGTAGGGCACCGCCGTACCGCGAAACACCTGCTGAAAGCGCTCGGCGGTGATGAAGCGATCCGCTTGGGGGGCCTCTGTGGTGCGGGCGGTGACGGTGGATTCGAGCTGTCGGCCTTGATCGAGCAGGGTTAGTTGGCGATTGGGATTGTTGGGGTCAACCTTGACCGCTTTCACCGCTGCTTCTCCAAGATACGCCTGGGCCATGTTGAGGCCGTTAAAGGCCCGATCCGCCACAATATCCCCCTGGCTAAGCACCCGTGGGAAAAAGCCGCTCAAAAGCGTGGGTGCTTCCACAAACCGCACCACGCAGGTAATGGGCTGATCCAGCATCGACTGGTTGCTCTCAAAGCCGGGGGTGACAATGTCGGGGGCGAGGGGAGCGGCTAAATCCACCAGGGTGCTGGTCAACTCCCAGGTGCCTGCCATCCAGTCAGGATAGGCCAAATCGCCCTTGGCCCCCGGCAGGGGCAGCTTCTCCCAGGCGGGAAAGTCCTGGAATCGATCCGACAGCGGCAGAGCCACGGCCTCCCCACTGCACAACAGCCAGACCGTCAGCAGCAGCAACAGCCAAGACAGGCGACGGCGGATCAAAATACGCAGGGGGCGAGGCATGGGACGGGCACGAAAAAGGACAGGGCTTGCTGCATTCTACCCTGCCCTTTTCGGGGTCTGCTGTCCACCCTACAGGTCTAGCCGTTGTCGGGGGGACAAGGCCCACCTCACAACCGACCTAGAACAGGTTGAGGTCAGTGACGCCACCCCGGCTGCTGGAGGACACCAGTTTGGCGTACTTGGCCAACACGCCTCGCTTATACCGAGGGGTGGGGGGCACCCAGGCAGCACGGCGCTGGGCCAGTTCTTCCTCGGAGACGTTCAGTTGCAGCAGGTTGTGATCGGCGTCGATGGTGATGGAGTCGCCCTCTTGCACCAGGGCAATGGTGCCGCCCACCGCCGCTTCGGGGGCCACGTGGCCCACCACCATGCCGTAGGTGCCGCCGGAGAAGCGTCCGTCGGTGATTAGGCCCACGGAATCACCCAGCCCTGCGCCGATGATGGCGGAGGTGGGGGCCAGCATTTCCCGCATACCGGGGCCACCCTTGGGGCCTTCGTAGCGCACCACCACGATATCCCCCGCCACGATTTTCTTGTCCAGAATAGCCCGCAGGCACTCTTCTTCGGACTCGAACACGCGGGCGGGGCCAGTGATGTGGCGGTTTTTCACCCCGGTCAGCTTGGCCACAGCGCCCTCGGTGGCCAGGTTGCCCTTGAGGATGCCCAGGTGGCCGATGGGGTACATGGGGTTGCTGAAGGGGCGAATCACGTCCTGGTCGGCGCGGGGTTCGGCGGGGATGTCGGCCAGCACTTGCTCGATGGTTTGCCCGGTGATGGTGAGGGCGTCGCCGTGGAGCAAGCCGTTGACCAACAGCATTTTCATCACCTGGGGAATGCCGCCCGCTCGGTGTAGGTCGGTGGCCACGTAGCGACCGGAGGGCTTGAGGTCGCACAGCACAGGCACCCGCTGCCGGATGGCTTCAAAGTCATCCAGAGTCAATTCCACGCCCATGGTATTGGCAATGGCCAGCAGGTGCAGCACCGAGTTGGTGGAGCCGCCCACCGCCATAATCACCGAAATAGCGTTTTCAAAGGCTTTGCGGGTGAGAATCTGGCTGGGCAGAATTTGGTTGCGGATGGCGTTCACCAGCGCTTCAGCGGATTTTTCGGTGCTGTCGGCCTTTTCGGCATCCTCAGCGGCCATGGTGGAGGAATACATCAGGCTCATGCCCATGGCTTCAAAGGCCGAGGACATGGTGTTGGCGGTGTACATGCCGCCGCAGGAACCCGCCCCCGGGCAGGCGTTGCGTTCAACGCCCAGGAGCCGTTCTTCGCCGATTTTTCCAGCGCTGTATTCGCCCACGGCCTCAAAGGCGCTGACCACGGTCAGGTCTTCGCCCTCGTAGTGGCCCGGTTTGATGGTGCCGCCGTAGACAAAAATCGCCGGAATGTTCAGGCGAGCCATGGCAATCATGGCTCCGGGCATGTTCTTGTCACAGCCGCCAATGGCCAGCACGCCATCCAGGCTTTGGCCGTTGCACACGGTTTCGATGGAGTCGGCAATCACATCGCGGGACACCAGGGAGTACTTCATCCCCTCGGTGCCCATGGAAATGCCATCGCTGATGGTGATGGTGCCAAAGAGTTGGGGCATCCCTCCGGCGGCGCGAACTCCGGCTTCGGCGCGGCGGGCCAAGCCGTCTAGGCCCATGTTGCAAGGGGTAATGGTGCTAAAGCCATTGGCAATGCCCACAATGGGCTTTGTAAAGTCGTTGTCGCCAAACCCCACGGCCCGCAGCATGGCGCGGTTGGGGGTGCGTTGAACGCCTTGAGTCACCACTTGGCTTCTGCGGTTGTCGGGCATGATCAATCCTCTAGGTGCAATGCGTTAATATTTCTATCCCACAGGGTTAGATTTTCCCTCAAAATTAAGACCATGGGAGAATCCTGCTAAATTTATTTGGCTTCTGGCCTGGCCGCTGCGTTAGCGTCTGGCTGTGCTTCTCCATTCGTTTAGCTTGAATCGTTCCAGTTCCGCCCATCGTCACCCTAGAGATCTCCTTTGGATAACCCGCAAGACCACCCCCATGCTTCCCTCCCGGTACCGCCGCCTCCGGTTGCCATCACAGCGGAAGACCTCCTAGAGCGCTATGCCCTTGGCGAGCGTGATTTTCGCAACGTGCAGTTGATCGGGGCCAACCTGTCCCGCCAGGACCTAAGCGGCGCTAACTTTCGGCAGGCCGTTCTGCGCGGCAGCAACTTTTCAGAAGCCAAACTGGTGGGCGTTAATTTTCGAGAGGCAAGGCTGGACGATACCAACTTTTACAAGGCCAATCTCACCCTCTGCAACTTTATCGGCGCTGATCTGACCGAAGCGTCTCTGGTGGAGGCCAACCTCACCGAGGCCGGGATGCGCAGTGTCAATCTGATTCGCACCAACCTGAGTCGGGCCATCCTGCGGGAGGCCAACCTGAACGAGGCCACCTTTGACCACGCCGTTCTGCCCCATGCCAATCTGACGGAGGCCAGCCTCAGCCGCGCCAAAATGCTGGGGGTGGCCATGCCCCACGCCATCCTCGATCACGCTAACCTCACTAGCGCCCTGATGAACGGCATTGGCCTAGAGGAAGCCACCTTGGTCGAAGCCCTGCTCAGCGGCGCTACCCTAGAGGGTGCCAACCTCCAAGGGGCTGACCTTAGCCGCGCCAAAATGACGGGCTCCCACTTGGTCAACGTCAACCTCTCCAGGGCTACCCTCCGGGGCACCAACCTAAGCTGGAGTACCCTGCGCGGGGCTAACCTGCGCGGAGCTACCCTCTACCGCACCAAACTCTGCTGGACTAACCTGAGCGGGGCCGATCTCGCCGATGCCGTGATGATTAACGCCAAGCTCGACTATGCCAACCTGCGCCATGCCGACGTCCAGGGCACGGTTCTTCCCGATGGATTCATCCGCTAGGGCGTCGGGTGGTTGGGGGGCGGGGTTTGGGCCTGCATCCGCCCAGGTCGGGAGGGCTGCGTTAGAGCCGCGAGGGATGGGGACGGGTTGCGCAGATACGTCACCACCTGGCGCTGGAGCAGTTGGATCTGATCTTGCCACAGCATCGACTGAAGCCGCAGCAGTGACGGCCCGTAGGCAAGGCGGCTGGCCCGTTGGTAGTTTGTTTGGTGCTGCAACCGAGGCCATGCCAAGAGCCGAGGCGGCAGAGTTTGGTTGAACCCTAACCCTAGTTCTGGGGTAGAAAATACCTCTGCGTAGGTCGGGGACAGAAAGCCTGCGTAGGCCGACGCCTGATCGGTCTGCTGCAAAATAAAGCTCAGACTTATGCCTTGCAAGAAGATGCGTAAATTGCCGCTACTGGCATCGGGCAGGGCAGGCATGAAGGGAATGGCTTGTAGGTTGGGATTGAGGTTTTCTGGATCTCCCACACTGAGGTGAGAAGCCCCCATGGCGGTAATTAAATACTTGGGCCCTGCCAATTGGCTAAAGGGGCCAAGCTGCTGAGCGGCCATCGGCGTGACGCTATCTTGGGTACCCGCCAGCATCAGCGTGGGCACCGTTACCCGGCTGAGGCCCGATTCCCCAAACAACAGCCCAGTGAGGGGGTTAATCAAGACGAGCTGGCGAATCCGGTCATCGCGCAAATTGGCATACTTGACCGGGAGATCCAGCGCCGCACACTGGAACCAGTCCGATGGGGATAGCCGGACGGGATCTATCTGCTTGCAGGCTTGACTCAGCAGGCGCAGATCCAGGGGTGCCCCCGCCAAGGCCAGCCCTGTATAGCCCCCCAGGGAATGGCCAATCAGGGTGACTTGGTTGGTGTTGATGCGACCCCTCAGGCTGTAGGAATAGCGATCCAGCCGATCCAGCCGACTCAGCACGTAGGTGATATCTCGAGGCCGATCTAAAAACTCTGTGGCCGGGAGGACGCGACTGCCCCGACTCGCCTCCGCCTCACCCGCCTGGGGCATCGACAGGAGCGCCGCCACATTACTGCCGGGATGCTCCACCGCCGCCACCGTCAGCCCATGGGACGCCAAATGCTCAGCCAAGTAGGCCAGAAAGCGGCGGTCAGCCCCAAAGCCGTGGGAGATCACCACCAGCGGCCCATGGCTGGCTTGGCTCCAATAGATATCCACCGGAATATTGCGATTGCGCTCTCGATCCCGCAGCAGCATCTCCCAGTGCTCCACCGCCGCTGGCCCGGTAGAGAAGGGATTAACGCGGCTGGGGGGCCAAATCTCTGGATCGGGAGTTTCCATATTGCGGTGCAGAATTTGCCCTAGCAGCGCACTTTCTCGCTGGGCCAGGTGAAACTGCGACGCCCAGGCTAACCAGGCCCCCACATCCACCTCCAGGGTATCCTGGGGCAACTGCTGCACAACGGTCAACAGCGTTGGCGGAAGTTCTAGGCTGGAAACCTGCTCTAGGGCCTGCTGCAAATCCGTGGGCTGGAGGTTGGGGACTAGGGCCTGGAGCGTAGCCAGCAGGGGCATCCCCCCAGGGGTATGCAAGATTTCGTCGAGGATAACCTGCCCCACCGCCGGATCCACCGCCAGCTCACTGTTTAGGGTGGCTTGCACCTGGGCATTCAGCAGAGGCCGATACAGTCGCAACCCTTGGGGCACTTGGCCTGTGGCGGCAAAGGTTTCGAGATCAGCAATGCGCACCGTTTGAGACAGAAGGCCCCAGCGCAAGGTCAGCCACTCTGCCGCCTCGGCCTGCTGTCCGCCACCGATCACCATGAGCAGGGCTAACCCTGCACGCACCCACCACCGGGCCAAATCACGTCGGCGGGAAAGACCAGGACGGAAAGGGTTTAGCACAGTCACCACATTAACAAGACCACCTATCATTTAGGGGACGATGCCCAGAGGCCAAAGGTTGCGACCGAATCCCATTTTTTTTCTGTGGATATTTTCTCTGTGGATTAGCTTAATCTAAACCACTGGAGAACGGGGGGAAGGAGGCACAATCGTCAACTTTCGTTGCACGGTTAGCGGCAGGGAGCGGCAGGCGGTGCCTTCCCCTGTAGCGGTTCACTTCTGGGGGCGTAGGGCGGTTAGGGGGTTCCCCGCATCCTGAGAATTCTCGCTATCATCGTAGGCAATCCGTCATGGGTTTCCCGCCCCAGTGAGCGTCTGGGCATACCCTAGGAATATCCGTCCTCAGCCTCACTCCCTATCCTGCCCCTAGGTGCTGCTCCTATGCCTGATCCCCAGCCCCCCTCCAAGGACGATTTCCTGTTTCCGCGCAGCAAATACTGGGGCGAGTTTAGCCCTCAGCATTTGGCCTTTAACGCCAACCTCCAGGAGTTTGCCCAGCGGGTGTCGTTCATCTGCAACCTAGAAACCGGGGGGAAAATTCCGCCCAAGCAAGCCTACGATGAAATTAAGCGCCTGTGGAAAGACCTCAAGCGCTCGAAGGCTAACTTGATAGACCCCACGACTCCCACGGACGGGTCGGCAGAGCCACCCAGCCCTGATCCCTAGACGGTCAATCTAGCCTGGGTCTGAGAAGAGAACGCCCTAGCAGCAGACATCGTCGCGGGTTGGCAGGGCCATGGACGAGAGCACGGAGCGCTAGAAGCCCTAGCGGGGCTTACCTTAAACGGCCGGAGCCTCTAGCCAGCCAGCGCTGAGGATGACGGTCAGGCCCATGAACAGCGCCGTCAGCGCCCAGGTGACTCGGTTGAGGGTGGTTTCAGCGCTCTTGGTGCTGGTGAACAGTTGCGCCTGACCGCCCAATCCGCCGAGGCCATCCCCCTTGGGACTGTGGAGCATGACCAGCGCCGTCAGCCCCAGGGCCGAGACTAACCACAGCACTTGCAGAATCGTTTTGACAATCATGGGCGCGTTCCGTTTTCAAGAGTCAGGGTCAAAAAACTTGGCTGGAGTTGGGCAACGGTAGACGCCCCATCCCAGCACAGCCTTCCTATTCTAAGCTGATTTTCAGACGACTCCCACAATCATGGCAGTCGTCCGGCTGCTGCTAGATGGACAGCCGAACCGGAGTGCGGTTGGCACGGATGTCTACGTCGGCGGAGAGGATCATGGATCGCCCCGTCATTTCGACAGGCTGGGGCAGGTTGAGGATTTGCAGAATGGTAGGGGCCACGTCCGAAAGGCGGCCGTCTTCCCGCAGTTGCACATCGCAGCCGTGGGCGGGTACCTTCAGCTTTTCCCCTTCAATCAAAATGAAGGGCACGGGGTTGGTGGTGTGGGCCGTCCAGGGTTTGTTGTTTTCGTCCCACATCAGTTCCGCGTTGCCGTGGTCGGCGATGATGATGGCAGTGCCCCCAGCTTTGCCGATAGCGTCAATCAGTTTGCCTAGGCTATGATCCACCGCTTCGATGGCGGAGACAGCAGCCTCCATTTTGCCCGTGTGGCCCACCATGTCGGGGTTGGCGTAGTTGATCACCACCAGCGAGTAGATACCCTTTTCGACGGCAGCAATGGCGGTCTTCGTGACGGCCTCGGCGGACATGGCCGGGGCTTTGTCGTAGGTGGCCACCATGGGGCTGGGCACCAGTTCGCGGTCTTCGCCCTCTAGGGGTTCTTCGAGACCACCGTTGAAAAAGTAGGTGACGTGGGCATACTTTTCGGTTTCGGCGGTGCGGAATTGCTTGAGGCCGTGACTAGCCACCACTTCACCCAGAATGTTGCTGAGGTTTTGGGGCAAAAAGGCCACCTCCACGGGCAACTCTGGGTCGTACTGGGTCATGGTGACAAAGGCGAGGTTGGGGATCAGTTCCCGCGCAAAACCCTTGAAATTGGGATCTACGAGCGCCTGGGTAATCTGGCGGGCGCGGTCGGGCCGGAAGTTGAAGAAAATCACCCCGTCCCCAGGCTCGATAGCACCAGGGGCGAGGCGGGTGGGTTCCACAAATTCGTCGTTGATATCCTGGGCGTAGGACTCGATCAGGGTTTCCACGGCGGTTTTACCTGTGCCTGTCCCTGGGTCGGTAATCACCTTGTAGGCTTTTTCTACCCGATCCCAGCGGTTATCGCGATCCATCGCATAGTAGCGTCCGCTGATGGTAACGAGGCGACCAAGCCCAGCCTGTTCGACGTAGTCCTGAATTTTTTGGATGGCGTTTTTGCCTTCGGTGGGTTTGGTGTCGCGGCCATCGGTGATGACGTGGATGCAGACTTCGTCGATGTCTTGGGCCTTGGCCATATCAATCAGGCCAAACAGGTGGTTGAGGTGGGAGTGAACGCCGCCCTCGGAACATAGGCCGATCAGGTGGAGCTTACTTTTTTGGTAGCGCACCGTCTGGCAAACCTTCAGTAGCGCTTCGTTTTCTTGCAGCGTACCGTCTTCCACGGCGTCGGAAATTCTGACCAATTCCTGGGGCACAATGCGGCCTGCGCCAATGTTGAGGTGGCCTACTTCCGAGTTACCCATTTGGCCATCGGGCAAGCCAACATCCTTGCCGGAGGTGCGAATGAGGGTGTGGGGGTAGGCCGCCCAAAGGCTGTCCATCACAGGCGTCTTGGCGGTGGCAATGGCGTTACCGTCCGCAGTATCTCGATATCCCCAACCATCGAGAATAATGAGTACCATCGGCGGCACAGACGTCTGATTCATGGGTGAGAATCCTTGTGGTTGTGACTAGCGTCTCAGCGATCATAGCATTGGCATTTTAGGGGATATCACTTGAAAAAGGCGCTTTCTTTGGCGGATAAAGCCAAGCCGCCCAGTGAATCCTCGGTTTTTAATTAGCCCCGAAAATCCTTGACTTAGCCAGGGAAAGGGCGTTGGTCTGAGCTAGATCGCACCCTGGGAAGTGCCCCGTGGGTAGGGAGTCAGGGAGGCTGGAAAACAAGTTAAAACGGGCTTTATAAAAGTTTTATAAAAGGGATTTTACTCTACAACCGTCAATTTTTATAATCTGCCCAGCATTTGCCAAGGGGTTGTGGGCTACCCCCAGGGCGGGGATCATTCCCTAGTCCGTTGATGCAGCGGATTAGACCTTAGATGGGGCTGGGCAGTTTCCGACTAAAGACAGCCCCGTCCCTACCCCGCCAGCCCGTAGGGGCGAGGTTTCCTCGCCCGTTGAAACAGTGGGTCAGCCAGCAGAACAGAAGCAGCCTAGAACTATCAGTTCAAGGCCCAGAGAGGGGTGGATTACCAGCGGGGATCGCCTAGGACTGAGCTTTTCCAACTTTGGGGGATCGCCTAGGACTGGGCTTTTCCAGCTTTGGCCGTCTGCTTGTCTTTCTGTTTTTCCTTTTGTTTTTGGCGCTTAGCCTCGGCCTTGGCTTGGCGTTCGGCTTCTAAGGCCGCTTGCTTCTCGGCTTCGGCTTCCTCGGCCAGTTTGTCCAAGTAATAGTGGTAGTCGCCCCGGTAGAGCCGCAGTTCGCCGTCGCGGATTTCCACGATTTTGGTGGCCACGCGGGAGATGAAGTAGCGGTCGTGGGAGACCAACAGCACGGTGCCGTCGTAGTGTTGCAGGGCTTCCTCCAGCATTTCCTTGGCGGGAATGTCGAGGTGGTTGGTGGGCTCGTCCAGCATCATCAGGTTGGCGGGGCGCAGCAGCATTTTGGCCAGGGCAAGGCGGGCCTTTTCCCCACCGCTGAGGGCTTCTACCCGTTTGTAGACCATGTCGCCGCTGAATAGGAATCGGCCCAGCAGGGTACGCACTTCCTCATTTGTCCAGTCGGGCACTTCGTCGTGGACGGTTTCGAGAACGGTTTTGTCTAGATCCAGCGCTTCGGCCTGGTTTTGCTCAAAGTAACTGGGGATCACATTGTGGGAACCCATCGTCACCTTGCCGTCGGTGGGGGGTTCCAGCCCAGCAATCAGCCGCAGCAGGGTGGATTTTCCGGCCCCGTTGTGGCCCAAAAAGGCGATGCGATCCCCCCGCTCGATCAGCAAATTCGCCCCCAAAAAGAGGATTTTCTCGTCGTAGGTGTGGGTCATGTCTTCGATCATCACCACCTCCCGACCGCTGCGGGGGGCGGGGGGAAAGCGAAAATGCAGCGTCCGCACCGAACCTGTCGGGGCTTCGATGCGCTCAATTTTGTCGAGCAGTTTCTCGCGGCTCTTGGCCTGGGTGCTGCGGGTGGCGCTGGCCCGAAACTTCTCCACAAAGGCTTCCTGCTTGGCCAGTTCCTTTTGTTGCCGTTCGTAGGCGCTGAGTTGGGCGGATTGGTTTTCTTCCTTTTGCAGCAGGTAGGCGCTGTAGTTGCCCAGGTACGTGGTGGAAACGCCGCGCTCGGTTTCCACAATTTGGGTGCAGAGGCGATCCAAAAACTCCCGGTCGTGGGAGACGATCACCATCGGCGTTGTGAGTCCTTTTAAATAGATCTCCAGCCACTCGATGGTGTCCAAATCCAGGTGGTTCGTCGGTTCGTCCATCAGCAGGACATCCGGCTCTTGCAGCAAAATTTTGCCCAGGCCCATCCGCATCTGCCAGCCGCCGCTAAACTCGCTGACGTAGCGATCCCCATCTCCCGCTGCAAAGCCAATTTCCGGCAAAATTTTCTCAATCCGCGCTTCTAACCCGTAGCCATCCATGGCCTCAAACCGCCGTTGCAGTTTGTCCATCTCGTGGATCAGCTTGTCCAACTCGTCGGGGTCAGCCTGCTCCATCAGGGTCGGGATATGGTGCAGCTTCGATTGCACCTCGTTGGCCTCGTCGAACACCGTCCAAAATTCTTCGCGCACGGTGCGGCTGGGGTCTACCTCAAATTCCTGGGACAGGTAGGCAATTTTCAGGCTCGGTGCCCGCACAATGGTTCCCGCCGTGGGTTCTTCTTTTCCGGTGATGATCTTGAGCTGGGTGGACTTTCCGGCTCCGTTGACCCCCACGAGGCCAATGCGATCCCCGGCCTTCACCTCCCAGTTCACATCCTTGAGAACTTCCCCGGTGGGATAAATTTTGCTGATGTGCTCTAAACGCAGCATGGAGGGTCTCCAGAGGTGAAGGATGACGGGGCTTTACAAAGAGTAACTAAAAGTGAGGGCGAGGCGGTAGGGGGTGGGCTGGCAAAGGGCTAAACCGCCAACGTAAAAAAACAGGACGCAGCTAGAGAGCGACGTCCTGGCACAACGTTGTGAGATGGGGTTGGCTAGGGACTACTTTTTGATGTCCTTGGCCATTTTGCGGAACATATCCAGGTTGGTGTCGGTTTTGAGGTTGCGGCTGGTGAAGCTGCTGCTGGAGGGGGTGGACTGGGTCGTAGACTCGGTGGGGATGGTCTTGGCCTTGGGCAAGCCGCTTTCGTCCAGCTTCACGGCTTCCATGGCCGAGATTTTGCGCACGCTTTCCTTCTCTTCGGTTTCGCCCCGCTTTTTCGCAAAGGTGCGGCGCACAGTCTTGGAGGTGCGCATAAACTCGATGTTGCCGAAGCTCTTGGCATCGTCGGGTTCGAGGAAGTAGGCACCGCCAGCGGATTCGATGGTGGGCGGGGCCTGGGCGGGCCGATCCGCTTCACCGGGGTTCTTGGCCTTGCCGCCAAACAAACCGCGAATAAATCCAGTCATAACTCAGTAGCTCCTGCGTCGGTAGGGTGGGGTCGCCAAGCCGAGGGAAAATGCGCCTGTGGGGGCGTCACTACCGAAACTGACCTGGCTAAAGTTTTGTTAATACCCATGTTAACTTTTGTTGGTCAAAACGCGGGGGCTAATTGGCTGAAAAGATTGAATTTTCTGCGGTTGACTGTTTCTGAGAGCGATGATCCTGCGGTGCGGGAGGGCATGGCTCCTCGGCGGTGTCGTTTTGCACGGACGGGGCCAATCTGACGCCATGAAAAACCCCTCTCCCGTGGGAGAAGGGTTGGGAGGGAAGCGTCCTCGCCGCAGCAGATGACCCGGTATAGGCTAGACCGACCCAGCCGCCGCCGGAACGCCCTTGGCCGATTCGTCATCCAGGCCCACCAGCTTGGCGCTCAGATCCCACAGTTTGCGGGCCTTGGCGTCGTCCTGGGCTTCATTGGAGACTTCCTGGGCAAAGGAACGGCGACCGGGCTTTTGGCGGTTGCCCCAGCTCCAGTACATGCCAGATTCCTTCAGATCGGCATCGGCCACCACAGCGGCCACCCGCTCCCCGGCCAGTTGTTGGGTGACATAGCCGCCCGTAACGTTCTTTTGGAACCAGGGAAAGATCACCTGGAACGCCTTGAAGTGGTTGCGGAACAGGGGCGTATCGGCCACACAGCCCGGATAGAGGGAGCTGAAGGTGATCCCGGTTTCGTCGTGGTAGCGGCGGTGCAGTTCGCGCATGGTGAGCACGTTGCAGAGCTTGCTGTCTTTGTAGGCCTTGCCCGACTTGAACTTCTTGCCGTTGATCATCGAAATCGGCGCTTTGAAGCCCGCCTCGAAGCCCTCCAGGTTGCCCAGATCCGGCGGGGCGGGGATGGGAATCTTGCCGCCCAGTTCCTTGGGGTTGGCGGTGACGGTGCCGAGGATAATCAGGCGCTTATCGGCGGCGGTGGACGCCTTCAAATCCGGCAGCATCAGATTACACAGCAGGAAGTGGCCCAGGTGGTTGGTGGCCACGCTGACTTCGTAGCCATCTTCGCTGTAGATTGGCTCTTTTTCGAGGGGCAGATACACCGCCGCATTGCACACCAGGGATTCCAGCGTGCGGCCCGTGGCCCGAAAGTCGCTGACAAACTGGCGCACACTGGCCAAAGACGCCAAATCCAAACGCAGAATCGTGTAGCTGCCAGCGGGCATACCAATCTCGTTGGCGGCGGCCTGGGCCTTCTCTAGGTTGCGGCAGGCCATTACCACATGCCAGCCCAGGTCGGCCAATGCCTTGGCGGCATTCAGCCCCACCCCAGACGAGGCCCCAGTCACAATCACGGTTTTTTGCTGTTCCATAGCGGTTTCAAAGACGGCTGAAATGCTTCTAATTCTCCAGTCTTAAGGATTCCACACACCATGCCGCTAACTCTTAATGTTTTTTGAGATGTCGTTACATCCGACAACTTTTCTTAGGGAGGGCGTTGGGGACTAGGGCTGCTTTTCCGCCTGGGCTTGGATGGCGGTGATGGCGACGGTGTTGATGATGTCCTCCACGGTGCAGCCTCGGCTGAGGTCGTTGACGGGTTTTTTTAGCCCTTGCAGGATGGGGCCGATGGCGATGGCTCCGGTTTCGCGCTGGACGGCTTTGTAGGTGTTGTTGCCCGTGTTGAGGTCGGGGAAGATCAGCACGGAGGCTTTTCCGGCGACTTTAGAGTCGGGCATTTTTTGGGAACCCACGGCGGCATCCACGGCGGCGTCGTACTGGATGGGGCCTTCCAGGAGCAGGTCGGGGCGGCGTTCGCGGGCAATTTGGGTGGCTTGGCGCACCCGTTCCACGTCTTCCCCTTGGCCAGAGTCGCCGGAGGAGTAGGAGAGCAGGGCGATTTTGGGTTCCACGCCAAAGGTGCGGGCGGTGTCGGCGGAGGAGATGGCGATTTCCGCCAGTTGTTCTGCCGTGGGGTTGGGGTTGATGGCGCAGTCGCCGTAGACCAGAACGCGATGCTCTAGGCACATGAAAAACACTGAGGACACCACGGAAAAGCCCGGTTTGGTTTTCACAAATTGCAGGGCGGGGCGAATGGTGTGCTGGGTGGTGTGGATGGCCCCGGAGACCATGCCGTCCGCGTCGCCCTTGTAGACCATCATGGTGCCGAAGTAGGAGACATCCATCATCACGTCGAGGGCGTTGTCGCGGGTGACGCCCTTGGCCTTGCGGAGGTCGTAGAAGGTGTCGGCATAGTCCTGAAGTCGCTCATCCTGGGCGGGGTTGAGGATGGTGAGTTGGTCGAGGTCGAGGGTGATGGCGTGTTTGTTGAGGGCTTGCTGGATGTCGTGGAGGTTGCCCAGCAGGGTGATATCCACAATGCCCCGGTTGATCAGGATGGCAGCGGCTTTGAGGATGCGGGGATCGTAGGCTTCCGGCAGCACGATATGCTGGCGATCTCCCTTAGCCTGCTCCATCAGGTTGTAGGTGAACATTTTGGGGGTCATGCCCTGCATCCGCACGGTGCTGATTTGTTTTTCCAGGCGCTCTAGGTCAACGTAGGTGTCGAAGGCTTCGATGCTGAGGTTGATTTTTTCCCGGTCGTCGGGCAGCAGGGCGCTGTGGACTTCGTTCACCTGGGCGGCGGTGGTGAAGGTGTCGGTCTTCACCGAGAGGATAGGCAGGGGGTTGGCGATGCCCTCAATCAGCCGCGCAATGGTGGGATCGGGCTTTAGCCCCGCCGTCAGCAACAGCCCCGCCAGGGAGGGATAGCTGCTGGACTGGTGGGCCTGGAGCATCCCGGCAATGATGTCGCCCCGGTCGCCAGGGGTGATAATCAGGGCGTCGGGTTGCAGCCAGTTGAGGCTATTCTGCAACTGCATCGCCGCCACAATTCGATTTGTGGCCAGGTTTCTGATTTGGCGCTGGCCGTAGAGCACCTCCGCCCCCAGTTGGGCGGCAATGTCTCGCACCCTGGGGCTACTGAGGCGATGCTGGTAGGGAATCACCGACAGCAGCCAGCCCCGCAGGCCAAAATGCTGAAACAGCGACTCCTTAATCGCCTCAATCTGCTCCGGCTCGGCCTTGTTCATCACCACCCCCACCACCTCGCAGCCGTGCTCTAGGTAGGCATCCACCGCCCGCTGCACGGGGTTAATCATTTCCTCGATGGTGCGCCCGTGGGCGCTGGCCAAAATTAGCACCGGAGCCCCCAGATTTTTGGCCACCTCCTGGTTAAAGCCAAACTCAAAGGCCGAGTTTTCGTCTAAATAGTCCGACCCTTCGCACAGCACAAAATCCGCCCGACTTTCCAGCGCCTTGTACTTGCTGATAATCGTGTCAATCACCTCATCGGCCCGCTGCTCCACCAGCAAATCATTCGCCTCCGGGGCCAGCAGCCCATAGGATTCCTCATAGGTTTGCTTGAGGTTGAAGTGGCTGATGAGAAGATCAATGTCCTCGTCCCAATTGGGATGGGCCGGGTCGGCGGAGTGGGCCACATCGGGCACATGCACCAGGGGCCGAAAAAACTGCACCTGGGTGGTACGCCGCAGGATTAACTCAATAATGCCGAGGGAAACCAGCGCCTTGCCGCTGCCCGATTCGGTGGTGCTGATGTAGAGAGAGTGGGTCATGGCGCAGAACCTCCGCCCCGGATAGGCCACCCCCATTCAACACCAGCCCGCGAGGGGATCAGGGTTTATTAACGATGACTTTTGAATCTTGGCCCTTGGCTGAATTCTCACTGTTGGCGGTGCGAACCCCGGCGAAGAGAGCGCATGATTCCTAGGCCAGCGGCGCGGTTTGGTTCGACCTGGGTGCCCCACTTGGGGACTGCGAGAGGGCGTGAATTGCCTGACTGAGTAAGTGATCGCCCTCCTCCACGGTCTGAATTTGGCAGAGCTGATCCCGCAAGGGGGCCGCGCCTTCAAACCCTTTGACGTACCAAGCCATGTGCTTGCGGGCCTGGTGGATGCCCTTTTGCCCTTTGTAGCGCCACAGCAAATGCAGATGCTCCTGGGCGCAACGCAGGCGATCTAGGGGCGTGGGTAGCGTCGGCCACTGCCCGGTTTTGATGGCCTGATCAATTTCGCCCACCAAAAAGGGATAGCCCAGGGTGCCCCGCGAGCACATCACCCCATCGGCCCCAGTTTCGGCCAAACAGCGCAGGGCCGACTCGATGGAAACAATGTCGCCATTGGCAATCACCGGAATCGACAGCGCCGCCTTGACGCGGGCAATCCACTCCCAGCGGGCGGGGCCGTGGTAGCCCTGGCGACGGGTGCGTCCGTGGAGGGTCAACATCTGCGCCCCAGCCGCTTCCATGCGACGAGCAAATTCCACCGCATTGATGTCGTCGTCATCCCAGCCAATCCGGGTTTTGACGGTGACAGGCACCGCCACCGCCTCCACCACGGTTTTCACAATCGCCTCCGCCACCTCCGGCTGACGCAGCAGGGAAGACCCGCCCCCCTTTTTGGTGATTTTGTTGACCGGGCAACCCATGTTGATATCAATGGTTTTGGCCCCCTCGGCCTCCGCCATCCGCGCCGCCTCGGCCATAAAGTCGGGCCGACAGTCGAATAGCTGAATGCTGATTGGCTGCTCTTCGGGGCCAATGTCCATAATTTTCTCTAGCTCCCGCGCATGGCACAGCCCCGATGCCTGCACCATTTCCGTATAGAGCATCGACTCCGGTGCATAGCGGCGCACCAGTTCCCGAAAGGCCCGATCCGTCACCCCCGACAGCGGCGACTGAAGGACTCGGCTGTGGAGGGTCACATCGCCAATCCTCAACGGTTCGCGCAGGTGGGGGGCCAGGTCAGTCAGGCTTGGGGCAGAAGGAGGATCACCCACCGCTAGGCGCTGGGCTGCAAGAGGATCAGTCATAGAAGCAGTCATACCAACTGAGGGGAAAACGGCGACACGGCAGAAAATGGGACGTATCCCACGAAGGCAAGGTCTTCAACCAACAGATCCAACCCCTGGAAACGCGCTACCCTAGCGCTAGCCTATGGTTCATTATGGCTCCATATCGGCTACCCCCGATTCTGGGGCAACAAGGGCGGCAAAGCGGCTTAAGATCGAGAAGCAATTTTGCAGGCAGTTCACGGCGTTTGTGGTTTCTCCGGTGGCTTCTTCAAAACACTCTATCGAGCGGGTTCAGGCGGCGGCATGGCGGCAGTCTTGGTCTAGCTTGGGCCGCTGGCGTCCCTCCCCGCAGCAGGCGTACCTGTGGGGGCTGGGGCTGGGCAGCTTTGCCCTGGGCCTGGTGAATGGAGCCCTGGTGATTTCTACCGGAATTGGCGTCTTGGCCTATCGCCAACTGGCCCAGCTTTCCCCCGCCCAGCAGCAGGCCCTGCGGCAACGGATTCAGTCTGCGGTGCCCCTGCCCCGTTCCCTGGGTCGGCAGGCGCTGGTGCTGAGTCTGATGCTGGGAGCCAGCACCTACAGCGTCACCGCGCTCTGGCAAAGCACCCACTCTCTGCTGATGGCCCTGGTGCTCACGGGGCAAACGGCCCTGACTTTCTTTGTGGTTGTGGCTCTGCTGCGTTCCCCGACTGACCCAACGGCCAATCCTCATCCAACGAAACGAGCCGACGATGGCCGGAGGTCGTCTGCCACGGGGTCGGTTGATCCGCTGACGGTGCCCCAAACCCTAGACGTTACACCCGCCCAGTCCGCCGCCGCCGCCCCAGCGCCCACCGAGGCCGACCGCCTAGAGCAAGCCCTCGCCCACCTCACCCAGGCCGATTCCCTCCAGCGGTTGATTGCCGTGCGTCAACTGGTGCGCCTCGCCCACCAAGCCGACGCCGAAACCGCCTATATCGCCGGGGCCGAAGTCTCGCTCCAAGATCACCTGATCGACTGCTTCCACCTCATGCTGGCCCACGATCCAGAGCCCGTAGTGCGGTCGGCGGTGCGGGAAGGGTTAGCCCTCCTGCGCCAGGGGGCTCAACCCGGCCACCAACTCCCCGCCGGGGGAGAGGCCCTACCCGATCTGTCGGCGGTGGCCCCCGATCCCTGGTTTGAGGTGGCCCCAGCCCCCCCGCCGCCGGAGCGCTTAGCTCCAGCCCAGCCCCAGGCTAGCTCCCCGCCGAGGGCAAACCCAGCCCCCCGGCGCACCGTTGAATACATTGAAGTTGAGATTTGAGGCATTCTTATGGATCGGTTTACGGTTGAGGTCATTTCCCAAACCACCAACCCCCAGCAGACCATGTATGCCGCCATGCATCAGGACTATGCTGAGGGCTTTGTGGCCCACGAACGAGACAAATGGCCCAGCGAAGAACGCTGCGGTGACATTCTAGTCACCAATTTACTCAAGGGTGGCCGTGGTCACTATGGCCCTCTCGAACACCCCCAAATTGTCTTCAATATCGGCTGGTTTCCCCACAGCACCATGCAACAAATCCGAACTCATCGGGTGGGAATTTCCTTCGATGTTCAATCCTTTCGATATACAGGTCAGCGAATTTTAGACGTGGTGGACGGCAAGCGCGAGGTCGAAGAAGTCTTCTATCTGCGGCCTTTGGGGTTCTACAGTGATCGTCAGGGCAAGAAGTATGAATACACCGCCGAGGCCCGACAGCAGGATATCAACTGGTGTTTAGAGGCTAGCCGTCGCTATAAACAGCGCATTGAGCAGGGCTTTGCCGAAGAGCACGCCAGGGGGCTGATTCCCTTTGATATTCGCCAGCATTGGGTGATGTCGGCCAATGTGCGCTCGGTGATGCATCTGCTGGATTTGCGCTGGAAAGCCGATGCCCAGCTTGAGGCCCAAAAGCTCTGTGAGGAAATTTGGCCCCACTTCCAAGCCTGGGTGCCTGCCATTGCCGCCTGGTACGAAGAAAACCGCCTGAAAAAAGCGAAGCTCTCACCCTAGCCTTTCTCCAAGGCGACGGGAGGGAGGGAGATCCCCTGGGCCGACTCTACAACGGGAGCGATCATCCCGGCCTGAGTGCTACGACACGATGGGCTGTGGGATGGCCCCAGATTGGGAGAAGCCGCTAGCCCTATGGTTCTCAACCTGCCTGCAATCGGCAAGTTGGGGATAGTGTTTATGCGGGGTAATATCTTGCTTGTTTCAGTAGTTGTACTGAGTCAAGATGCCTCGGCTGACGGTTTTGCATGAAAAAGTTGCAAAACATTATGAGCACACATAAATCTTCTGAAAAGGAAGCGTGATCTCCCGGATTCTTTAGACTAGAAAACGGGGCTTAATATAAGATAGGCACTCAAGCTTTGCTGGCTTCCCTCGGGTTGCCCCCGGCCTGTCTAGCATCGACCCGCCACACTCTCTAGGGAAAGCGATTGGCCCATGGCGCTTCCCCCTCTAGACTGGGGCCAGCATGTTGAGGAAAGATTGGCTTTTTCACGTTTCTTGTCTATCCAGCCCGTCTCCTGCTCTCCTGTTGGGATAAGTCCATGAATACCGTTGCCGCTCAAAAGCGCTTGGTTGAGATAATCCGGGACTTGTGCTTTGCCCCCAGTCTAGATATCGTGATGACCCTGGTGGCGGTGGCTGCCCGTGAACTTACCCATGCCGATGGGGCTACCTTTGTTCTCAAGGAAGACGACCAGTGCTTCTATGCCCACGAGAACGCCATCGCCCCCCTCTGGAAAGGGCAGCGGTTTCCCCTACATAGCTGTATCTGTGGCTGGGTGATCAACCACAAACAGGCCGCCATCATTGAGGATATCTACAGTGATGCCCGTATCCCGGTGGAAGCCTATACCCCCACCTTTGTGAAAAGCCTGACCGTGGTGCCCATCGACGAATCGGATCCCCTAGGGGTAATTGGGGTTTATTGGGCCGACCGCCACCAGCCCCTAGAGGACGAACTCGATCTTCTGAAAAGCCTTGCTGAGACTACGGCAACGGTGCTGCGGCGGATCTGTGGCCCCGATGCCTCCCACAAGGCAGGCTTTGAGGAATTGGACGAGAAGACCCTCTCCCGCATGGAACAGCTTGAGCGCACCAACGCTAAACTGCGGGCTGAAGTGTTGCAGCGCCATACCCAAGAGGCCGAACTGATTCGCCTCTCCCTCACCGATGGGTTGACGGGGCTTTACAATCGGCGTGGCTTTTACCTAATGGCCAATCCCAAGCTGCGGCAGGCCCGTCGGCAGCGACAATCGGCCACGGTAGCCTTTATTGATGTGGATTATCTCAAGCAGGTGAATGATCACTTTGGCCATGAGGCAGGCGACTGGCTGATTTTGGGCACCGCTGAAGCCCTACACCGCACCTGCACCGAGGGTGATGTTTTGGCCCGATTGGGGGGCGATGAATTCGTTGTCTTTTTGTCTTCCGAGGCCGATGCTGCGACCCTCACCGACCATCTCCGCACCAACGCCGACGCTTTTGTAGCCGAGAACCAACTGCCCTATCCTCTGTCCTTCAGTGTGGGACTGGCGGTAGGCACCTGGGACGAAGCCCATCTCTCCCTGCGAGACCTAGTAAACCGGGCCGATGTTGCCATGTATGCCCAGAAGCAGCGCCGCCGCCCCGTCAATATAGCTGCCCTCAAGGCGGCCCAGCACTGGAGCCAAAGCCAAGTGAGCCTCTAGCTAAATCTGCCTACCTCCCTCTGCCCGCTTTCCTCGGTTCCCCCCATCGCTTCGGCCCAATCCTGAGCAACTCCGCCGCTAAAAAGGAAAGGGCTTAAAGGGAATCCACTGCGCCCACAGGCGGGCTAGGGTGCCGTCTACCATGAGCTGGGTGAGGGCTTGGTTGAGGGCATCTAGGAGTTCTCGATTGCCCGGTAGCACCCCCACGCCAAAGGGTTGCTGGGTAAATCGCTGAAAGGCAACCCGCCACCTGGGGTTATCCGCCTCCGCTGTTAGCAGCAGCACCGCATCCTCTAGCACCGCGTCAATCTCATGGTGGTCTAGGGCGGA
This sequence comes from Leptolyngbya sp. BL0902, assembly GCF_016403105.1. NCBI lineage: Bacteria > Bacillati > Cyanobacteriota > Cyanophyceae > Leptolyngbyales > Leptolyngbyaceae > Leptolyngbya > Leptolyngbya sp. BL0902. The sequence continues at coordinate 4,189,504 of NZ_CP046155.1, forward strand.
AAGCATGGTGGTAAAGGCGGCATCGCGGTCGGCAAAGGCGACCCACTCTAGGTCAGGGAAATCCTCCTGAGGCAGCATCGGCAACCGGGTATCTAGGGTGCCCAGCCGTTTCTCGGCCAGATCTTGCACATGATGGATGGGGCTATCCTCACGCACCAGCACCGCCTCATCAAAGCGGCCATAGGGACGGGTAAAGTCTGCCCAGGCGCGGCGTTCCTGGGTAATGGCCTGGTTAAACCACACCACATCGTGCTGGCCGCTGCTAAGCACAGGGTAGAACTGATCGATGGGATAGTTTACCCAAACGGGTTCGAGGCCAAGATGCTGGCACACGGCCCTAGCCACCGCTGGCTCATAGCCGAGGCGCTCGTCTCCTTGCAAAAAGCTCATAGGCCGAGCATCAAAGCGGCTGGCAATAATCGACAACTGACCGGGAAAAACCGTCGTGAAGGCCATAGTCGCTGCTAAACACCTAGGGTCATTGTGGCATTAAACACCCTGGCACCCAAGCGGGGCTTGCCCCCCAAGCCCCTTGAAATCCTTGACCTTTCATGGAAAGGTGAGGGCAGTACTCCCACAACACCCTGCTGGTATGACTGTTGGTAATCCTGCCGTAGATCCGGCCTTTGACCAAATCCGCGAACTGCGCCCCCTGCTGCTGAAGGCCCACAAACACCTGATGGAGGCCGAGAAGGACATCTACGAAGCCGCCCATGGCCCCATTCCCCACAAGGGCGAGTATCTGCGCCTGGTACTCAGCCATGAGCAGTTTAGCTGGCTGCGCCCCATCTCCCAGTTTATTGTGCAACTGGATGAGGTGCTGATGTCTAAGCAACCCCAGCCCCTGGCCCGCGCCGAAGAACTCATGCAGGAGGCCCGTCACCTGCTCCAGGCTACGGAAATTGGCCATGCCTTCCAAGAAAGAAGCGCCCTCGCCGCCCAGAATAATCTTGAAATGGCGGCTATGACGCTGCGGATCACAGAATTACTAGCGGACGGAGCACCCTCGGCAGACTAGCCCAGCATCACTAGGTGCTGCTGACGGTCGTAGTGAACTCGGCCTCGGTCTACCATGTCGCACAGGCTGTCGGCCAGGGGGGTCATAATTTCGCACATGGGCTCATGGAGTTGCTGGGCGCATTCCTGAGCCAGTTCGCAAATGCTGTAGGCATGGTCAGCGAGCAGGTTCACCACCAATTGCTGAAGGGACGCCATGAAGGTCGTATCTGAAGAGTCAACCATGAGTATATTTGCCTAACGCTTCATCTCCCATTACGCCACGATCTGCGAAACGATGCAGGCATTGTGGCAAAGCTGATAGAAAACCATAGGGTTCGTAATCTGTGGTTAGGGAGGTTAACGGTGCTCTCAGAAAAGTGCCCTGCCCTGCCGGAGAGAATGCAGGCCGTGGCCCATCCTGTGTCAAGATGGTAGGGCTGTGTAGACGAAGATCCCCGCTGATTTCAGGCGTGAGAGGGGATCCAGAAAGGCGAGTGTGTGTTTATGAATGTCGGAAATCGAGTTCGCATCAAAGCATCGGTTATTTTTTACCACCACCCGCTGCACCGCAATGAAGCCTTTGATGCCAATGGGTTAGAAGGCACCGTTGTCGGTGTGCTCAATGACTATCAAGGTCGCCCCATCAGCCCCAACTTTCCGGTGCAGGTGGAGTTTGCCGTGGAAGGTGTCAAGCGTCCCTTCCGCGCCCACCTCAAGGCCGATGAGCTAGAGGTGGTATAGCTTAGGGCGGAGCCGACTCCTCGCGGCGCAGTCCCCAGAGGGTGCCTGCCGATGCCCCATCTGGTTGGCGGCTTTCCCCTAGGCCAGAGCTAGAGGCAGTGCGGTTTGACCGTCGCTAGGATGCCTGGGACTCGACGGGATTGGCCAAAAACTGGCGCAGACGCACCATCACCAAACTTTGGCCCAGGCTAATCGGCAGGGCCGAAACCCCCTCCAATTGCGACTGCACCCAGCGGTCGCCCCAGTACCACTCGTGGAAGCCGTCGATGCCGCCAGAGAGAATCAGGCGCAGGTGATTGTTAGAAAGCTCCTGGACTTCGTGGCGGATTTCCACCGGGCCAAAGTAGCTGTGGAAAACCAGATCGCCGTGGAGGGCATCGGGCAGTCCGGCCTGGAAGCGCTGGGGCCAAAGCCATCGCCGAAACTGGTCGGGCTGGAGCAGGCTGGCCTGAATGCGCCCAGCGGCGGCATCCACTTCAATACGGAGGCGGCTTTGCTGAAAGGTGCCAATCATAAACCCGTGGGAAAAACCGCGACAACACCTCCCAGTATGCCAAAAGTCCCAGCCTCAGCCCAACCCTCTGGGTAAGGAGGGCGAGGAGACCGCGCCCCTACCCTGTAAATCATGGCGTCCTAATCCCTAACTCCCCCTCTCCCGTCCCCGGTTCTCCGACTCCCCCCTCTTCCCCTTCCCGTCACCCTCCCTCCCCACAGTGAACCCCTTGTTTGCTATAACTGTCCATTGATCCCACCGGATATGAGGCGTCCATGATTGAAGTTGAGCACCTCGGTAAAACCTATGGCTCTACCCCGGCCATTCGCGATGTCACTTTTGAGGCGCAGCCGGGGGAGATTTTAGGCTTTTTGGGGCCAAACGGGGCAGGTAAAACCACCACCATGCGGATTTTGTCGGGCTACCTGCCAGCCTCGGAGGGGACGGCCCGGATTGCGGGCTACGATGTCCACACCGATTCCATGGCGGTGCGCCAGCGAATTGGCTATTTGCCGGAGTCGCCGCCGCTGTATCCACAGATGACGGTGGAGGGCTATTTGAACTTTGTGGCCAAAATTAAGGGCGTTCCGGCGGGAATGCGGCCCCAGCGGGCGCAAATTGCCATGGAGCGTTGCGGGTTGATAGATCGGCGCAACACGTTGATTCGCAAGCTGTCTAAGGGGTATCGGCAGCGGGTGGGCATTGCCCAGGCGATTATCCACGACCCGCCCGTGATTATTTTGGACGAACCCACCGTGGGCCTCGATCCGCGCCAAATTAACGAAGTTCGCCAGTTGATTAAGAGCCTCGCCGGAAGCCACACCATCATCCTCTCCACCCACATTCTGCCGGAGGTGAGCATGACCTGTGACCGGGTGACGATCATCAACCGAGGGCAGGTGGTGGCGACGGATACGCCGGACAATCTCACCGCTCGTCTGGCTGGGGAAACCGCCTATGAGGTGGAGATTCGGGGGGATGTGAACCGGGCGCAGTCGTTGTTAACCCAGCTCTCCGAGGTGCGGCAGGTGGATATCCTCAGCCCCGACCATGTGCCGGAGCATCACCATCGCCTGTGGGTGGCGGGAAACCAGGGCGCAAACCTGGGCCAAGCCATTGCGGCCAGTCTGGTGAACGCAGGGATAGAACTCCACGAACTGCGCCGCCAACAGGCCACCCTAGAGGATGTGTTCCTCAACCTGACCACCACCGAACCCAGTGATCCCCCCGTGCCCCCCGTGGAGGTGTCCCAATGACGAACGCAAACCCAAAGTTGACTCCACCCTTGAAGAATAATTTGAACAACCTCATCTTCAAAAACATCCTGGCCATCTACCAGCGGGAACTGCAAAGCTACTTCACGGCCCCTCTGTCCTACGTGATTGCGGCGGTGTTTTGGTTGCTGGGGGGCTTTTTTCTGGTGGCGATTTTGCTGGGGCCGCAGGGGCTGATTGCCGCCGCTGCCCAGGCCGACCAAGCCGCCCAGATGGGCATGACCCCGCCCTCCTTTGATGTCGCCTACGAGTTCAACAAAGCCTACGTGGGCCTGTTGGGGTCGCTGTCGATGTTTGTGCTGCCGATGCTCTCCATGGGCCTCTACACCGACGAACGCAAGCAGGGCACCCTGGAGCTTTTGGCCACCTCGCCCCTGCCGAACTGGGCCGTTGCCCTGGGCAAGCTGCTGGCGGTGGTGACGTTCTACATCGGCATGGTGCTGCCGTTGATGGTGAGTCAGTCCGTGGCCTTGGGGGCGGCGTCTCCGGCGGTGGGTTCATCTGGATTTGTGCTGTCCTACGTGGGCCTGGTGCTGATGGCCGCAAGCCTGCTGGCCCTGGGGATGTTCGTGTCCTCCCTCACCGATAGCACCGTCTTGGCGGCGATTATGACCTTTGCCCTAATTCTGCTGCTGTGGCTGGTGGATGCCGTGGCCCAGGGGTTGCCCGGTGCCCTAGGGGAAGCCTTCAGCCATCTTTCCCTGCTGCGCCATTTCACCACCTTCACCGAGGGCGTGTTCGACTCTAGCAGCCTCGTCCTGTTCCTGTCCTTCATCGTCCTCGGCATTTTCCTCACCGCCCAATCCGTCGAAGCACTGCGTTTCCAGCGATCTTAGGGCGGAGGATCCCCCTAAATCCCCCTTAAAAAGGGGGACTTTGATGGTGATTCTCTCTTTCAATAGGGAGGACTTCGACTCCAGTTCCCCCCTTACTAAGGGGGGCTAGGGGGGATCCACCAACGCCTCCCTCTCCCCAGATTTATTCGTAACCATCTCCCCCTAACCCGTCCCGTTTGGTATACATCCATGAACGTTAAGGTGGCCTATCAGAAGTATCTCAAGTACCTTGCCCTGCCCGGTTTGGCCCTGGCTACGGCGGGGTTGATTGCGGGCTTTGTGGCGGGTTGGACGCCCCTGCCCTCGGCGCTGCTGTTGGGCGGGTTGGGGCTGATGGTGGTGGGCTTGGGCTTTAGCGAGTATGGCCGCAACCGCTTCTGGAGTCAGCGTTCCACGGAGGCGGGGGCCAATGCCCTGGTGTCCATTCTGGCGGTGCTGGCCATTTTGGGGTTGGTGAACTTCCTGGCGGTGCGCTACTCCAGCCGGGTGGATCTCACCGAAAACCAAATCTTCACCCTGGCCCCAGAGTCGCGCCAAGTGGTGGCATCTCTGGCAGAACCAACGCGGGTGCTGGTGTTCGACCCCAGCCAAAACCCCCAGGATCGGCAGCTTTTGGAAAGTTATCGACGGGCGGGGGATAACTTTGCCTTCGAGTTCGTCAACCCCTACGATAACCCCCGTTTAGCCCAGTCCTTCAACGTTACCCAGCCGGGAATGGTGTTTGTGGAGCAGGGCGACAACCGCCGTCCCGTGCAGACCCTCACTCCCTCAGATCGCCTGTCGGAGCGCACCCTCACCAACATCCTGGCCCAATTAGGCACCGAAAGCGCCCTGACGGCCTACTTCACCCAGGGGCATCAAGAATTTGCCATCGACGGTAGCGAAACCGGATTCCTCCAGGCCGCCACCGCCCTAGGGGAAAAGGGCTTTACCGTGGAGCCGCTGGACTTGTCTACCACGCCCACCGTGCCGGAGGACGCCAGCGTCGTCATTGTAGCTGGCCCCGCGACGGAATTTTTTGATGCCGAGGTGGACGCCCTCCAAGCCTACCTGGATCGTGGGGGTAGCCTGATGCTGATGATCGACCCGCGCACCAACCCCAATTTGGATAGCCTGCTCGACCCCTGGGGCGTCACCCTCGATGACCGCATCGTGCTGGATACCTCCGGCACCGGGCAACTGGTCGGCCTTGGCCCCGCCGCCCCCCTCGTCACCAACTACGGCGACCACCCCATCACCCGCGACTTTGGCACCGGGCGCTCCTTCTTTCCCCTGGTACGTCCCGTCAATATCGAAGAAGTGCCCGATGTCATGGCAGTCTCGATCCTCAACAGCAACGCCCAAAGCCGCGCCGAAGCCATCTCCGAAGCCGGGGAACTTCAGTTCGACGAAAACGCCCCTCCCTCTGGCCCCTACAGCCTCGGTGTTGCCCTCAGTCGTCCTATTAGCGAAAGCAGCAACGACGATCCGGCGGCGGACTCCCCATCGGAAAATTCCGCCACCGAGGAAGGTGCTGATACGGAGGAAGCCGATCCCCTAGAGGATTTGGTGGGTTCAAATTCAGAGGATGATCCTGGGAGCCAAGAAGCCCGCCTGGTGGTGATCGGCAATGCCTCCTTTGCCACCGATGGCCTGTTCGAGCAACAGCTCAACGGCGATGTCTTCCTCAACTCCGTGAGCTGGCTGGGCCAAGCCAACGACGCCACCCTGTCGATTCGCCCCCGTGAAGTCACCAACCGCCGGATTGTGATGACGGTGCAGCAACAACTTGGCCTAGGGGTGTTTGCCCTGCTGATTCTGCCCTTGGTGGGCGTGATCCTAGCCGTGCTGCTCTGGCTCAAACGGCGTTAGAAAAGGTTGAGGCCAGGTGGAGTGGGAATAGCGCCTATTTTCCTACCAGGCGGGAAAAGCCCTCCACCAGCACCTCGGCCTTGTCTAACACGCTGCCAAAAATGACTACCGTCGCCGCCGCAATAATCACTGTGCGAGAAATCGCGAGGTTGTCTTTCGACAGTTGCAAAAAGCGCTCTTCCCACTTGTCGGTGCGTTCATCCAGGCGCTTGATGTCGGCATCCAGCTTGTGTTCAATGCCTTGGATGTTGTGCTCTAGGTCTTGAATATTCTGTTCTAAACCTTGGATATTCTGCTCTAAACCTTGGATGCGGTGATTGAGGCTTTGATCCAGGCGATCAATGCGTTCCAGCACTTCCACTTGCAGGTCTCTAGGTTCCGGCGTCAGGGTCATCGTCCATCACAGGGTAGGAAGCCAAGCTGTGGCGATCATAGCAAACCTGTAGGAGGGCCAAAACTGCTAAGGGCGGTGGTTCGGTGGATTGGCGTACAGACTAGGCGTGTCCTAGGCGCGTCCCGCCCATATGGGCCAAGGCCGAGTATGATAGTGATAACGGTTATCATTTTTGGCGGCTTTGGCGATCATGCTAGAAGTTCACAACCTATCCGTCCACTATCGAGGCGTCTCTGCTCTGCGGCAGGTGTCTGTGGCGCTGGCTCCGGGGGAGCTAGTGGGCTTAGTAGGGCCAAATGGGGCTGGGAAAAGCACGTTTATTAAGGCGCTGCTGGGGTTGGTGCCCCACCAGGGCCGGGTGATGTTCCAGGGGGTGCCCCTGCGGCGGCGGCGGCGGGCGGTAGCCTATCTGCCCCAGCGATCCCGCATTGACTGGGACTACCCCATCACCGCTTGGAATGTGGCCCTGATGGCTCAAGCGGCCCTAGCAGGTTGGTTTAAAGCCCCTAACCGTCAGGCTAAACAGCGCGTCACCGTGGCCCTAGAGCGGGTGGATATGCTGCACTTGGCCCATCGGCCCATTGGCGAACTTTCTGGAGGACAACAGCAGCGGGTGTTTTTGGCCCGTGCCCTAGCCCAGGACGCTGACCTACTGCTGCTGGATGAGCCTTTCACAGCCATCGACAAAAAGACTGAAGCCCTGATGCTCAGCATTTTTGCTGAACTCAAGGCCCAGGGCAAAACCCTAGTCGTATGCAGCCACGAATGGGGTGAGGCGCTGCACCGCTATGATCGACTACTGCTGTTGAACCGCACCCTGCTGGCCAATGATGTGCCCCAGGCGGTGATGACCTTTGAAAACATCCAGCGGGCCTACGGTCAGACCCTGACTTCAGAACCTACGCAGCCAGCCTACGCCGAGTTTTTCTGCTAGACCAAAATGTGTCTTTTCTGGGGTGGCGACGTCTTAGTGACGCTGGGCTAGAGCGGCATAGAACCGCCAGTTAAGGGTAGGCTAGGGGCAGATTTTTCGTTGGATAGCCTATTGCCCCATGAAAGTTGCGGTTTTTAGCACCAAGCCCTACGACCAACTCTCCTTTGAGCAGGCCAATGCCCCCTACGGCCACGAGTTCACCTTCCTTGAAGCTCGTCTGACCTCCCACACGGTCTCCCTGGCCCGCGAGGCCGAGGCCGAGGCGGTGTGCGTGTTCATCAACGACGAGGTGAACCGCAGAGTCTTGGAAAAACTGGTGAATCAGGGCATTCGGCTGGTGGCCCTACGCTGTGCCGGGTTTAACAATGTGGACTTGGTGGCCGCCAAGGAATTGGGGATTACGGTGGTGCGGGTGCCAGCCTATTCGCCCTATGCGGTGGCCGAGCACGCGGCGGGGTTGATCCTAATGCTTAACCGCCGACTCTATCGGGCCTACAACCGCGTGCGCGACGACAACTTTGCCCTCAACGGCCTACTGGGGTTTGACCTCCACGGCAAAACCGTGGGCATCATTGGCACCGGGAAAATTGGCCAATGCTTTGCCCAAATTATGCACGGTTTTGGCTGTCGGCTGCTGGCCTACGACGTTTACCCCAACCAGTCCTGTATCGACCTGGGCGTTACCTACGTTGAGCTACCCGACCTATTCGCCCAGGCAGATGTGATTTCTCTGCACTGCCCCCTGCTGCCCGCCACCTACCACCTGATCAACGACGAAACCATCCAGCAAATGAAGCCGGGGGTGATGCTGATTAACACCAGTCGTGGGGCGCTGATGGACACCAAGGCGGTGATCGAAGGAATTAAGTCGGGCCAGATTGGCTACCTGGGCACCGATGTCTATGAGGAAGAAGAGGATCTCTTTTTTGAAGACCTCTCAGACACCATCATCCAAGACGACACCTTCCAACTGTTGCAGTCCTTCTCCAACGTGGTGATCACGGCCCACCAAGCCTTTTTTACCAAAGAAGCCCTGGGCAACATTGCCGACACAACGCTGGCTAACATCAGCACCTTTGCAGCCGGAGAACCCTGCCCCAACGAAGTCAAGTAACTCTCACCGCCGCCCTCTCTGCGGCTATTATGACCAGGGGGCGGTGCTGGGGCCAGATGATCTGTCATGGCGATCTGTTGGTGGGGCAACGCCTGACCCTCGGCAGGTGGATTAAGCCATTTTCCAGGTCAGTTCCTCCCCGGCCCGCAGCGGCACCAGACCCGATTCACCAAAGGGCAGCTCATCGGGGATGCGCCAGGGGGTTTTGGTCAGGGTGATCGTATCGGTGTTGCGAGGCAGGCGGTAGAAGTCTGGGCCGTAGAAGCTGGCGAAGGCTTCTAGCTTGTCCAGGGCCTCTGCCGCCTCGAAGGCTTCGGCATAGAGTTCTAGGGCATGGAGGGCCGAGAAGCAGCCCGCACAACCGCAGTCGCTTTCCTTGCTGTGGCGAGGATGGGGAGCGCTGTCGGTGCCCAGAAAAAATTTGGGGTTGCCGGAGGTCGCCGCTTCGACAAGGGCTTGGCGGTGGGTTTCCCGCTTCAAAATTGGCAGACAGTAATAGTGGGGACGCAGGCCACCCTGAAACAAAGCCGTGCGGCTAAAGAGCAGATGCTGGGGCGTGATGGTGGCGGCGATGCGGTCGGTGCTTTGCACATAGTCCACAGCCTCGGCGGTGGTGATGTGCTCCAGTACAATCCGCAGTTTGGGAAAGCGTTGCCGCAGGGGCATCAGATGGGTTTCGATGAAGACCTTTTCGCGGTCAAAAATGTCGATGGTGGCGTGGGTCACTTCTCCGTGCAGCAACAGCGGCAGGTCGGCCTCTTCCATGGCTGCAAACACCGCGTCGCCCTTGCGAATATCCGTGACCCCAGAATCGGAATTTGTCGTCGCCCCAGCGGGATAGTATTTCACAGCCTTGACAAACGATGATGCCTTGGCCGCTAGGATTTCCTCTGGACGGGTGTTGTCCGTCAAATACAGCGTCATCAACGGCTCAAAAACCTGCCCCGCTGGCAACGCCGCCAGAATGCGATCTCGGTAGGCTGCGGCTTCCGCCACCGTCCGCACCGGGGGCTTCAGGTTGGGCATCACGATGGCGCGGGCAAACTGTCGCGCCGTATAGGGCAGCACGGTCTTGAGGGCCTCTCCGTCGCGGAGGTGCAGGTGCCAGTCGTCGGGTCGAGTCAGGGTGATTGTATCCATACGATCCATCATATCGGCTTCCCCACCTTCGTTGATCTTGCACCTGGATAGGCAATGGATAGCCCGTCTGCCCTCTACCCTTCGGAGTCTTTACCTGACTTGCCGCCGATGCGAGGTTTTTCTACCTGGGTTTGCGATTCCCCAATAAAACGCAAAAAAGGAGGCCGTGGGGGCCTCCTAGAGTTTGGGTTTGGGGCTGATGGCGTAACGCCCCAAACACCGGGATAGACTGCTTTACCCTTACAGAGCGTTGCCGCGAGGCAGCACTTCTTCGGGGAAGACAAACTTTTCGTGGGGTTGGTCGGTGGGAGCCATCCAAGCCCGGATACCTTCGTTCAGCAGAATGTTCTTGGTGTAGAAGGTTTCAAATTCAGGGTCTTCCGCCGCCCGGATTTCCTGGGAGACGAAGTCGTAGGCCCGCAGGTTCAGACCCAGACCCACCACGCCCACGGCACTCATCCACAGGCCCGTCACAGGCACAAACAGCATGAAGAAGTGCAGCCAACGCTTGTTGGAGAAGGCGATCCCAAAAATCTGAGACCAGAATCGGTTCGCCGTCACCATGGAGTAGGTTTCTTCGGCTTGGGTGGGTTCAAAGGCGCGGAAGGTGTTGGCGTTCTCGCCGTCCTTGAACAGGGTGTTCTCCACCGTGGCTCCGTGGATGGCGCAGAGCAGCGCACCGCCCAGCACCCCAGCAACGCCCATCATGTGGAAGGGGTTGAGGGTCCAGTTGTGGAAGCCTTGGAAGAACAGCAGGAAGCGGAAGATGGACGCCACACCAAAGCTGGGGGCAAAGAACCAGCTACTTTGGCCGAGGGGGTACATCAGAAACACGCTGACGAACACCGCAATCGGCGCGGAGAAGGCAATGGCGTTGTAGGGCCGCAGACCCACCAGACGGGCCACTTCAAACTGACGCAGCATGAAGCCGATCAGACCGAAGGCACCGTGCAGGGCCACAAAGCTCCACAGGCCGCCCAGTTGGCACCAGCGGACGAAATCGCCCTGGGCTTCGGGACCCCAGAGCAGCAGCAGGGAGTGACCCAAGCTGTTGGCCGGGGTCGAAACGGCCACGGTCAAAAAGTTAGCCCCTTCCAGGTAGGACGACGCGAGGCCGTGGGTGTACCAGGAGGTGACGAAGGTGGTGCCAGTCAGCCAGCCGCCCACCGCCAGATAGGCGCAGGGGAACAGCAGGATGCCAGACCAGCCCACAAATACAAAGCGATCGCGCTTCAGCCAGTCATCGAGGACGTCGAACCATCCCCGTTGAGCTTGCGCGCGCCCCATTGCAATGGTCATACGCGGATCTCCGTAATCATCAATGGACAGGTATATACACGGAAGATAATGGCGCTTCCCCAGTGTTTCGTGAGCCAAGCCCGACAACCTGTCAAGACCGCAGCCCCGAATTATGAGGAGTGTTTACTATTCTTTACCGTAGTGATCATTATAGGGGGTGTTTTTGATGTTCCCAACCTCTAATCGCCGAATTCCTTAAGATTTAAGGCTTTGAATAGGTTGATATACCTAATCTAGATGAGAGAAATCTGGCCCATGTCAGCTTTGGCGTGCCCAGCACTACACTGATAACTATGGTGGGAACATCTATATTGGGTGGAAACATCACGCCATTGGCCATCGTTAACGTTACGAGTACTCCTTAACCTATGTTTACGATTGAATTGACCCTCAAGAACACGGCTATGCCCCTCTCGGTGCAAAAAAAGGAGCAGGAGGCCGCAGAAGCGCTCTACGGATCCCTTGTGAACGACGTTCGCAGTGGCGGTAGCCAATGGCTAGAAATGACCTGCGATCAAATCCCCAACAAAAAAGTAACGGTGCTCGCCAGCGAAGTCGCCGCCGTGCAAATCTTCGAGAAAGCGGCGGGTGTAGCGGGTGGGCGTCCCCCCGGTTTCTTTGCCCTCAGCGCTGATCAATAGGTTCAGTCGATTACAAACGCGCTCTTGATCCCATAGTCTAGCCCTCACCCTACATCCCTCTCCTAAGTTGGGAGAGGGACTTTGAAGGATCTTCCGGCTCCCTTCTCCCTCCTGGGAGAGGGGCTGGGGGTGAGGGCTGGCAAGAGACTTTGCAATTTACCAAAGCTCAAATTCATTGATCGGCCTATGACTGCCACCCACCCCAACGCCGCCATCGCCGTTCACAACCTGCAATTTCAGTGGCCTTCGGGGCAACCTGTGTTGCAGAACTGTTCCCTGACGGTGGAGCGGGGCGAGTTTTGTATGCTGCTGGGCAACAACGGCAGCGGCAAATCCACCCTGCTGCGGATTTTGGGTGGGTTGCTGAAGCCCCAGGCCGGGGAGTGGTTCATTGAATCCCCCGTCGGCTTTGTGTTTCAAAATCCCGATCACCAACTGGTGATGCCCACCGTAGGAGCGGATGTCGCCTTCGGTCTGGTCGAAGAAAAGCTGCCCCTGGCGGACATTCGCAACCGGGTAGACGATGCCCTCGCCGCCATCAATTTGTTAGACCTCAAGCGCCGCCCCATCTATGCCCTCAGCGGGGGCCAAAAACAGCGCGTCGCCATCGCCGGAGCCATTGCCCGCCACTGCCATGTGCTGCTGCTGGACGAACCCACCGCCCTTTTAGATCCTGACAGCCAAATCGACCTCGTAAAACGGGTGCGAGAACTGGTGAAAGAACGTGGCCTGACCGCCCTGTGGGTCACGCACCGCCTGGTGGAACTAGACTACTGCGACCGAGCCTTTCTGCTGCAATCGGGCCAAGTGACCGATGAGGGCGACCCAGAGCGCATGAAGGCGTTATTGCAGACGGCCTAGTCTAACTACAAAGTCACTGGCCACCACACCCCCGCCCTGTAGCCAGAGCAACCCCAAACCCCTAAAATCCCCGGTAAGATGAGATTAAGGGATCATGTCGTTATGTAACTGGGGCGGGGGATGGGGCCATGGATCAGGGGGATTGCATTGCCAAGCTATTGGTAGACGGCTACAACATGATCGGCGCATGGCCGTTGCTGGTGCAAAAAAAGCAGCAGGAAGGCTTTGAGGCCGCCCGTCGCGAATTAATTGAAATCCTAGCCAACTACAGCGCCCGCAAAGGGTTGGATACGCACCTGGTGTTCGACGCCCACGGAGTACCCTCGCCCAGCGTTCAAGAAGTCGTCACCGACCGCCTTTCGGTACACTACACCGACTTTGGCCAAACCGCCGACACCTACATCGAAAAAGTCTGCGCCAGACTCATGCACCAATCCCGCCGCAACCACCGGATCATTGTTGCTACCTCCGACCGTGTGCATCAACTCACCGTCACGGGTTACGGGGCTGAATGGATGTCGGCCCGCCAACTGGAAAGCGATATCCACCTCATCCACCAGCAAAGCCTGCGCCGCCGCCCCCGGCGTTCCCAGCCAGCCCGTCGTTCGTTGATGAGTGGTTTGGATCAAGAAGCCCAGGAAAAACTGATGCGCTTGCGATTTGGCCACCGGGGCTAGGTGCAAGGGTGGGTCAGACTCGCAGAAGGTGGGCCGATTCCGGGAAAAAAAACTTTTTTCGAGAAAGGGGTTGTCAAAGGGGGGCTTTTCTCGTTACTATTAGTTTCGACTTAATCCTCAGTAGCTCAGTGGTAGAGCGGTCGGCTGTTAACCGATTGGTCGTAGGTTCGAATCCTACCTGGGGAGTTTTGAAAAATCACCGTTTTTTCAAGCCTAGTTGGTTTGAAGAGAGTTGGCGCTTAGTCGCCAAAATAGCCGAGTATTAGTGGTCTGCCCTGGGTTAGTTCTGTGGCTCAGTAGCTTCAGCTATTTTCTAGATGGGGAATTCAGGTGGGCAATAGCGGGCTAAAACAGGCTGGCTAAGGCGATCACCAGCGGCCCTAGGGCCAGGGCTGGCAGAAATGACGCCACCCGAATTTGAGCCACCTCCAACAGGCTGAGGCCGATACCGAGAATCATCAGCCCACCCATGCCCGTAATCAGCAGAATGTACGGGTTGGTGGTGGGGTCGGGAATTGCCGCCCCAGACACACTGGCCAGCAGCGACAAACTGCCCTGCACCACCAGCACGCTCAGGGCCGAAAACCCCACCCCCACGCCATAGCTCCCGGTCATGGCAATGGAGGCCAGCCCGTCCATGGTGGCCTTGAGGGTGAGTAGGGTGTTATCCCCGGCTAGGCCGTTGTTGAGGCTACCCAGGATGGCCATGGGGCCAATGCAAAAGAGCAAGCTCGCCGCCACAAAGCCCTCCGTAAACCTGCCGCCGCCCTTTACCTGGGCCTTGAGCCAGTCCCCCAGTGTGGTGAGGCGCTGCTCGATTTGGCCCCATTCCCCCAGCAGCCCCCCCGCCACCATCACCAGCAACGCCAGGATGATGCCATCCAAGGGGCCAACCTGTACTGCCGAAAGACTCCCGGCCATGGCTACCCCAATCACCAGGGTCATCAGCCCCACGGCCTGGGTAATTACCTGCTGCATGGCGCGAGGCAGGCGGCTCCGCAGCAGAAGCCCCAGGCTGGTGCCTGCAATCACGGTGGCCACGTTAATCCAAGTGCCGCTGGTTTTGGCCCACAGGCTGAGCATAGATGCATCCTTGACGACTGCTTGAGGGGTTGGGGGTTGGGGCGCTGGGATCGATAGCCCTTCTCTCGGCCATGAGGAACCCCCTAGAAGCGCTCGGCTTCCAGAGGGTGATGAGGGTTCGCGTTAGGGCCAGGGGCCTCTAGTATTCGGGCACGGAGGGATCAACGTCCTTGCTCCAGGCTAGGATGCCGCCTTTGACGTTGGTACCATCGATGCCGTGCTGCTTGAGGATGCCCAGGGCCTTGGCCGAGCGCCCACCCATTTTGCAATGGACAATCAGCCGATGGCCGTTGAGCAGTTCCTTCACTTGGCTAACGCCGTCGCCGTTTTCGATATCCGGCAGAGGCACCAGCACGGATCCGGGGATCTTGGCGATTTCGTACTCGTTGGGGTTCCGCACGTCCAGCAGCAGAACGTTATCTGCACCGCTGTCGAGCACCTGCTTCAGTTCGGTGACGGTCATTTCGGGGATGCCCGCCTTTTCCTTCTCCGCCTGGGCCTGGGCCTGGGGAATGCCACAGAACATTTCGTAGTCGATCAGGCCTTCGATCACCGGGCGCACGGGGTTGGGCCGCAGCTTCAGCTCCCGGAAGGTCATATCTAGGGCGTTGTAGAGCAACAGGCGACCGCTGAGGGTTTTGCCCGTGCCCAAAATCACCTTGATGGTTTCATTGGCCTGAATGGTGCCGATGATGCCGGGAAGCACCCCCAGCACGCCACCTTCGGCGCAAGAGGGCACCATCCCCGGCGGGGGCGGTTCGGGATAGAGGTCGCGGTAGTTGGGGCCATCCTGGTAGTTGAACACCGTGGCCTGCCCCTCAAACCGGAAAATGGAGCCGTAGACGTTGGGCTTGTTCAGCAGCACACAGGCATCGTTGACCAGGTAGCGGGTCGGGAAGTTATCGGTGCCGTCTACCACCACATCGTAGGGCGCGAAAATATCCAGGGCGTTTTCGGCGCTGAGGCGGGTTTCGTAGAGGTCGATCTGGCAGTGGGGGTTGATTTCTAGAATGCGGTTTTTGGCCGATTCAATCTTGGGTTTGCCCACCCAGGATTCGCTGTGGATGATTTGGCGATGCAGGTTGGACTGATCCACCACATCGAAATCCACAATGCCGATGCGACCAATGCCAGCGGCGGCCAAATACAGCAGCAGGGGCGACCCCAGCCCGCCCGTGCCCACACAGAGCACGCTAGCGGCCTTGAGTTTCTTTTGCCCCTCTAGGCCCACCTCCGGCAGAATGATGTGGCGGGAGTAGCGCTCGTACTCCTCTTTAGTGAGTTGGATATCGTCTAGGTTGGGATTGAGCATGGTTTCCAGGGCGGAAAGGGAAGGGATGACAGCCAAAGACTATCTATGATAGCCAAAACGGTGCGGGGTATTACCGACTTGGCACATCTCTTCAGCTTAGGCCATGGTCGGAAAATTGTTAGTGGATGATCACAGGATTGTGATGCTTTCTGCCTCGAACTGCTGGGCTTCGTTGAGTCGCCAGCTTTGCACATCCACCACCTGGCCTTCGCGTACCGAGGCAATCACATAGGAATAGACAGGCCATGCCAGCTGCCGATCACATTCTGAAGGAATCGCCGGATGGTCGGGGTGAGAATGGACAATGCCGATGATTTCCAAATCCTGATCACGCGCTTCTTTCTGAATCCGCAGCAGGTCGGCAGGGTCGATCCAGTAGCGGTCGTGGGCTCCGTGGGTCAATGTCTGATGGGGCCTATCGCCACGGTTGAGATCGCCCACGGACTGGGCGTTTTTCTCCCCGCCCACCTCATCCAAAAGCCCCGGCTCCCACGCATTGGCGACCGGAATCACCTGCACCACCTCGCGGTAGGCATCCTGCGGCATCGCTTGAGCTTGTAAGCCAGGTTGGGGTGTGTCTGCCCCTAACTCAAACACCCGTTTCCCCACCAGCACCCCACAGCCCTCTTGGGGATAGGTGGCTTCCAATGCCTCCCGCATTCGTTGATACTGAGATGTAGAAATGTGAAGCGTCATTGACTCATCCTGCCATGCCCCAGACCATGCTACCCCAGCCCAAACCGCCCCAAACCTACTGGCAAAGCCTGCGGGATCCCCACTATGCCCCCACGGCGCTGCGGGTAGCCCTGGTAATTGGCACCCTTCTGTTCACGATTAACCATGGCGTGGCCCTCTGGCAGGGGCAAATGACCCGCCAGCGCTGGTTCTCTGCCGCCTTGACCTATGTTGTACCCTACTGCGTAAGCATCCACGGCCAACACAGCCGCTCCGCTCGCCCTCGCCCTCGGCCTTAAATTCCCGTTCACCCGCTCTAGGCGGGTCTAGGGCGGCGGCGGCGGGGCAGGGCCGTAACGTATCATTTGAATAAGGTGAGGATGCACGACCGAATTGCGCCATGATGGCCAACTAATCTGGAAACCGCCCGAATGAACCCCTGCTGGAGGGAACAGTTACCCATGGTTAGCATTCAGCTTCGGCAATTAGATGTACCACCGGGGCAGCGGTTGGTGCTGCGCGATGTCAGTTGGGCCGAATTTAACGCCATTTTGGAGGAACTGGGCGAACAGCGCAGCACCCGCATTGCCTATGACCACGGACTGTTAGAGATTATGGCCCCCTTACCTGAACACGAATACTTCAAACAGTCTCTTAGTATTGCCATTGAAGATATTAGTGAAGAACTTGATTTAGACTACGAAAGCTATGGGTCTACCACCTGGAAAAAACAGGCGGAGCAGGCTGGCATAGAACCCGATAATTGCTTTTATGTACAAAATGAAGCCTTGGTACGTGGCAAACTCACCCTAGATTTAGACCAGGATCCGCCCCCAGATTTAGCCTTAGAAATTGACCTCACCAGCAAATCAATTCATCGGTTTCCTATCTATGCACGGCTAGGGATACCCGAAATTTGGTGCTACGACCAAGGCCAACTCACGGTTTATCTGCTGCAATCGGGAGCGTATCAACCTGCCGCCCAAAGTCTGGTGTTTCCAACCCTTAAGGTGCAGGAATTACCTGGTTTAATTGAAGCCCATCGTACCCAAGGACGGCTGGCCCTACGGCGGGCGGTGAGAGCCTGGGTGAGGGATCAGATTCAGTAACGATCCTCGGCACAAGGGGAACCAGGGTTTGAATCACCCTGTTGAGCCAATCTTTTGAACTACCACAAAGCGCTTGTAGAAAAAGACTTGGTCTTGGGCGTGGAGGCGATGGGCCAGATCCTCTAGAGTTTGCCAGTGGGAAGAATTGGGCGGACAGATACGGTCGCTGAGTCGATTCCAAAAGGCCATTTTTGCCCTAGGAGCGGCGTGGTGGTGCAGGGTTTCTAGCACCGTTTGAAAGTGTGATTCGGACATATATTCAAACACATTGCTGAGGTTGAAACGGTCGATGGGCTGGTCATTTCGGCTCAGGAAATCCTCTAATGAGGTGGTGTGCCACTCTAGGCGATCTAGGTTTTGGCGGATGGGTTCAAAATTTTCGGGACGCAGGGCGTAGGGCAGCACAGTATCGTAACCACCGAGGACAATCCAGTGTAGGTAAGGGTTTTGGGCGGGGTCGAGGGCGGTGAGGGCGTAGCGGGTGCGCCCTAGCAGGTGTTCGGCCAAGGACTGATCGCCATAGCGGAGAAATTCCGGGTCGGTGCCCAAATGGCCCAATGTGAACCGTGAAAAGAAGGCTCGAAATAGCCAACGCCAGCGCCAGCCCTCCCACTGATTGGCGTACCAATTTTCGCGTTCTGTGGGGGAAAGTCCCTTGAAAATCGGTTGCCACACCTGGGGAGAATGCACTAAAGGCAACACCCAACGGCGAAAGAGGGCCAGATAGCGCTCGAATTTGCCGCTGTGCAAAATGCCTTGGGCGATGGCCTTCGGGTGGCTGTCCCAAAATTTCCTAGCGGGGGGCGAGAGTTCCTTTCGGCAGCGCTGGTAAAGCTCTGCCCGCAAAGATCTCAGGGTTCTCAAAAATCCCTGGGATCTGGCTCCCAGCAGCATCAGCATTTCGCCATGGCTCAAGCACCGAAAGGCGGCAACTTTCAGTTCTAAACAAGCGATTTGGGCGGGGCTGAGGTCTACCGCAATCACCCGCTGGGGGCCACGGCTGAGCAAGGCCAAGGTATTGTCGCCACCGGAGGCGATGGAAAGGCAGGTGTGGTGGGGCTGCACTGCCAGGGCCTCTAGCAAAATGTCGGCATCTTCCCAGCACTGGGCATAGCGCAAGTGGTCGAAGCGAGTGTGGCGTTCAATTTCGCTGGGCATGGGGTGATTCTACCGTTTCGGCGGGGGGAGATTGGGCCTAAGACTCAGGCGAAATGCGCTGCACCCGTCCCGTGCGGCCATCCACCGCCACCCAGTCACCCTCTTTCAGCAGGGTCGTCACGTTGGGGAGGTCGCTCACCATCGGCAGGCCCAATTCTCGCGCCACAATCGCCACATGGGAGAGCACACTGCCCCGCTCCACCAGAAGCCCCTGGGCATGGGGGAATAGCAGCACCCAACCCGGATCGGTGGAGGTGGCCACCAAGATTTGGGGTTCCTGATTTTCCTTGGGTGCCCCCTGCCGCTGAAGCCATTGGCGCGGATGGCTCACCAAACACACCCGCCCCTGCACCATCCCCGGCGCACAGCCCGTGCCCTGCCAGGTGTCGTTGCTATCGGTAACTTGTGAGATCCCTAAATCCGTGGAGAGTTCTGCCTCGAAGCTGGGTACCGATGGGGACGACAGTCCCAAACTCGGCAGGCCGAAGGTTTCGAGCCGTCGGGGCAAGGCCGGAGCTGCGAGGTGCTGCTGATACTGGGCTTGGCGAACGCTGACTAAGCCGCGCAAATCCAGCGTGGTGGCGGTGCCTTCCACTAATCCCATGATTTCCTCGACTTCTAGGAAAAAGATGTCGGCGGGATCATCCAGCCAGTCCAGCGCATAAAACCGTTTACCCAGTTCCACAAACACGCGCCGAGCTTGGCCGAAGACACGGGTTCGCTCGAAGCGTAGATTTTCCCGATTGCGGACGAGGCGGCGAGTGTTGTGTAGCACCCAGCGGAAGAGGATGGCCCTAACGCCCAGAACCTTGGCCCTCACCTCCAGGTCTTTGGCCCTCACCCCCGGCCCCTCTCCCACGGGGAGAGGGGAGTTAGATGGGAGAAGATCGTTAGAACAGTGAGTATTTTCTGTCCGGCCTCCCCCTCGCCCTTGGGGAGAGGGGGACTGAGGGGGTGAGGGCTTCTTCTGCGCCATGTAGCCCACGGTTCGCAGCAGGGGCAGCGGGTCGTCGGAGAGGGTAGGGCTTTCGAGTTTGAGTTCTTCTAGGCAGCGGTCGCCAAATTTGGCCAAATACTGCTGATAGGCGGCGGCTAGGGGTGGAATGGTCTTCAAAGTGCGCTGAATCTCGGCCAGAGAGCCGTTGCAGAATACGTTGATGGATTCGGGATAATCGGCCAACATTGCCGCCATTTCCGTTATGCGCTGGGCGGGTTCGGTGCTGATGATGTCGCCCGTTAGGCTGATTAGGGTATTCTGCAATGCTCCGGTGGTGTCGTCGTACCAACGAGTCACCAGTTTTTTGAGAACACCATAGAAAATCATGGCGAAGAAATCGTTAATCAGCGGTGCGTCCCAGTGGGTGAGGAGTTCGCCTTCGATGCGGCGATAGATTTTTACCAGTTCGTCGGGCCGTTGGTCGGGCAGGGTGGCCAGTTGGTCGGCAGTCATCAGCACTCGACCGAGCCGCTGGTGGTAGCGCTGGATGCGGCGATTGAGGGTGGCATAGTTGGTCAAAATGCGCCCGGTAGACCAGGCCAGCCGCAGGGCATCGGCGGCGGGATGGGTCTGATTTTGGCGGCGAATATCGGCCATCACGGCATCGGGCAAACCCTGCTGCACCCCCAGCATTTGCTCTAAAAACCGCGCATTTAGCCGATATCCCGGCAAAAACGTCAGTACCCGATACCAGCTCAGCAGATTGTAGTAAATTCGCCCCTGCAAGAAGCCAATCATGGTCTGAAACACCTGGCGATGCTGGGCAATCACCCCATCGGGCACCCCCATAAAGCGGCAAAACTGCTGATATACCTCGGTATAGGCCTTGCGGGCAAAGGAAAAGGTCAGGGGCGTGGTGACGCCGCTGTAGCTTTCCACAATGTTGCTGTTGTCCCACAGGCCATAGGTGCCGTCGGGGTCGGGTTGAGTGGCCAGGGTAGTGATGGGACGGGCTTGCAGGAGGTAGAGGTTGGCGGCCCTCACCCTAAATCCCTCTCCCAAGTTGGGAGAGGGACTTTGAAAAGTTTCCGGCTCCCCTTCTCCCCTAGTGGGAGAAGGGGTTGGGGGATGAGGGGGTTCTTCCACCCAAGCCCACTCAATATCCTGGGGGCGGGATTGGTGGTGGCTGATTTTTTGGGCCAGTTGGGCGATGTCGAGGATTTGGCTATCGGTCAGCACCGCCCGCTGCTGGGCCTCGGCGGGGACGGGTTCCCAAGTGAGATTCCCCGATGTGTCGATTCGCTGCTGCTGAGTTTGCAGAGCTAGACGACGTTCGAGAATTTGCCCCTCTCGGCTGACGAGGTACGTATCTCCCACCACATCCCCATTCACCAAGGCCGCAGAGAGACCGTAGACTGCTTGGATAACCGTTACCCCTCGCCTGCCGCTGATCGGATCGGCACTGAAGGCCACCCCTGCCGCGACGGGGTTGAGCATGAGCTGAATCAACACGGCGGGCGGTTGTAAGTGGGTGCTAGTCGCTGATGTTTGAAGACTCGACACCTCGGTATCTGAGGTTTCTGAGTTCGGGGAATCCTGAGCCTGACGATAGGCTTGCAGCGATTCGGAAAAGGCAGATTGCCAAACCTTGAGAATGGCGCTTTCCAAGTCCGCCAACGCGACACCGAGGACAGTCTCTAACTGTCCGGCGTAGCTTTGCTGGGTGCCATCCTCCGCCAAGGCCGATGAGCGCACGGCCCACCGTTGTTCTGGCGCTTCTATGGCTTTTAGACACCGCCGTACCTCGGCTATCACCGCTGGAGCGATGTGGGTTGGGATGTGGTCGTTGGTCAGGGTGAGGGCATCCCGGTGATCCAGCGGCAACGAAGCCCAAAAGGCCTGGGGCAAGAGAACAACCCCCGGTAGCACTGGGAAATGGGCCTGGGCTAGGTGCGCTAAGGTCGCGGCCTTGCCGCCCAGGGGAGGAAGGGAGTTGGGCGGCGGGGTTTGTTCGGGACTCAACCAGACGCAGTACAGCATAGCGGTCAGGGGTAGGACACAGCAGCCATCAGACTCATTCTGAGGGCTACCGTGGTCTTGGAGTGGGCGGGGTGGCCCAGAAGCCTCACTGGCTGTCCGTCATCCGCACGGGCACCTGGTGATCTTGGAGGTAGTGCTTCACCTCGGCAACGGTTAACTGGCCATAGTGCAGCAGGGAGGCCAACAGGGCGGCTTCGGCTTTACCCTCGGTGAGGGCTTCGTAGATATGCTGGCAGTTGCCCGCCCCACCGGAGGCAATTACGGGCACGGGCACCCGGTCGGCAATGGTGCGGGTGAGTTCTAGGTCGTAGCCCGCTTGGGTGCCGTCGGCGTCCATGCTGGTGACGAGCAGTTCCCCAGCCCCCCGGTTCACCATTTCCTCGGCCCAGGCGATGGCGTCGAGGCCCGTGTTTTCTCTTCCGCCGCGCACGTAGACATCCCAGCCCGGATTGGCGGGATCGGGCCGACGACGGGCATCAATGGCGACGACGATGCACTGGGAACCAAAGCGGTCGCTGGCTTCTTGGACAAATTCTGGCCGCTTCACCGCCGCCGAGTTAATGCTGACCTTATCGGCCCCGGCCCGCAGCAGCTTTTTGATGGTATCGAGGTTGCTGATGCCGCCGCCCACCGTCAGCGGAATGAACACCTGCTCCGCCGTTTGGTAGACCACATCAATGATGATGTCTCGGTCTTCGTGGGTGGCGGTGATATCTAGAAACACCAGCTCATCGGCTCCGGCTTCGTTGTATGCCTGGGCTAGCTCAACGGGATCGCCCGCATCGCGTAGATCGACAAAATTAACTCCCTTCACCACCCGTCCCGCCTTCACATCCAGGCAAGGAAGAATTCGTTTTGCCAGCATTGCCCTTTCCGCCACCGACGCATTACCCATTCACGATAGATCATTAGGGGGCAAGCGCTGATAAACTGTGTCTTGGTTTTATCGTGACGTAAGCAGTTGGAGCCGTTGATTGCCATGGCTTTAGAGATCGGCCAGAAAGTGAAAATTGTCCGCCTGAGAGATCGTGTTTCCTCCGATGTTGCGGGCCGCCTCGGTAAAAGCGGTACCATCAGCAACTTCAAAGTGGTGGATGGCCGTGGGATCGGCGTGGTAGTGGAATTTGACGACAAGTACGCCACCTGGTTCTTTGAAGACGAGCTATCTCCCGCCTAGGCTAGGTTTTCACCCATTTTGAGAGCATTTGACTGGATTTCGCCTAGATAACGTCCACAATCAGGCCAAATCTCTAGAGCAAGGGGCTTAAGCCCCTTGTTTTGTATCGTCCCCTAAGATGGACGTCGCCCAAATCCCCTAGCCTTGCAGGGTGGGCACCGCCCACCATCCGCGCTACCTTGCTAAGTAGGATGGCTAAATTAAAATTAATTTTGGCTCTGGGTTTCGACTGCGCTCAACCCTTTTGCTGCTTGGCGTGGGGGCCTTGAGCGAAGTTGAAAGGCGTTTTACTACGGCTGGTTTCAGTGGGCATTGCCCACCCCACGGTTGGTCACATCCGCATCTACGTCCTTTAGCGTCTTTGAGCAGTTATGGCAAAAATTCTGACCTTCCTCGGCAAAGGCGGCTGCGGCAGCACCACCATGGCCATTGCCACCGCAAAGCAACTGGCAGGATCGGGCCAACGGGTGTTGCTGATGATCCAGGATGTGACGCCGGGGCCAGCCATTTTGCTGGGGCAGACGCTCAGCGCCGAGCCGACTGTGATCAGCTCCAACCTCACGGCGGTGCAGATGCACAGCGCCACCCAGCTAGAGGCCAGTTGGCAAACCCTGAAAGACCTGGAACGCCAATATCTGCGGACGCCCTTCTTGAAGGATGTCTACGGTCAGGAATTGGGGGTGCTGCCGGGGATGGATCAGGCGTTGTCGCTGAACGCCCTGCGCGAGTACGACGCCAGCGGCCAGTACGACGTGATTATCTACGATGGCACCGGGGGCATGGGCACCCTGCGGATGTTTGGCCTGCCGGAAATCTTGGATTGGTACGTGCGCCGTTTTCGGAATGTGCTGCAACAGTCTGACCTGTGGCGGTCGCTGTCGCCCTTCATTCAGCCCGTGTCGGCGGCGGTGCTGTCCACCGACTGGTCGGGGGATATTTTGGATCGACCCACCGGAGAAATGCGATCCATGCTAGAGCAGGGCCGCGATGCCGTCAGCAATCCCAACCGTACCCTCGCCTTTTTGGTGACAACCCCCGCCGCCGATGCCGTGGCTACGGCCCGCTACCTGTGGGGCAGTGCCCAGCAGATTGGCCTCACGGTGGGCGGAGTGCTGGTCAACCACGGCGATCTGGGTTCCGAGCACGAGGGAGCCTTTGCCCCGCTGCCCCACTTTGCCATCCCCAGCCAGCACAACCACGGCTGGGAGGCGGTGATCCAAGCGCTTCCCGATGTTGACCAAATCGCCGCCCAGGCTAACCCCGCCACGGTGATCGATCTGCCCAGCAAAACTGTCAAACTGTTCCTGCCCAGCTTCGACAAAACCCAGGTGAAGCTCACCCAGTACGGCCCAGAGGTGACTGTAGAAGCAGGCGACCAACGGCGTAACCTAATGCTGCCCCCAGCCTTGGCAGGTAAATCCGTGGCGGGGGCCAAGTTCCAAGATCAATACCTTGTCCTCACCTTCGGCTAGGGCATCAATACCTAGGATCGCCCCCAGCTATTGAGGATCCCCAACCTTAGCGCCCAGGTTTGGCCCATGGGGATGATCGCCTGGGCGCTGGGGTCACGCTACCTATCCTTCCTGGGGATGGATGGCGGCGGGCCTAGGTGGTCGAGGGGCGGACAGTTTTGGACTGGCCCATCGCACCAAGCGTTCCACCAGATTGGGCATCCACCGCTGCGCTAAGACGGCCCATTGGCTTTGCCACCCCACCAGAATTTCCGTCTGCCCCTGGCCTAGCCCGCGCAACAGGGCCGCCGCTACTCGGTCGGGTGGGGTGGATTGCACGCCGCGAAACCTCGATAATCCTCGCACCATATCGGTCTCGGTGAGGGAGGGCAACAGCGCCACCACCCGCACCCGATGGGGGGCCAATTCACCGCGCAGGGCCTGGGTAAAGCCTAGAATGGCAAACTTGGTGGCGGAATAGGTAGCCATGGTCGGCGCGGCCACCTTGCCCATGAGGCTAGAAACATTGATAATGCAGCCCTCACGCCGAACCACCATGCGGCGGGCCACCAGGCGGGTGATGGTGTACAGCCCCAGCAGGTTGGTGTCCAGCTCCGCCTGCACCTGATGCAGAGATGTCTGTAAAAAAGGCGCTTGGTGAGCCACTCCGGCACAGTTCACCAGCAGATGGATGGGGCCGTGCTGTTGCCAAGCCTGGGCAATGGCTACATTCACCGCCACGGGCTGGGTCAGATCGAGCGGCAAAAGCACCACCTTCGCCCCCCGTTGTTCGACCTCGGTGGCCACCTGGGCCAACCGTTGGCCATCGCGGGCCACCAGCACCAGGCACCGGGCACCGTGATCCGCCAAGGCCAAGGCAATGGCGCGGCCAATGCCCCGCGAGGCTCCGGTGATCAGGGCGGTTTTTCCATGGATGGAATAATCTGGGCGGGCCGCTCCCAGTTGGGTTAAGAAAGGCGTCTGCGTCGGGAACAACGCAGGGATGACAGCCGATGGGGCACGGCGGTTTTGGCGTCCCATCATCCATAGATGGGACATCAGATCAGTCAAAACTTGCATGGAGTTACCTCCGGCTGAAGGGTTGAAGGGTTCAGACCGCGTGATGTTGTTGGGGGGCCATCGCTCAACAGACTCGCGTATAGGAGCGATGGCAGAAGGCCGTAGAACCGAGTCCTCAGGTACAGCAAGACAGCGGTGGCCTACCCATTTTTCAGAAAGGAAAGATTAGTTCACCGAAAGCATAACGTTTCGTAACTCAATCATGGTGGGCTTTCTCCTTGCGAAGGACTATCCGAACCAATGAATACCGACCTTAGCACCGGGATCAGTCCTTGGCCATCATCCTGAGTGAAATCCGTAAACTGTATTTTTTCTTAGCTAAATTCTCATAATTAACAGTCAGCATCAAGCGCTGGCCCCTCACCATGATTTTTGCTACTACCAGAGAGCTTTGTGAGGAGGTCATCCCCCGCTGCTGCTGGGGAAAGCTGTTAAAGAACCCGGCTTTCGGCCCATTGCCGCCCGGAACGCTGAATCAGTACCGACGGCTTAGACGCGATCTATCCGCCCGAACGTTTCGGCCCCTGCCTTGCGCCCATTCCTCCGCTGTTAAATGAGAATCCCTGGGCGGCGGGAACCAAATTCTGATAGGCCCTTGGAAGGCCAGTCCGCGATCTCTGCCCGTTACCAGCTTTGGGGATGAGATTCAAGGCTAGGATCAGGGGATGGATACAGCTACATTTTTAGAGACTTTGCGACAACAGCGGGCCATTGCCGTGCTGCGTGCGCCCCGTTTTGATCTGGGCCTGCGGATGGCTGAAGCGGCGGCGGCGGGCGGGGTGCGACTGATTGAAATTACCTGGAACAGCGACCAGCCAGACAAGTTGGTTACGCATCTGCGCCAAGCCCTGCCCCACTGTTGGATTGGGGTGGGCACGGTGCTGTCCATGGCAGATTTGCAGGCGGCGATGGCCGCAGGGGCCGAGTTTGGGTTTTCGCCCTACACGGATCCCGACCTCTTGCAATGGGCGGTGGATCGGCAGTGGCCCCTAGTCTCCGGAGCCCTCACCCCCAGCGAAATTGGTGCGGCATGGCGGGCCGGAGCCCCGGCGGTGAAGGTGTTTCCGGTGTGGGCTATGGGTGGGCCAAGCTATCTCCGCAGTTTGCAAGCGCCCCTGGGCCACATTCCCCTCGTGCCCACGGGTGGCCTTACCCTTGACCAAGTAGAGTCTTTGCTACACGCTGGGGCGACGGCAGTGGGGTTGTCCACGGGGCTGTTTCCTGCCCAAGCCCTAGCCCAGGAAGACTGGGCGACGATTACCGATCTCGCACGGCAACTCATTGGGCTTTGCCAAACCGCCAGATCCGCCCAGCCCCAGGGCCAGAAAACCCAGGGCCAACACTCTCCACCCCTAGCGAATGCGCTGGAGAGTGCTGATAATGCCTAGGCTAAAGCAAAGCATAATGAATACCCACAGCACCGCCCCCGGCATAAACGCCAGCACAGAAAGCCCCCGCAGCAGCCACACCAGCAGGGTCGCACCGAGGGCCACTAGAAAGGCTTTGGTGAAGGGTTGGAGGGGGTAGCGACGGCGAGGCGTCATGGGTTATCTCCGGGTGGGTGTTCTGGGGGTGATGGCTAGGCTAGCAAGATTTAGGCAGTTGCGGGCAGACGGGTGGCCCAGAAACCAGAGTGGTCATAGGGATCTGATCTGGAATTGGCTGCTGGAATGCACGATGATCTGGAACTAACTATTTTCGGGATGCTTGGTCGGGTGGCGTAGGGCGGCAATCAACAGGCAGATGATGCCGATATTGATCCAGACATCGGCCATGTTAAAAATCGGGAAACGGATCAGGCGAAAGTCTAAAAAATCTACCACCTCGCCCGCCAGCACCCGGTCAATACCGTTGCCCAGGGCTCCGGCCAGGATGAAGCCATAGCCTACCTGTTCCCAGCGGTTGGGAAGGGCCACACCCCAGCCCAGGGCTATCAACCCAGCGCTGACCGCCATGGAGAGCCACCGAAGCCATTCGCCATTGTTGCTAAACAGGCTGAAGGCGGCTCCGGTGTTGGTGACGTAGGTAAAGTAAAACACCCCCGGCCAAAGCGGCATGGAGTCTGGCGGGTTGGTCAGTTCAAAGGTTTGCGTCACCCAGTACTTGGTGAGTTGATCGATCACCAAGCCCAGCACCGCCGCGACCCAAAACCAATGATTGCGAAGTTGCATGGGCTTAATAAAAGAGCAATTGCCGGAGGGCTAAGGACAACACAGACACCGCACAAACCACCACCAGATGACCTGGAAAGGGCAGGACGGAATAGGTCATGACTAAATCCCAGTAGGAGGCGGATACCGCATTCAGCCAGCCTAGCAGGGAAGCGAACGTGAGGTAAACCAGCCCACAGGCGTGGATCATCCCCAGGCCGCAGAGACTACTAACCGCGAGGTTCTCAAGTTTGGGGGGATCTTGAAAGGCTAGATAGCCGCACAGCCAGCCCGCTGGCAGAAAGCCGAGCAAATAGCCAAAGCTGGGCTCACGCACATAGCTGAGGCCGCCGCCCTGGGTAAACACCGGAAACTCGAAGACCCGAAATAGGGCCAACCCCAGCACCAGATAGGCGATCTGTGAAAGCGCCGCCGCATTTTTGCCGCCCACGCAGCCCGTTAGCAGCACCGCCCCCACCTGGAAACTCACGCCCAAGGACATGACGGCTAGCCCCGCTTGGCCCCACACCCAGGGCGGGTTAACGGTAAACGCCTCCATCCAGGTAGCCACAATGGTGAGTACCAGGCCAATTAGTGCCCAGAGTAGTTCAAATGGCGCTAGCACCGCAGACGACTTCACCCCCAATCTACCTCTGCCCAATACCCCTGCATCGTAGCTTACCCCTTGCCCTTCGCAGACCACCTGGCCCATCGCCCGCGCGCTGACCCGTGGGATGGGTAGCCGTGGTGCCGACGCAGCATGCCAGCCTGTCTCTCCGCCTGAACCCCGGCACGGGGCACCGCCTTGGAAAGACCATCGCGCCCGGAAAGGGGGCTTTTTTAGACCTTCAGCGTAGCAGGGTTTGCCGCCGATGGATGCGGATTCTGGCCACCCCATGGTCCCAGGGGCACAATCCGGTTGGGCGTCCGCATCCTTGGTATGCTGGTAAGGTAAATCGGGCCAACGGGATGCTGCGGTGTCTCCGGGTCGTGTTTACGCTGTAGTTGTTACTCTTGCGAGTCCAGGCAAAGACGAACGTGGACTTATTTGAAACCTTTGGAACCGATCACCCCGTCATTGGCGTTGTCCACCTGCTGCCCTTGCCCCAGTCGCCCCGCTGGCAAGGTAGCCTTCAGCAGGTCATCGACCGCGCCGAACAGGAGGCCACGGCCCTAGCCTCAGGGGGAGTTCACGGCCTGATTGTCGAGAATTTTTTTGATGCGCCCTTCACCAAAGGATCCGTCGATCCCGCTGTGGTCAGCGCCATGAGCTTGGTGGTTCATCGCCTGCAAACCCTGGTGACGGTGCCCATTGGCCTCAATGTGCTTCGCAACGATGCCCGTAGCGCCATGGCCATTGCCACCTGTGTGGGGGCCAAGTTCATTCGGGTGAACGTGCTGACGGGGGTGATGGCGACGGATCAGGGCTTGATCGAAGGCTGTGCCCATGACCTATTGCGCTATCGCCGTGAGTTGGGCAGTGAGGTCAAGATCCTCGCCGATGTGCTGGTGAAACACGCCCGCCCCCTAGGCTCCCCCAACCTAACGACGGCGGTGCAGGAAGCCATCCACCGGGGCATGGCCGACGGCATTATTCTATCGGGTTGGGCCACGGGTAGCCCCCCCAGCCTAGAGGACTTAGAACTGGCCAAGGCAGCGGCGGGCAACTGCCCGGTCTTCATCGGCAGCGGGGCTGATTGGGACAACATCGGTACCCTGATGCAGGCGGCGGACGGGGTGATTGTGGCCAGCTCCCTCAAGCGCCACGGCGACATCAACCAGCCCATCGACCCCATTCGGGTAGGACAATTTGTCGATGCCATGGCTGAAGGGTTACAAAACCCTGACCTCAGCCCCACCGTTCCTACCCTAGCGGTCTCCTAAGTCGGGGGGCATCGCCCAGTCGGGGATTCACCCTTTAAGATAGACAACAGGTTCCGGGGCACGGTTGTGGCCTAGATCATGTGGCCTAGCCCTAGATTAGATCCGTCCCGTGAGCTTCGTCTCGCGACATCCCAGTTCGCGAAACACCGTATCACCAAGCCGAATATTGCAGGTTGAGAGAACTCCGATGAGACGACGTCGTCAAGAAAGTCGCTGGATCCATCGCCGCTCCCGTTGGTTATTGGGCGGCATTGCGGCCCTAGGGGCGGTGGAAACGGCCTACCTCACGGTTATGAAATTCATGGGCAGCGACGCCTGTCCGACGGAGGGCTGTGATCGGGTGTTGAATAGCCCCTATGCCACCGTCTTTGGCCTCCCGCTGACGCTGTTTGGCTTCCTGGGCTATGCCGCCATGTTCGCTCTGGCCACCGCTCCCCTCTGGATCACCCCTGACCGCAACAAAGGTCTGCACCAAACCCTAGAGACCAAGACCTGGCCGCTGATCTTTGCCCTGTCCACGGCGATGTTGGCCTTCAGCAGCTACCTGATGGTCATCATGGCCTTTGAAATTCGGGCCTTCTGCCCCTTCTGCGTGGCCTCGGCCCTATTTGCCCTGGCGATGTTTGTGATCACCCTACTAGGGCGGCGCTGGGATGACCTGGGGCAGTTGGCCTTCATCGGCGTCATTGTGGCCACGGTGACGCTGACGGGGGTGATGGCGGTCTACGCTCCCATCCGGGCGGGCGGCGGTGCGGCTACAGCCCAAGGTCAGACTGGCCCGCCGATCACCACGGCCTCTGGCCCCGCTGAAATCGCCCTAGCGCAACACCTGAAAGACAGCGGAGCCGCCATGTATTCAGCCTGGTGGTGCCCCCACTGCCACAGCCAAAAGCAAGCCTTTGGGGCTGAGGCGGTTTCGATTTTGCCCAACGTGGAGTGCGATCCCGAAGGCATCAACCCCCAGCCCGCGCTGTGTCGCTCCAAATCTGGAGTAACGGGCTTTCCCACCTGGGAGATTAACGGCGAGTTTTACCCCGGTGCCCAGCCCCTCAGCCGCTTGGCCGAACTGTCTGGCTACACTGGCCCCACCAACTTCCTGCGCTAGGGGATGCCCTGAGTCTAGGGCCGTTTGAGGGCCAGGGTGAGGCCGTCGGCTAGGGGCAGGAGGCTCAGGACAATGCGCGGGTCGGCGGCGAGGTTGGCATTCAAATCCCGCAGGATTTGGGTACGGCTATCGGTGACGGTGGGATCGGCCACCCGCCCCGACCACAGCACATTGTCAATGGCCATCAGCCCGCCGGGGCGCAGCAGTTGTAAAACCTGCTCGTAGTAGGTGGGGTAGTGGCGCTTGTCGGCGTCAATAAAGGCAAAATCAAAGCTATCCTGCTGTCCTTCGGCGATCAGTTGGGCGAGGGTTTCGGTGGCGGGGCCAAGGCGCAGGTCTATTTTGTGGGCCACTCCGGCCCGCTCCCAGTAGCGCTGGGCGATGGCAGTGTAGTCGGGGTTGACGTCACAGGCCACTAACCGTCCCTCCGGCGGCAGGGCCAGGGCCACCCGCAGGGCGCTATAGCCCGTAAACACCCCTACCTCCAGCGCTTTGGTTGCCCCCATAAGCTGAATCAACAGCGCCATAAACTGCCCCTGCTCCGGCGCAATCTGCATTTGGGCCATGGGGTGCTGGGCCGTTTCCTGGCGCAACTCCTTCAAAAGGTCAGTCTCCTGCACCGAATGGGCGAGGAGGTAGTTGTAGAGATTATCGGTGAGGGCGAGGGTGCGGTTAGACATGGCAGTTGGATGCTTGCAACTCCTGAACGTTTCTGGCTTCTGGCTTCTGGCTTCTGGCTTCTGATTTTAGGCCCCAGTTCAGCCATGATCAGAGTAACGATCATTCAATGGCTTGGCGATGGATTCCATGACTGTGACGGTGAAGCTCTTTTCCATTTACCAGGAAGCCTACGGCGTGCCGGAGGTGGTGTGGGACTTTCCACCCCAAAGCACCGTAGCATCTGTCCTAGACCGAGCCTTGGCCGATCATCCCCGCCTAGAACCCTGGCGCGACAAAACCCGCCTGGGCCTCAACCTTCAGTTCGTCAGCGCCGATACGCCCCTGACCCAGGGGGACGAAGTGGTGCTGATTCCTCCGGTGAGCGGGGGCTGACAACCCCAGGTCTGACCCTACAGCACGTCCCCACAGCGATCCCCCAGGGCAAATTCCCCCGGCGGGGTACCTCACCCGTGGCGGCAGCGGAATTCTTTGGGGTAAGATGCTATCCCCTAGACCCCTAGCAATTTCTCCGAGGTGAGCCGATGGCCCCCCAGCGCGTTTTTTCCGGTACCCCATGGGAAGCCACCGTGGGCTATTGCCGTGCCCTGCGGGTGGGGTCGCAGATTTTTGTCTCCGGCACAGCCCCCAGCGATGGCCAAGGCGGCACCTATGCCCCTGGGGATGGCTACGCCCAAACCCATCGGTGCTTGGCCATCATTGAGGCCGCCCTGGAGGAATTGGGGGCCAGCTTGGCGGACGTGGTGCGAACTCGCCTCTACGTCACGGATCTCGACCAGTGGGAAGCCATTGCCAAGGCCCACCAAGAGCGCTTTGGCGATCATCCCCCGACCAGCACCCTGGTCAAGGTAGCGGGGTTGATCAACCCGGATATGGTGATCGAGATTGAGTCCGAAGCCTACTGTGAACCCGTGGCCCTTGCCGCGCCTCCAGAGGCTCCGGCCATGACGCGGCGGGCGATTCTGGGCCGTCCTATCCAACCCAACACCTATCCCTACGGCAGCACCTACCCGCCCACCACCGCCCAGGATTTAGACGAAGGGTGTTTAGACTAATCCTCGCTGGTAGTTCCTCCCTCCCATGGGGCATCAACGAACAGAAACCGCTGCCTGTAGATCCTGAGACCGTGCCAAGAACAGCCTAGGGTTCGGCGGGCCAGTTAAAACCACGGGACTGCAAGAGCTGGCGCTGGCGCTGGCGGGCGAGGGTTTGCAGGTCGATGCTGCGGTCGGTTTCGTCTACAATTTCCCCGGTCAACACCTCTAGCACGTCCTCCAGGGTGACGACGCCGGAAACGCCGCCATACTCATCCACCACCACGGCCAAATGTTCGCGGGCGGTTTGAAATTCTTGCAGCAGCTTATCGGCCCGCTCGGTTTCGGAGACAAAGCGCACCGGGCGCACCACATCGCGAATCAACTGCTGCCCTCGACCCTGGATGAGAGCCGCCAGCAGATCGTTTTTCATCACCAGGCCCAAAATGTGGTCGATGTCGGTGTCGCTGACCAGGATGCGGCTGTGCTGGGAGTTGAAGATTTTGTCCTGGGCTTCGGCAATGGTGAGATCCCCCGGCAGGTGGGTAAGGGCCACCCGTGGGGTCATGATGTTGATGGATTTGGTGTCGTTGAGGCGAAACACCCGCCGGATCATCTCTGCCTCGTCGGCTTCGATGATGCCCTCTTGGTGGCCGATGGTGGCCATCAGCTTAATTTCGGCTTCGTTGGTGCTGGGGCGCTGGCCAGAGTTGATAAACGGTGCTGTTACCCACTCAAGGGCCATCACAATCGGCGTAAAGAGCCAGGTCATTCCGCGAATGGGCACCGCAATGGCCAGAGCTAGGGGAATAGCATAGCGTTCGCCAAAGATCTTCGGGAAAATCTCGCCAAACAGGATTACCAACAGGGTGAGCGCCGCCGTGAACATTCCCAACAGGGCATCTTGGAAAATCGTCGCGGCCATGCCCCCAATGAAAACGCTGCCCACGATGTTGAACAGGTTGTTGAGAATCACAATGGTGGCGATGGGGCGATTCACCCGCTGACGGATGGCCAGCAGGGCGAGGGCAGCGGGCTTTTGAGTCTCGGCCAGTTGCTGCACCTTGAGGACAGGGATCGACAACAGGGCTACCTCGCTGCTAGAACATAGCGCCGAGCCGACAAGCATCACGAGAATAGCGAGTACCAGACTCAGCATAGGTTCGTTCGGGGCAGACCAATGGAGGACGAAGACACTGTTATGATTTTTCTAATCTTACGCCCTGGGGAGAACAGCACCGCTGTTGGCCGTTGGCCCCAGGGTAGCCCATCTTCCCATCCTTCCCCTAGGGCTAAGGCCCCTGGGGGCCAGTCCTCCGAGACAAAGAAGCCACGATTTCCATGCCTAGGGCCATGTCATCACCACAGCCAATGAGCGATTCTATTCTCGATGTCCGTCACCTGCGGGTGGAGTTTGCGGTGGAGGGCCGGGTTATTCCTGCCGTCAACGATATTTCCTTCCAGGTCAAACGGGGCCAAACCCTGGGCATTGTGGGCGAGTCGGGGTCGGGCAAGTCGGTGACGTCCTTAGCGGTAATGGGCCTAGTGCCCTCGCCACCGGGGCGGGTGGTGGGCGGCGACCTGATCTTTCAGGCCCCCGACACCCCCGCCGTCAACCTCATGGCCCTCAGCGACGATCAGCGCCAAGCCTACCGGGGTGGCCAAATCGCCATGATTTTCCAGGAGCCCATGAGTTCCCTCAATCCGGTGTATACCATTGGGTTTCAAATGGTGGAGGCCATCCGCCAGCACCAAAACCTCAGCCCAGAGGCTGCCCAGCGTCAGGCCATTGAACGCTTGCAGGAGGTGAAGCTGCTGCCCCAGACCGACCAGCACCGGGCCGAGCTGCGCCAAGCCCAGCCCCATCTCTCGGATCAGACGCTCACGGCCCAGATCGAAGCCCAGCAGCAGGCCATGCTCAACCGCTACCCCCACGAACTTTCCGGGGGCCAAATTCAGCGGGTCATGATCGCCATGGCGATTTCCGGCAACCCCGCCCTGCTGATTGCCGACGAACCCACCACCGCCCTAGACGTCACCGTTCAGGCCACGATTTTGGATCTGCTGCGGGAACTGCGGGATCGGCGGGGGATGTCCCTGATGTTTATCACCCACGACCTGGGGATCATCGCCGAAATTGCCGACCAGGTCGCCGTGATGTACCAGGGTAAAATCGTAGAAGCCGGATCGGTGATGGAGATCTTTGCCAACCCCAAACATCCCTACACCAAAGGCCTCTTGGCCTGCCGCCCCCAGCCTGAACAGCGGTTGCGCCGCCTGCCCACCGTGGCCGACTTCATGGGCACCGAGGTGGAGCAGGGGCATCTCACCATCCGCGAGAAGGTGTTGGATGAGACTGCGCGGGCTCAGTTTTCACCGCTGACGGAGGCGGAACTTGATGTCCGTCGGCAAACCCTGGAGGCCAGTCCTCCCCTGCTGAGGGTGGAGCACCTGAAGGTGGGCTATCCTATCCGGGGCGTCTTCGGCAAAACCCAGCGCTATACCCTAGCGGTGAACGACGTATCCTTCCACATCCAAACTGGAGAAACCTTTGGCCTAGTGGGCGAATCGGGCTGCGGCAAGACCACCCTAGGCCGCGCCCTGCTGCGCCTGGTCAACCCCCTCAGCGGCCATATCTGGTTTGAGGGACGCGATGTTCTGGCCCTCAAGCCCCAGGCCCTGCGCACCCTGCGCCGCGATATGCAAATTGTGTTCCAAGATCCCTACAGTTCCCTCGATCCGCGTATGAGTGTGGGAGCCGCCATCGCCGAACCCCTGAAAATCCATGGCGTCGTCAAAAGCCAGCGCAACCAAAAGGAGCGAGTTGCCTACCTGCTCGAACGGGTGGGCCTGCCCGCCGACTGCATGAACCGCTTCCCCCACGAGTTTTCTGGGGGCCAACGCCAGCGGATCTGCATTGCCCGTGCCCTCGCCCTCAACCCCAAATTCATCATCTGCGACGAGTCTGTTTCTGCGCTGGATGTCTCCGTCCAGGCCCAAGTGCTGAACCTGCTGAAGGAACTCCAGGCCGAATTCAATCTCACCTATATTTTCATCTCCCACGACCTCGCAGTTGTGAAGTTCATGAGCGACCGCATCATGGTGATGAACCAAGGCCAGGTCGAAGAAATCGGCCCCGCCGAAGCGGTCTATCGCCAACCCCAAACCGCCTACACCCAAAAGCTGATTCAATCCATCCCCATTGGTAGCCTAGAGCGCATTGAGGAACTACAACAAGGTCGCCTAGTGGCCTAACGGGCTGCGTAAAATAGTCTTCTGCATCCAAGATTTCGTACCCAATACTCTGCCCCTAATCTCTGCCGCCCATGACTGCCTCCCCTGCCGCTCAATCGTCCCACTCCCCACTGCCCACGGCCCACTCCCTCGCGCCCCTGGCCCAGGCCACCCGCCGCGCCGCCCAGCGCCTTGCTACGGCCACCACTGCCGACAAAAATCGCGCCATCGAGGCCATCGCCACCGCCCTAGAGCAACACGAGGCGGCGATTGTGGCGGCGAACCAGGCGGATTGTGAGGCGGCTTTACAGGATCACCTGGCCAAACCCCTCTACGAACGCCTGAAGCTGGACGCCGTGAAGCTGCGGGGAGCCATTACGGGCCTGCGCGATGTGGCCAAGCTGCCCGATCCGGTGGGGACGGTGCAAATCCATCGCGAACTGGATGCGGGGCTGGTGCTGAAGCGGATCACCTGTCCCCTGGGGGTGTTGGGGGTGATTTTTGAATCGCGGCCCGATGCAGTGATGCAGATTTCGGCCTTGGCGGTGAAGTCGGGCAACGGGGTGATTTTGAAGGGCGGCAAGGAGGCGGTGCAGTCCTGTACGGCCCTGGTGGCGGCGATTAAGCAGGGGCTAGAAACGGCGGGGTTCGATCCGGCGGCGGTGCAGTTGCTCACCACCCGCGAAGAAACCCAGGCTATGCTTGCCCTTGACGAATACATCGACCTGATTATTCCCAGGGGTTCCAACGCCTTTGTGCGCTTTGTGCAAAACAACACCCGCATCCCCGTGCTGGGCCACGCGGACGGCATTTGTCATCTCTATATTGATGCCGAAGCCGACCTGGCCAAAGCCGCCCCCATTGCCGTGGATGCCAAAGCCGCCTATCCCTCGGCCTGCAACGCCATCGAAACCCTGCTGATTCACCAGGCCATTGCCGCCACCGCCCTGCCTGCCCTCGCCACTGCCCTACGGGAAGCCGGGGTAGAACTGCGGGGAGACGACCGATCTCGCCAAATCCTGCCCGACCTAATCCCCGCCACCGAGGAAGACTGGGCCACGGAATACAGTGACCTCATCCTCGCCATCAAAGTGGTGGATGATCTAGAAGCCGCCGTCACCCACATCAACACCTACGGCTCTCGCCACACCGACGCCATCGTCACCGAAAACGCCACCACCGCCGCCCAGTTTATGGCCGAGGTGGATGCCGCCGGGGTCTACCACAACTGCTCCACCCGCTTTGCCGATGGCTTCCGCTATGGCTTTGGGGCCGAGGTGGGCATTAGCACCCAAAAAATGCCGCCCCGTGGGCCAGTGGGGCTAGAGGGCCTTGTCACCTACAAATACCAAGTGGTGGGCGATGGCCATGTCTCCACCACCTACAGCGGCCCCAACGCCAAACCCTTCACCCATCGGGATTTGTAAGTTTAGTTGTGTGACGTGTGAGTTGCCTGTTCTAGTGGGTACTCTTGAACAAGTAGAGGCATTGTAATTAAGATGCCTCTGCTATTGCTCAGAGCCTTAAACGCCTACTGAGCCTAGTCGTTTGGTCTGTTTTCCTGGTCGCCTAATCCATAACGCTCTTAACTGCACCATTTTTGGTGTGGCCCTTCAATTTGCCAGGAGAAATTACGATGACCAAAGCTACGCCTCAGAACTACAGCAGTCAGGAAATTACAGGTAAGCCGGGAGCCCTATGGGGGCCTCTTCCCATACCGATGAAACCGACATTCCGCAGGTTGACAGGAGTTAATTTAGGAGGTAGTGCTGGCAGGCCGGAAATCCCATGAGGCGGATGATCTTGCGGTGTTCATCCGAGAGGTTGCTGACCTGCTGGGATAAATCGATGCGCCGCTGTTCGTAGCCGGGTCGTTTACCAGCGCACCACCGCAACTCGAACCACTGCCAGCGGTGCAGCCATAGCAGTAGGGCCGAGTTTGCACCGTTTGCAGTTGATTTAGTCCCTCATCGGTGAGTAGGTCTGCAACGGTGAAGGGCTGGCCGTTGGGCAGGCGGCAGGGCACCCCTTCCATTTGGTTGAAGTCGCAGTCGTAGAGGTTGCCCAGGTAATCGACGGAAAGCTGGTCGCGGCACATGACATTGGCCACGGTGGCGGCATTGTGGTGCTGCGAGAGGAACTGAAGGTAGGGTTCGTAGAGATCCTGGGCGATTAGGGCTTGCTTGACGCGGCCAATGGGCAGGTTGGTGAGGGTATAGAGCTGGTTGAAGGCGATGCCAAAGTGGGCGTGCAGATAGGCGCGATAATCGGCCTCTAGCTTGGCCTGGGATGGGGTGAGGGAGAACTCGGCGGTGCGGGGCACGGGGGGATTGTAGACCAAATCTAACTTTAGGTTGGGGGCTTGGCCATAGCCCAGTTGGTTGAGCCACTGCAAGGCGCGAATGGAGGCGTCGTAGACCCCCGACCCGCGCTGCTGGTTGACGTTTTTCTCTAGATAGCAGGGCATGGATGCCACCACCTGAAGCTGATGGCGGGCGAAATATTCTGGCAGGTCGCCGTAGCCCGGTTCAAAAAAAATCGTCAAATTTGTGCGTACCATCACGG
The DNA here is from genome assembly GCF_016403105.1 of Leptolyngbya sp. BL0902. Lineage (NCBI taxonomy): Bacteria > Bacillati > Cyanobacteriota > Cyanophyceae > Leptolyngbyales > Leptolyngbyaceae > Leptolyngbya > Leptolyngbya sp. BL0902. Next base: position 4,227,430 of record NZ_CP046155.1, read on the forward strand.
CTTTGCCCGCTGCCCTGGCGGCTTCTACTAGGGGCCGAAAGCCGTAGTTCATTTCTGGTGCACCCCCGGTTAAATCGACCGTAGCAATGGAGGGATAGCGGCGAATCACCTCAATGAGCTGGTTGCATACGGTTTCCGAGAGTTCCTCGGTGCGCTTTGGCCCCGCTTCTACGTGGCAGTGGGTGCAGGCTAGGTTGCAGCGCCGCCCCAGGTTGATTTGCAGCACCGTAATGGGGTGCTTGGTGAGGGGTTGGCCAAGGCGCTGGTCAAAGGGCGTGATGCCGAGGACAGCAGATTCAGCGGCAACGTCGGAAACGGAGGGAGAAGTGGCAACCATGGGCAAGCTCGAAACAACAGACGGCACAGTTTTAACAGAACTATGCCCTATTAGAACCGATTTGACCGAAAAATGCCGGAGCCAAGACTGTCATCGGCGCATCAGCCGCCCTAGGCAGGGCTTGGTAGAATATCGGTGGTCATGAGTCAGCGGCACAGGACATGGCTAAATTTTCCAGACCGTTTTTCCGTCCGTTTTTTCAATCGGCCCCTCGGCAGTCCCGGATCCTCACCCTAGACAGCGGTGCGGTCTACGACTGCCCTGTCTGCCGCCACGGGCACATTGAGGCCATGGCCCTGATGGATGCCTACGCCTGCAACTTCTGCCGCCACATTCTAGAAGCTAATCTCGATCAGCAGACGGTGCATGTGGTGGATGGTGTACAACCCATGGGCTGGCGCTGGCAGGGCTGGCGCTGGCAACCCCTCCACCACCCCGCCGCCGACATCACCCTCACCCTGTGGATTGTGGGCCTTGCCCTAGTTCTGTTCCCCGCTGGTTTGGTGGTGCTGGGCGGCTATATGTTTCCGCCGCTGGATGAGGCGGATCAGGGTCATTGGTCGCTGGTGTGGGCCAGCCTTACCCTCCTTGCCCACACGGCGATGGTGGGCTGGATCATCGCTGAGCATTACCAGTTTCCCTACTACGTGCTGACTAAGGTGCGGGTGCAGCGGCTCTTGGCCCGACTGCCGGGGTAAAGCCCAGGGAGTGTCGCTCCCCGCTAGAGGGCGTTTCCCCTGGGCAGTTCGCCACCGTTGTTGCGCGGTGGCGGTCTAGTTGCCAAGGGTTAGAACCGATGGCGCAGGTTGACGGAGAGACTATTGAGGTTGGCATCAAACCGACCGAGATCGGTGCGGAACAGGATTTGCCCCACGGTATTAGGGCTCAGGTCGGCGCTGACCCCAGCGGTGAGGTCAAACCAGGTGCGGTCAATGTCGTCTATGGGCAGCACAAAGCTGTCTCCACCGCCCACAAAGCGGGCCGTTATCACCGGGGCCGAATAGCCCAGGCGATGATTTAGCCCCAACCCGACAAAGGGCAAGATGTAGCGATCTCCGGTCAAAATGGGGTAGGCCACATTCAAACCCAGGTTGGCAATGGTGGAATTGCTGTTGTAGCCGTCTATCACCGTAGCCCAAGGATCAGCCCCTGTTTCGGTGTAGCCATTCACCCGGTTGCTGACATATCTCAAGCCCAGGGATGGCTCCAGAATGACTCCCCCGGTGGTGAAAAACCAGCCTGTTTCTACCCCAACATTAAATTGGTTGCCGCTGCTAGACCCCAGGGCCGTAAGGGGACTGCCAGGAATGGCAATGGTGCGGCGACTGCTGAAGCTATCAAAGCCGTAGCCGATGAAGCCCGTGGTATAGCCGCCGGAGCCGTAGGTGCCTGTGCCATAGAGGTTGAGGGAGACACTATCGGCATCCGCCGTTGCTAGGTCATTCCGCTGGCTTCCGGTGCTGTAGGCAATAGCGCCCCCCAGCAGAAAGTTAGGATTAAACGTGTAGTCTGCCCCGGCCATGATGACGTATTGATTTACATCAAAGTCTGGCACGCCCTGGGCATTTCCCCAGGCTATATCCCCAGAAATAAACGCTGACCAAGGACGGTGGATCGCGGCGGGGGTGAGGGAGGTTTCCTGGGCCACGGGGGCGACATCGGCGGAGTGTGGCGATGCCGCAGCCTTGAATAAATCCGCAGCCATGGTGGCCATGGGGTAGGCTTCAACCTCCAACCGCAGCGCCTCCCGCACAGCACGGGCTGAATCTGGGGCCGATCCAGAGACAGCGGCAGGGGGCACCCCAGAGAACGGTAGCCCTTCAGCGGTGGCCAAGGCTGAGAGGTTTAGGCCAGACAGATCTAGGCTAGGACGCGCAGCACCCATGGGGGCAGGGTTTTGCAGCATCCGTCTGCGGAGTTGAGTGCGGTCTAGGAGGTACCGAGAGACACTTTCCTGTCCTCGTTGGCTAAGGGATAGGTGGGCTACTGGGGTTTGAGGAATGAGGGACAGCACAACGGCTTCCAACTCCTCCTCCGGTAGGTTCAGGATGGCCTCTCGCTCCTCGGTGGGCAGGGTGTTTAACACCTCAGTAATGGCCTCTTGAAGGGGGATAAGCTCCTCTGGCAAAGAATCATCGTCATCAATGGTCGGTTGATCATCGTCGATAAAGGACACCTGAGACTGTAGCCAAGAGAGAAAGTCGGCCTCGGCCTGCTGTAGTTGGTCAGGTTCGGGAGATTCTTCCGATAGTTCTAGAACCAACCGCCCAAAGCTATTAATTAAAGCCGGATCATTCACCCCTTCTTGAATGACCTGGATGATGGCATCAGAGCCAGCCCTCTGAATAAACTGCCCGAGTAAAGAGTCTGAGGGCGTCTCGGCAGTGAAGGTATTCAAAAATTCAACGGCGCGAGGGCTATCCCAGGGAACAATTTCTAAGTTGGGAACAGGGATACCATCACGGGGCACAAAATACTGGGGACAAGGAGCGGGGAAACGGCTACTACAAAACTGAAGGGGGGGCAGCGTTGAAAGCTGGCCAAAGGCAGGGGCCGCTGCTATACCCACTAGGCCAACCATTACTAAAACCGATGGCAGAGGTCGTTTCATCGTTCGTTACTCCTCAGTAAAACCTAGGTTTAGCTAAAAAATGCACTTCTGCATACCTCTCAAACACTGCGGCCCAGACAGGACAAAATCCATAGACTTCAAAGGATCTCTGGACTTTCCCCTAGGAGAAAACAAAGCCCTCAAGATCTAAATTGCCGTATTTCTAGGCACCTAAAGTTAACCCCTATCTCAGCATCTTGAGGGGCAAGAATTCACTGAAAGGGCCTTTAATTGCTAGAAAGTCTTGGCGGCTGAAATCCCGCTGGCTGACTGCACTATCGCAAAGGGGACACGTTTGATTAAGTTTGAGATCGGTCAGTAAGACTGCCTATATCTTACGGTTGCCGCCTCCTAGACGCGACCATGATTCATTAATCGATCACTAATCTTTACGCTTCGTTGAAAAGGACTGGAATGCCCTAATCACTTCGATCTGGAGGCAAGAGAAACCATCAAAACCTGGCTTCTGATCAGGTGCCTCGACAGCAACTGGAAACGCCACAAAAATGCCCCAGGCAATAGATGACTGGGGCAACCCTGACTAGCTGACCGAAGATTCTGCATCGGGCACGAAACCACGCCCCTACAGCCTTGGGTTCGCGTGGGGGTCAGGTCTCCTGCCCCTCCAGCAGCTATGGGCTCTAGCCAGGTTTGTCCGTCAACCAGGGGGCAAACCGAAGCAGACGGAAGGGATGGCTCAGCCCTATAGCGTCAAGGATTGGGGATTATTTTCAATGACGTCGGCCAGATCCTTGAGGAAGCTGGCGGCATCGGCTCCGTAGATAATTCGGTGGTCGCAGGTGATGTTAACGCGCATCTGTCGCTTCACGCCCATCAGGCCGTCGGCGGTGGCCACCACAGTGGGCTTGGCGGCCCCAATCGCTAGGATGGAACCCTGACCAGGGGGCAGAATGGCGTCGAAGCTATCCACCCCAAACATCCCCAGGTTCGACAGGGTAAAGGTGCCAGAGGTATATTCTTCGGGCTTGAGCTGCTTCACGCGAGAGCGCTCTACCAGATCGCGCCAGGTGCGCGAGAGAGAATAGATGTCTTGCTGGTCGGCGTTTTGCAGCACGGGGGTAATCAATCCGCCGCCCTCCATAGCCACGGCCACAGCCACATTGATGTTGGGGCGGTACTGCAAACCTTGGTCGGTGTAGTAGGCGTTGAGGACGGGATGTTTCTTCAGCGCTACGGCCACGGCCTTGGCCAGCAGCCCAGTCATGGTCACGCCTTTAGATTTGATTTGCTTGTAGAGGGCATCTAGGGCATCGGTGGTGATGGTGTAGCCGACGTGGAAGACGGGTACCGTGAGGCTAGCGTTCATATTCCGCACCACCGACTGTTGCAGGGTGCTGAAGGGCACCAACTGCCCCAGGGGAGCCGTACTAGGGGCGGGAGCTGGGGCAGCGGCCACCACGGGCAGGGGAGCCGGAGCCGGAGCCGCCACCAGGGCCGTCGTGGCGGGGCCAGTGGGGGTGGGGGTTTTCCCTGCGGCCAGTTCTACATCTTGGGCCACAATCCGACCGTGGGGGCCGCTGCCTTGTAGGGTAGCAAGGTCTACCTTGAGGTCTTTGGCTAGCTTGCGGGCACGGGGCGAAATGACGACACGGCCACTGCGAGGGCTAGCAGTGGTTCCGTTTTGGGCTGAAACTGCCGCAGGGGCTTCGGCCACGGCCACGGGAGCAGCGGGAGCAGCAGCGGCCTCACCCCCCATCGTGCTGGCTTTGGCGGCGGCCTGCTGTTTAGCCGCTTCGACCTCGGCCTCCGTTTCAGCAAGGAGGGCAATGGCTTCGCCTACGGGAGCGGTGCCGCCCGCCTCCACCACAATGGCCGCAAGGATGCCTTCATGGAAGGACTCCACATCCATATCCGCCTTGTCCGACTCAACAATCACCACCGTTTCGCCCTTTTCCACCTTGTCGCCCGGAGCTTTTACCCAGGAAACAATTTTGCCTTCGGTCATGGTGGAGCTGAGGGCGGGCATGAAGACTTCGCGAATCATGGGGTGACTTCCGAGACAGCGCTAAAACAACAACGTGGTGGCAAGACCGACTACCTATTCTAGCCCTAAGCGGAATCCATCCCCAACAATCTCCGGCGCAAACCGTTGGGAAATCAGACCCCAGCGGGGAGACGATGGCGATTGGGAAACCAGAACCCATCCGGGCGGCGATGACGATCCCTAGGGATCCCCAAACCTGTCCCCTAGCCCTGCCCTTGGTGGGCCATCGCCCTAGCCATTCAGGGCCGTCTTGAGGAAATCCTTGGGTAAGAACAAGGTGACGGTGGATAATGCCAGAGACCTATGGTGTGACAGAGTGAACGGTGAAATACTTTTTTCTTTCCGATGGTTGGGTGACGGGCCGCGTATGGGAGTTTGGTGGCCTCTGGAATGAGCGGGCTTGGCAGCGCAAACCTCACCTGCGTCGTCTCAACTTGGCGATCCATGAGCAGGGTGAAACCCTATGGCTCTACCAGGTAGAGGAGGCGGTGCTGATGGTGGAGGTCAAACCCGTCGCTGAAAGCGAGTCGGCGTTTAACCAGGTGGTGCTGAAGCGGCTGATGACCGCCGAACAGGTGATCGAGCGGCTCTGTGCCGACTACCCCACCGCTGTCGGCTAGCCTAGCGGGGCAGGGTACTCAGGTTGCTCACGGCCCGCTCTAGACGGGCTAGGGCACGGTTGTACTCTAGCTTGGCCCGAACGAGGTTGCCCTCGGCTTGGGTCAATTCGCTGGTGGCGCTGAGTACTTCGGTTTGGGTGCCCACCCCAGCCTCAAAGCGTAGGTTGGCCAGCCTCAGCGCCTGCTGGGCTTGACTGACGGCGAGGGTGGCGGTGTCAATGTTGGTTTGGTTGGCTTGCAGGGTGTAGTAGGCTTCCTCTACCTGGATGCGGATCAGGTTGCGGGCATTCTCAAACTCAAACTCGTCGATGCGGATATCCAGCTCGCTTTGGGCTGCCCGTGCGCGGGTGCCACCGCCATCGTAAAGCCGCCAAGCTAACTGTGCCCCCATGGCAAAGCCATCGTTGGTGCTCGTGGGCACGCCCTCCGGCGTAATCAGCAGGGCTTGGAAATTGTACTGGGCAAACAGCCCCACGCTGGGCCGGGTGCGGGCGAGGGTGGCCTGTCGCTGGGCCTCGTTAAATTCCCGCTCGACGAGGAACTGCTCTAGTTCGGCTCGGTTCTGGTAGGCCAGCACAATGCTTTCCTCCAGGCTCAGGGGCCAGGTGCCCATCACCTCCACGCCCAGGGTGGTGAGGTTGATGGAGGGGGGGACATTCAGGCGGCGGGCCAGTTGGCGCTGGGCAATGTCGCGCTGGCTTTGGGCTTGGGTAATGTTTTGGCGGGCATTGGCCACCTGCACCTCGGCCCGCAGCACATCAAACCGGGTGCCCACGCCTACTTCCTCCCGCAGCCGGGTAATGCGCAGGTTTTCCTCGGCTTCTTGCAGGAAGGCTTGGTTGATGCGGATTTGCTCACTGGCCTCCTGCACCGCGTAGTAGTCGGTGATGGTATTCAGGCGCAGTTCAACCTGGGCGCGTTCCACCTGAAGCGTCGCTAAGCGCACCTGCTCTTCAGCCACCCGAATACGGGCCGCCCGCTCCCCAGACACCCCCAGGTCATAGTCGGCGCGGATGCCGCTATTGAAGCGGGTGGCGGTGTTGTTCAGCCCTAGGCCAAAGTTGGTTTGATCCGTGACCTCCAGGGTGGCATTGAGGTCGGCGGTGGGCAACCGGAGCGCCTGCTCGGCCCGCAGCCCTTCATAGCTACGCTCAAGCTGAAGCTGGGCGATCCGCAATTCCTCGCTGTTGCGGTAGGCCAGTTCAATGGCGGTTTCTAGGGAAATGGGCTGGGTGCCGACAATTTCCACCTCAGCAGGCTGGGTTTGCAGCCGCAGGGGATTGGGATGGGGCCTGAGGTAGTCCAGATCCAGGTCAGACCGAGGCGCTGTGACCTCGGTAGGCAAGGTAGGGTCGACCAGATTTGTGGGAACGGGTTCGGCTGAATTTGGCTCAGCGGCCTCGGAGGCCGATCCAGCGTCAGGCCGATCCCCCCCCTGGAGAGGCAGGGTGTCTTGGTCAGCAGGCGCAGGGGTTGCCTCTGGATCTAGGGCGAGCAAAGCCCTATCCCCCTGGATCAGATTGAGGGTCGTGGGGTCTCCCTTAGCCGAAGTGGCGGGAGTTTTTGGGGAAGACAAAAGAACAGGAAGGCTAGATCCCGCACTGACCAGGGTCTCAGGCTGGGCCACAGCGGGCAACGTAGGCCAAGCCAGGGCAGCCGCCCCCAAACCAAGACGGATCAAGCGACGACGGCACGAGTCACGCATAAACACCACAGGCCACAGCAACGATAAACATTAACATCGCACTCAAAAAAGAACCGCCGCCAGAACCCCAGGGGTGCTGACCCAGTCCTCCAGTGTTTTAGCATATCGGCACTTGGCCAGACGAGAAAGCCGTTTGCCCCGTGACCTACCCTAGGGTAGAGATCCACGAACACTTGGGGGCCAACCTGGGATTAACGCTGGGGAAATTGGCGATCTACCCTAGGGGCATCCTGTAGGCAAATTGCCTAGATCCAACCCTAGGACGGAGCCCAGTAGCCCACGGCGGGTTGCAGATTAGTGTAGGTTGCCTTGGGCACCACGCCGCAGCAGATTTTCACCAGGGCATCGGTGTCTTCGATGGGCAGAATGGGCACCTTGAACCGCTGCCCTACCTCCGCCACGCTCACGTCATCCAAAAAGAGGGTGTCTTCGGGTTGGCCGCTATCGCTGGGCTTCAGCATCACCGTAGGCAGCAGCAGGGCATCTCCCAGTTCCTTCCCGTCTAGGCCCGCCATCAGGTCTTGCCCGGTCAGCAGTCCGGTGACAGTGAGGTCTCGGCCCCAATAGTCGCTAGCTAGGGCCACGAGCTGCACGGTCAGGTCTTCCACTTGGTTGAGCCGATCCACAATGGGCTGGAAGGCGTGCTCCACGGCATTGCCCACCACCCAGGTGAGGGTGCGGGGCGGGTGAACGGCGTCGGGCAGATAGTTGCTGGCGGAGTCCTCAAACTGGGTGAGGAACTGGCGGATGGAGCCCACGCCGTTGTCCAGTTGGGGATAGTCTTCGTAGTCGTCGGCACTGGGTACTTCTTGGTTGGCCAACAGGTACCATTCATCGGCCAGCCAAGCAAAGCGGGTGCCAAATTGGGCCATAAATTCGGCCTGGAGGGCTTCGACCTGGGCAATGGTGGCGGCGGCTTGGTCGGCGGTGACGGGGGTCAATTCATCCTGGGGCGGGCGGAAGCGGGTCAGCCCCACAGGCACCACGGCCACGGAGGTGACGGCGGGAATATCGCCCTGGTGGAATTTAGCGAGATCCCGCAGGGTGGTTTCGAGGTGGTCGCCATCGTTAATGCCGGGGCAAACGACAACCTGGGCGTGAATTTGCAAGCGCTGGGCTTGGAACCAGGCCAGTTGTTCTAGGATTTGGCCCGCCCGTGGGTTTTTCAGCAGCCGCGACCGCACCTCTGCCTCGGTGGCATGGACGGAGACGTAGAGGGGTGACAGCCGCAGTTGGGCAATGCGCTCCCACTCCTGGGGCAGCAGGTTGGTGAGGGTGAGGTAGCTGCCGTAGAGGAAACTCAGGCGATAGTCGTCGTCTTTGAGGTAGAGGGTGTCGCGCTTGCCGGGGGGCTGCTGGTCGATGAAGCAGAAGGGGCAGGCGTTGTTGCACTGCATCAACCCATCGAACAGAGCGGTTTCAAACTCTAGCCCTAGGTCGGCGTCGATGTCTTTTTCGAGCTCCACCCGATGGGTTTTGCCGTCGCGGTCGAGCACCTCTAGGGTCAGTTCCTCATCGGCGCAGAGAAAGCGGTAGTCGATCAAATCCCTGGGATACTGATCGTTAATGGCGACTAGGGCATCACCGGGCTCAAACCCCAATTCCTCGGCAATGGAGCCAGGTAAAACGCGGGAAATGCGAGCTGGACGAATTGCGGATGCAGCCATGGTGTTAAGGAACCCCCATCAAACAGGATGAAGCCAATCGAGTACGTGCCTTCCACCAGGATAAGGGCTTTGGCGTGGGGCCACCCCCTGGTCAGAACCATTTGTTACTGAGTATGCCCGTCCTCAACAGCACTAACCCAGTTTTGTGGCCAACAATCTGACCCAAGGGCTGAAACCTAAGCCCCTAGGGCAGATTAGCCAAGTAACAATTCCTATCGGTTTAGTGAAGTGAGGGGTCACAAGGATTTGTAAAACGCATTTCGGCTGCGCTCAATGCCCCCGAACCAGGTAGCCAGAGGGTTGAGCGGAGTCGAAACCCAGAGCCAAAATCCAGTTTAAGGGCCGCTGGGTGCCGCTAGATATTCTGCATTCGGCCCGTCACCAGAGCCAGCAAAATGGCGGCCCCAAAGGCGAGGCGGTACCACACAAACACCCAGGTGCTGTGCTGCTTCAGGAAGTTGAGCAACCAAACAATGGAGAGATAGGAGGACACAACGGTGGTCAGCAGCCCCACCAGCAGGGGGATCAGCCCCACATTGCCGAGGCCGTTGTCTAGCAAGCCCTTCAGTTCCACCACTCCCGCCAGGGTAATGGCAGGCACCCCCAGCAAAAAGGAAAACCGCGCCGCCGTCGCCCGTTCCAGGCCCATAAACAGCCCCGCCGTCAGGGTAGACCCCGACCGAGACACGCCGGGAATCAGCGCGAGGGCCTGGGCTAACCCCATCAGCACCCCATCCTTGAGGGTGAGGTGATCAAAGGTGCGCTGCCGCCGCCCCACCCATTCCGCCGCCGCCAGCAGCAGGGCCATGACGATAGACACCACGGCAATGGTGGCGCTACTCCGCAGGGGAGAGTTGTCAAAATCGGGAATGAAGACCTTGATCAGCAGCCCACCCACCACAATCGGCAGGGTGCCCACCAGAATGCCTAGGCCCAGGCGAAAATCCGGCGCATCAAACTTGCGGTCTAGGGTGGCCTGCACCATGCCCACCGTCACCTGGCGCAGATCATCCCAGAAGTACCAGAGAATGGCCGCAATGCTGCCCAACTGAATCACCGCCGTGAAGGCCACCCCCGGATCGCCCCAGCCCAGCACCACCGGGATCATCTTGACGTGGGCGGTGCTACTAATCGGCAAAAATTCTGTCAACCCCTGCACCAGGCCGATCACGATGGCCTGAAAAATGCTCATCGTCTCCATCACCGCTGGATGACCCGCCTGGGCCAAGGGCAAGCTAGACGGGACAGATCCTAGGGATACGACGGATGCGGGGCCTAGGACATGGATGAAGGCCGTGGCTAGAGCCGTTGAAATCATAGGAATTACTCAGTTACTCAGCAATGTACTCAGAAATGACTCAGACAATAGGCGTAACACCAGGGGCGTTGTTGGGCATTGTAAGGGGTAACACGGATAGTCTTCCCTGTCCTGGGCACAGCTTTGCAGAGCCTTAACGGGATGACTAAGCCCCCAGACCTCGGCTAGCCCAGGGGATGCCACCGCCGCCGCCCTCGTTGCCCCAGGGAAAATATTAAGGAAAAGCGTAAACCTGCGGAAATTCTGCCCTGCTCGGCCCATCCCCCCTAGGGGCATGTTATGTTACAACTAGTTAAGTTGCCTCTAAGGTTTCCCTTGAGTCTCTCCCCCGGCCTCACCTCGACCAAAAGCCTATTTCTGTGGCTCTCTGCGGCCCAGGGTTGGCTCAGTCGCTCCCACCAACAGCTACAGGTTTTTGGGGCGGCCATGGGTCTCGTTATTTTACCAGTTTTTTTTCAAGCGCCCTTGGTGCGCTACTTCCCCTGGGTTAGCCTCGCGATGACGCCCCTGTGGCTGTGGCTGGGTGCGGTGCTGATGAAACGCCCCCGCTGGGAGGTGTGGGGTGATTTAATCGTAGGTTTTGGCTGGATTTGGCTAACCGGATCCCTCTACTGGGGCTGGTTTCGCTGGGAGCCCGTCATGCACCTGCCCATCGAAGCCCTGGGGATGCCCATTGCGGTGCTGTGCCTGTATTACGGCACGGGCCGGGTGGGCAGCTACTTTTTCCTAGGTTCCCTCCTCGGTACCGCCATTACTGACCTGTATATCAACTGGATGCACCTGTTTCCGGTGTGGCGGCAGCTCATGGAGGTGGAGCCCGATGTGGCCCCGGTGGTGCTGCGGGCGGCGGCGGTGGCCCTCGAAACCGATGTGGCGGCCTGTCGAGCGGTGGTGCTGGCTATCTTTCTGCTGGTGGCCACGGCCATCGCCCTAGGAACCTCCCGGCAGTTAGCCTGGTGGGCCTTTGGCGGGGCCGTTCTCAGCACCTTGATTGTCGATGGCTTGTTTTTCCTCAGCGCCATGCTGGCCTAGCGTCTATCCCGCGATTCCAACCCTTACCATCAGACCTTTGGCGGCGGTAGGTCGCGATATCATAGACCCTAGACCCTGTGTTGAGAATCGTTTGCTATCGGAGCTAGGGGAAGCACTTAGTTGCACAATAGCTCTATAGCCCCGTGGCCCCAGCCATCTCCTAGGGTTAACAAGGTCAATACGATAGTGAATGGCGCGTTAGCTGCGGTGAACACCCCTGAATCTGGCCCCTACCTCACCCTCAAAACCAACGCTGGCCCACGCTACTTGTCCCTCACGGGACTACACTGCTGGACCGTGGGCCGCAGTGATGACAACAATTTAGTCCTGCCTGACCGCTGGATATCTCGCAACCATGCCATGCTCCAAGGCATGGACAACGGATCGTTCTACCTGATTGATTTGGGAAGCCGCAACGGCACCTTCATCAACGGGCGGCGGGTGAGTGTACCCGTAACCCTGCAAGATGGCGACGAAATTATTTTTGGGCAAACGGAGATCAGCTTCTCCAACCCCAAAACCAATGCCCAGAACCTGGCGGCAGCCGGAGCAGCGGCAGCAGCGGATGCCGACCGAGAGTTTACCGCCACCGCCATGCTCCACGTCCGGCGGCTCATTTCGGTGATGGTGGTGGATATCCGCGACTTTACGGGCCTAACCCGTCAACTAGACGAGAAAGTGCTCTCCGAGGCCATCGGCACCTGGTTTCGGCGGGCGGGGGAAATTCTCACCCAGTACGGCAGCGGGGTGGATAAGTACATTGGCGATGCGGTGATGGCGGTGTGGGTACATGGCCCAGAGGGGGCCAGCCCTGACGAGATGCGGCATATTCTCCAGGCGGTCAACACCCTCGCCACCATGACGAGCTGCCTCCACGAGCAGTTTCCGTTGCCCTTTCCCCTACGCATTGGGGCCGGACTGAACACGGGCTATGCCATGGTGGGCAACACCGGATCCGCCAATCGGCCCGACTACACCGCCCTAGGCGACACCGTGAACGCCGCCTTTCGCCTAGAGTCCTCCACCAAGCAGCTTGGCCTTGACCTGGCCATGGGCGAAACCACCTACGACTCTCTCCAAACCCTAGGCTCTAGGGAAACCTATTTTCAGCACCATACGGTTATGCTCAAGGGCTACGACAGCCCCATGACTGCCCACGGTGGCACCTTTGCCCAGCTCAATCAATTTTTGGTGCAGCAAAGCTAGTCTGTGGGTTGCAGGGAAGCGGGGATCAGCTAGGCTACTGTCTATAGCCCTTGCCCTAGGGAGATTCCCTAGGAGTATCACCGAGGATCCGTACTGCCGTGGTCGATAGCCTTTCTGCCCCAGAGCGCCGCCTGTTTCGGGTGGGCACCTTTAACCTGTCTAACCTAGCCCTGCCGGAGCGTGAGTTTTATTCTGGCGAAGCCTACAGCCGCGAGGACTACCTGCAAAAACTTACCTGGATTGGCCGCCAGCTCGACCGCATGAAGGTAGATATTGTGGGTTTTCAGGAGGTGTTTCACCAGGGAGCCCTCAAGGAAGCCCTCCACCGCAGCGAGTACCACCGCCAGCACACCATTGTGATGGCCGAAGGGAGCGGACGTGGCCCTGGACTGGCCCTTGCAACACGGTTCCCGATCTTAGATCAGCGGGTCTACGAAGACTTTCCCCCCGGTAGTGCCCTGGATTTAGACGGTGCAGAACTGCCGATTCATCGGTTTTCCCACCCGGTGCTGGCGGTGGATCTGGCCCTCACCGACACGATTCAATGTACGGCCTTTGTCATCCACCTCAAGTCAAAGCGGCCCACCCTGGCGGATGGCGTAGATCGTAGTGACCCGGTGGAGGTGGCCAAGGGCTATGCGCGGTCGCTGATTCGGCGGGCGGCGGAGGCCACGGCCCTACGCTGTTTGCTGATGGAGGTGCTGCAAGATCGGCGCTATCCGGTGATTGTGATGGGCGACGTTAACGATAACCACACCGCCGTCACCACCCAAATTGTGGCCGGACAGCCCCCCTGGGAATGCTGGCCCTACCGCAAAAAAGCCCCGGTGTGGGACGTGCTGCTGTACCAGGTGAAGGACATCCAGGCCCGCCTCGGCTACGGCGATCACTACTACACCCACATCCACAACGGCCACTACGACAGCCTCGACCACATCATGGTGAGCGAAGAGTTTGCCGCCCAAAACCGCGACCGCATTGGCCGCGTCACCTACGTTTCGGTCTACAACGACCACCTGTTTGACCAAACCCTGCTCGACGAAACCATCGAACCCTGGAAGTCTGACCACGGCCAGGTCGTCGCCACCATCGAGCTAGATCCGCCCCCCTCCACCGTACCTACCTTCCCGGTGCGGCGGGGGTAGCGCTAAGCAGCCCGACTTTCGCGGGTCTCGGACACCCCCCATGGGTCTAGGGCTAATGGGTCCAGCGGGCGCGGTTGGGGCGGGCATCGAGGTGAGCCAGGTTGGGGTAGCGGCGGTAGCGGCCTAGGCCACCGGGCCACCAAGGATCGAGGAACCAGTAGATCTGGTTGCCCGTTAGGCCGGGGCAGTGGAAGTCGATGGCGTCACCCACAATGTGGCGGCTCTGGGATGCGCCTCCCACCTGGCGGTTGATGCTGGCAGGGCGATACCAACTGGTGATGATGAAGGGCCGACCCAGGCGGTCACGGGCCTGCTGGGCCAATTGGGCAATGCGAACAATGGCATCCACCGTGGCCTGGTTGGGGGGCATCCGGGCTCCGCCTCGGGTGGCTTCGGCCCAGGTGAAGTTGCCGTTGGGCACGATGCTGGCCGCGAGCTGAATGTTGTGGGGTGTCCAGCGGGAGGGGCGGGGCGGCGAGGGCAGCGCCAGGGGCACGGGCATGGCATCGGGCGAGGTGGGGGCCGCTCGTTCCATGCGCCGCACCTCCTCCAGCAACGCCTGCACGGTGGCGGTGCGGCCCTCCAGCCTGCGCCAAAGCTGCACTAGACGAATCAGGGCTTCCCGCTGGGGTTCAGTTTCGGTGTAGGTGGTGGGAAGGCGCTGCACAAAGTCTAGAAGCGCCCGGTCTAGGGTTTGGGCCGTCCCCATCAGGGCTTCGGGGTTGTCGGCGTTGGCCACTAGGTCGTCGGGGTTCACCCCCAGTTTTTCCAGGGCTTCATTGCGAGACTCTAGCTCAAACCAGCGGCGGTAGGCTTCGGTGAGGGCAAAGCGTTGGTCGCCCTGGCCCCGGTAGAGGCTGGGCAGGGTTTGCACAAAGGCGATCAGGGCTGGATCGATGATGGGCAGGTTGGTTTCGTGGGCGAAGGGATCGCTGGCAAGGAGGGTGGCGATGGTGTCTTCGCGGGAGTCCAGTTTGCGCCAGAGTTGCACCAGGCGAATCAGCGCCTCCCGCTGGTGGGGGTAGCCGGAATAGTAGCGCAGAGCCGACTGGAGAAAGGCCAGCAGGGCTTGGTCTAGGGCGGTTTCGTCGGGCACCTGATCCACCACGGGCACCTGAAGCACCCCATAGACCGCCTCGGCGGCGTCCAGTTGTCGCCACAGCCGCACCGCCTCCACTAGGGCCTGTCGCTGGCTCTCTAGGCGGCTGTAGTTGGGGGGCACCCGTTCTACAAAGGCCAGCAGGGTGGGGTCAAGCTGGGCTAGGCCCTTGGGGGGGATATCGCCACCGTCTGCGGCCAAGTCTGCCAGGTAGGCTTGTCTTAGGACTGGCCCCTCGCAGGGTTCCAGTTGGGCTGCGTCGGTTTCCTCGACGGTGGGGGTATAGCCCTCGGCCACCGTGGCGAGGAATCGGTCGCTATAGCGTCCGGCGGCGGCGTTCCACAGGTCGGCATTGGCCCAGCCTTGGTCAATCAACCGCTGGGTGAGGCGGCGCAGGGTGTTGGCCGTCACCTGCACCTGGCCGATAAAGGTTTCCACCTGGGCCAAGTCAACCTGATGGATGGGCACCAAGCCCAGGCCCGTTTCGCCATCGGCCAGAGGCGGCTGCCCCTGAACGGCATGGAGTGCCGCCAAGAGGGGCTTGTGGATACCTGTGCGGTTCGCCTCAGTGAGATAGTAATAGTTGCGCTGATCCGGTGCTAGCTTTTCCATAACCCTGTTTTCGTCTCCCCAAACCTGGTAGAACAGCGCCCTGGGCTGTTTCGGTGGCAGGCAGGATGCCTACCCTACCCTGTTCCTGTCGATGCTGTGATGGTCTGACTGATCTTTCGATCCCGTGACTCTTGTCGTCCCTAAGTGTAGAACCGATGGACAAATCCCAACCATGCACCGTCGCCGAGTTTGTCCATCAGTTTCGGCAAACCTGCCCCCGGCCTGGGTTAATCGCCACCGACATGGACGGCACCCTCACTCGCCAGGGACAATTTAGTGCCGACTTGATCCAAGCCCTGGCCCAGTTGCAGCAAGCGGGTTGGACGGTGCTGGTGGTAACGGGACGCTCGGCGGGCTGGGTGCAGGGGCTGGCCCACTATCTGCCCATTGCCGGGGCCATGGCGGAAAATGGCGGCGTTTATTTTCCTGGCCGCGACCGTCCCGAATACCTAACAGAGCAGCCCAAATGCTCGAACCACCGCGAGGCTCTAGCGGTGGTCTTCGTTCACCTACAAAAGCACGGGTTTGATATTGTTCCTGCGGAAGACAACCGTTTTCGCCTCACCGATTGGACGTTTTCCACCGACGGGCTAACCCCCGCCGACTTCACCCGCATGGCGGAAATTTGCCACAGGCTCGATTGGGGCTTTACCTACAGCACCGTGCAGTGCCATCTTTTTCCCCTAGGGCAATCCAAGGCGGCGGGGCTGAAACGGGTCTTGGAGCACCATTTTCCCCAGTTCACCCCCCACCAGGTGATCACCCTGGGCGACAGCCCCAACGATGTTAGCTTGTTCGATGCGGCCCTGTTCCCCCACTCCGTCGGCGTAGCCAATGTGAGGCACTACTGGGCTGCCTTAGCCCACCATCCCCGCTGCGTCACCCACCGGGCCGAAGTAGACGGCTTTTTGGAACTCACCCAGGCGCTTTTGGGCTAGGCGATCTTTACCTGAGTCTGGGGCTGATGCCAAATCTGAGTGAGGCGATCCCGATTCCTAACCCCACCCACGGTAGGGGCGACGTCTCCTCGCCCGCCCATGATACCGGGGGCAAACGAGTCGGATTTAGTATGAGTCTGGGCCTGGATGCGACGAAGACGCTGAACTTGCCCCAAACTGCGGCGATCTAGGTGCGAACCACCTTGCCCCGCAGGCGGCGGTAGATTTTTTCAAACTCGACCCAGACAAACAGCAGTGAGCTAAAGCCCACGCAGATCAGCAGTTCTAGGGGGCTGATGAGGTGGGTGCCGAAGAAGTTCCGCAGGGGTTCGATGTAGATCAACATTAGTTGCAGCAGGGTGGTCATCACCACGGCAAACAACACAAAGGGGTTAGACCAGGGCGAGGTTTCGATGGTGAGACGATTGTCGGAGCGGACGGCGATGGCGTGGCCCATTTGGGCAAGGCAGAGGGTGGTGAAGACCATAGTTTTCCAGCGCTCCGCCGATAGGGTCTCGGTGACGTAACCTTGGGCGTCGTGGTAGGCCCACACCATCATGGTGACGGAAATGACGGTGAACACCAGGCCAATTCGCACCATGTAGGCCCCCAGCCCACGGGCAAAGATGCTTTCCTGGGGGTCGTGGGGAGGTTGATCCATCACGTCGGGGGCGGCGGGTTCTACCGCTAGGGCCAGGGCCGGAAAGCCGTCGGTGACGAGGTTCATCCACAGAATTTGTAGAGGACTGAGGGGCACATCCAAAATCGGCAGCAGCATGGGCGAGAGGGCGATGGTGAGCAGTTCGCCAATGTTGGAGCCGAGGATATATTTGACGAAGCGGCGAATGTTGGTATAGACCACCCGCCCCTCTTCGGTGGCGGCAACGATGGTGGCAAAGTTGTCGTCCAGCAGCACCATGTCGCTGGCTTCTTTGCTCACGTCGGTGCCCGTGATGCCCATGGCAATGCCAATTTCGGCCTGCTTCAGGGCGGGGGCATCGTTGACGCCATCTCCGGTCATAGCCACGATTTGGTCATCGGCCTGGAGGGCCTGAACAATCCGCAGCTTGTGTTCTGGCGACACGCGGGCGTAGACATTCACGGTTTTGACCGCCGCTTCCAGGTCGGCTTGGCCCATGGCTTCGAGCTGGGTGCCGCTGAGTACCTGGGTGTCTGGTTCCGCAATCCCTAGGTCTTGGGCAATGGTCATCGCGGTAATTTGGTGATCGCCCGTGATCATCATGGGCCGAATCCCCGCCGCCCGACAGCGCTCCACCGCCACCTTCACCTCTGGCCGGAGGGCGTCGATCATCCCCGCCAGCCCCAGCCACACCAAATCCTGCTCCACGAGATCGGGGTTGTCGGCGCTGGGAATAGCCTCCAGAGGGCGGTAGGCAAACCCCAGGACGCGCAGCCCCTTGGCGGCGAGGGCGGTATTGTCGGCCACAATCTGCCGCCGCTGGTCTGGCGTGAGAGGCAGGGACTGGCCTTCCACTAGACCGTGGGTGCAACAGTCGAGCAGCATCTCCGGCGATCCCTTCGCCAAGAGCAGGTAGGGCGCTTCTAGCAGGTCGGCGGGCAAGGAAGGCGTGGCCTGCCGATGGGGGCCATTGTCTAGCACCACGCTCATGCGTTTGCGCTCGGAGGAGAAGGGAAATTCTGCCACCCGATGGAGGGTATGGGCCAGATGGTGACGGTCTAGGCCACCCTTAGCGGCCATAACGACGAGGGCTCCCTCGGTGGGGTCGCCGAGGATGGCCCAATCGCCCTGTTCCTTTTGCAGCACCGCATCATTGCAGAGCAGGCTATCGAGCAAAAGCGACTGAAGATCGGGGTGGGCCGCGCCCGTGGCGCTGGCGCTGATAAACTCCCCCTCTGGCGCGTAGCCGTGGCCCGTCACCTGCCACTGGTGGGAGAGGGTGCGAATGTGCTGCACCACCATTTTATTTTGGGTGAGCGTCCCCGTTTTGTCGGAGCAAATGGTGGTGACAGAGCCGAGGGTTTCCACCGCTGGCAGCCGACGAATCAGGGCATTGCGGCGCACCATCCGCTGGGTGCCAATGGCCAGGGTTACGGTAATCACGGCGGGCAAGCCTTCAGGCACCACCGCCACCGCCATACTCAGGGCCACCTCCAGCAGGGCCTCAAAGGCGGGCCATCCGCCCACGATTACACCGCCCCCCACCACCAGGGCCACCAAAATTAGGGAACCGCCCACCAGCACATTCCCCAGTTGATCCATCCGCTGCTGAAGGGGGGTGGGGTCGTTTTCCACCGATTGCAGCAGGGCCGCAATCCGCCCCAGTTCAGTCTTCATCCCGGTGGAGGTGACGATCATCTTGGCGCGGCCCTGGAGCACTTCGGTGCCCTGGAACACCAGATTTTTGCGGTCGGCCAGGGGGGTAGTTTCCGCTAGAACGACGTGGGCTTGCTTACTGGCTCCGTGGGCCTCCCCAGTCAGGGCCGATTCGCGCACTTGCAGGTTAGCCGCCTCTAGCAGCCGCCCATCCGCCGGAACCTGGTCGCCCGCCTCCAGCAACACAATGTCGCCAGGAACCAAGTCGGGGGAGGGCACTTCTTGAAGCCGTCCCTCCCGCTGCACCCGCACGCTGGGGGCAGCCATTTTTTTGAGGGCAGCTAGGGCTTTTTCGGCCCGACTTTCTTGGAAGTAGCCCAGCACCCCGTTCAAAATCACGATGGAGAAAATCGCGATGGCATCCTTAGGAAATTCCTGGTGGCGCAAAGACAGCACCCCCGACACCACCGCCACCGCAATCAACATCAGCAGCATGATGTTGGTGAACTGATCCAGCAGGATACGCCAGGGGGGCCGACCGCCCGATTCCTCCAGTTCATTCGGGCCGTACTGCTGTCGGCGTTCAATGACCGTTTGGGAAGCTAACCCCTGCTCAGCATCGCTTTCTAACCAGTCCAACGCTTGGCGAGCATCAACAACATGCCAGAGCGGATTCTCTGCGGGCTGAACTTTATCCATGAACCAGTACCGACTTGCCAATGGGCCAACGCCTTTAATGGTATAGCGGCAATCCGACTTGGGGGCTTAGGTTGAGATTTTTGCTTGAATGTAACAAAATGCCACCGTTCCACCGCTTCAGGGCCGATCTGGATTTCGGTCTGAGGGAGGATGGGGCCTAGATAGGCGCGGCGGTGAGGAGCCGCAGCGGCTAATGCGCGACTAATACAACGCCTGCATCAGACGCTTGCGGTAGGTGGTGGTGAGGCTATCCCCATCCCCCAGCAGCTTAAATATCGTCAGCATGGCCTTGCGGGCACCGTCGTTGCGGAAGCGGCGATCCTGCTGCACCAGGGCCAAAAAGCCATCTAAGGCTTGGGCATAGTCGGCGGCGAGGGTGGCCTCACAGGCCCGGCGATAGGCTTCCTCTAGGGGCGAGTCTGGCGCTGGTTCGGCCAGGGTAGCTTGCAGGTCGATCAGTTCGCCCAGCCCCGCCACCGCTGAGGCCACAGAACGGTCGTCCCCAGGGATAAGGTCGAGGTATTGGCGGGCGGTGGCCGCGTCTCCCTGCGCTAGGTAAAACCGAGCGGCCTCCATCAACACCTGGGGTTTTTCGGGAAACTGGGTGAGGATCGCCGTCAGGGCGTCCTGGGTTGCGGCCCGGTTGCCCTCGGCTTGTACCGCCGCCAAAGAGGCGAGGGCTTGGTCGAGGGTAGACCGTAGGCCCAGCTTGGTCAACAGATCCCGGATTTGTGGTTCGGGCAACACCCCCACAAAGCCCTCCATCACCTGCCCCTGGCTCACAATCCGCACATCGGGCACCCCCTCCACCCGAAAGGTGCGGGCTAGGTCTGGGTTTTGGTCAATGTCTACCTTGGCGACGGTGATATCGTATTCCTGGGCCAGCCGCTCTAGGATGGGCTTGAGGATTTGGCAGGGGCCGCACCAAGTAGCGTAAAAATCGACCAGCACCACCTGATCGACGGACTGAACCAGCACATCGGTTTCAAAGGTGGTTTGGGTAACGGTAATAGACTGTCCCATGGTGATGCAAGGAGGGATAAGGGCAAGCCGCAGGGCTCGATTCATCACCTTAGCACCGAATTCTTAGGGTTATCGTCGGGTTATCGACAGACCACACCGGGGCAACGGAACCACCTCCAGGAGCCACCAAGGCCCTAGACCCAGCATTGGCAGGAGTCCCCAGTCCGAGGGAAGAGCTATTTCGCTGACCGATGGCGGCCCTCCCATCTAGGCAACCATCGAGAAAATACTGATCCGCTTGGGCGTGGTCATCACCCTATCCACCCTGCCCAAGACGAGTACCAACGGATCTACCCTAACGCTGTAAATGCCGGGAAACTGGGCCAAACTCCCCTCCAGCCCTGGGAAAGGCAGGTTATCTCATCAGCTTTTGGAAAAGCTTTTCTTAAGATAAGCTAAGCCATCTTAAGAAAAGCTGAAACGAAAATAAGGTTTTGATAAGGATTTCGCATTCAAAAACTCACGTAAATTACTTTTTTGAGATCCAAAACCCTCTTTTTTACCCTTTATATGAGTTTATTTTTTCTCAATACTTTTATCAGTCTTGCGAATAGACAAAAATCAATAAACTCATCCCCTCTCACACTCAAAACCCTTTCTGCAAAAGCTTTTAGCAGCCCAGCACCTCCATTTCAATCAGAAATATAAGGAAAAAATAAGAAGGAAATGATAGTTCTAAAAAACACTTCTGCAAAAAATATTTACAATAACATCTGTGTTTATACTGAATAGTCTTGGGTAGCCTAGATATATGGTTGATTCAGTTGGCTAATTTCCCTGTGAATGATGCAGGCTTAACCGCCATCAGGGAGCTAAATTGCTTTAGCCATTCCATTGTTTCAAGAAAAGTTGAGACTTCTCATGAATTTGCTCAAAACGACCGCCATCGCTTCTTCCCTCGTCGCCGCCAGCTTTGTGATGGGCACTGGCATGGCCAAGGCTCAAACTGTGAACGTGCCTTTTGCTGGCACAGTTCTTGGGCTTTGCACCTTCCCTAATGCGGCTGTTCCAGGCGTGCTTGCTATCAACGCGGGCACAGGAGCAGTTACAACGACCACTCCCGGCACGGTAGCCTTAACCTGCACTGGCCCCTTTAATTTCTCCGTGGCTGCTCCGGCGGCTACGGGTGCCAATGCCCTCGCCGGGGCGGGTGCCTCAACAGCAACGCTGACTGTTCAAGGCACGACCGTGAATTCGGGCGCTGCTCCTACAGCCGTGAATGCAGCGGTTACTTTGGAGCCTGTTTCGGTCACGATGACGTACCAGGTCGATGCAGGTGCACTTCCTGTTGGCCCTGGCCTTTACGGCTTTGACGTTGTCGTTACCGCTGCTGGTAACTAGGCCCGAGATAGGTGCATGCCGTTTGTTTGGATGTAACCATGTGTCGTCTACTGGCTACTACCGTGTTGGCGGGGGTGGGGGTGTTGTTTTCGCACCCAGCCCTCGCCCAGGTCATCACCTTTCCCGCACAAACGCCAGGGGTTCTGGTGCAGCCAGCGGGAAATCCCCATCGCCTGCAAACAGGTGTTAATGGCACGGTCACGGTCAGCGTTGTGGGCGGACTTGGCGTCACATTGCAGGTGGCAGCGCCCACCTTTGTCTCTGGGCCAGGTGGACAAACTGACGATCCCCCTGGCACCATCAAAACGGCTACGGCCACGTGGCCCACGGGTAGCGCTACCAGCGGCGGTGGGGCTGCACCCTTCCCGACGGCACTCACCACCGTCGTGAGTGTGTCGATGGCGGTGGATCGCCAACCCCCCAACTTTTTTGCACCGGGTCTGTATAACTATCAAGTTGTTCTGACGGTTGCCGCGCCCTAGTAGGTGTCTGTTTTTAAGATTGCTGATTGAGCTTGCGTTTTGGTTCGTAAACTATGTTTAGCCCACGCTGGTTGGCTGTTGCCTTACGTCCGTTGACCTCTGCTGTGGTGGCGCTGGGGGCCGTTGGCTTTCCAGCCCTAGCGCAGTTGTCTGTTAGCCCCCTAGTAATTGAATCTACGGCCAGCCAGGGCCAAGGGCAAGGGGTCATCATCCTGTCCAATACGGGTGAAACGCCGACCCGGCTGCGGGTGTATGCTGAGCCATTTACCTACGGGCGCGATGGCCTGGAAGTGTTGACGGAATCGGATCAGGATCTAACGCCCTACCTACTGTTTTCCCCCCGCGAACTGGTGATAGAACCAGGGCAAACTCGCATGGTGCGGCTAGCGGCGCGACTATTACCTAGCTTGGGCGAGGGAGAATTTCGCGCCATTGTGTTTACGGAATCCCTGGAAACGATGCCCTTCGGCACTGACGGAAATGTAACCGTGGGGATTATTCCCCGCGTTGGCGTGACGATGTATGTGCGGCAGGGAAATGTAGCCCCAGCTTTAGAGGTGCTATCTGCCACTGTGCAGCCAGAGGACGGCAGAATTGCCCTGCTGGTGGCCAATGCCGGAGACGCCACCGCCCGCCCCGCCGTCAATTGGGCCTTGGTGCACAACGGCACCACCCAGGCCAGCGGTAGAGAAGGCGAAACCACGGTGATTGCAGGCGGAGACCGAAACCTGATGATTGACCATACCGCCAACCAAGAGCCCCCCCTCGCACCGGGCACCTACACCCTCAGCGGAACGCTGACTTGGACGCTGGACAATCGCCAAGAAACCCTGCCCTTTAGCGTGCCCGTTACCCTGCCAGCGCCCTAGGGTGCGGCTCTGCTCCCTGATTGCCCTCCGCCTCTCCTCACAATCAGCGCATCCTTTTCATTTCAGGCAAGTTTTATGTTAGCCCCCCTCCGCATGGTTCTCGTTGCGCCCTGTTTGGGGTTTCTCCTCGCCCTGGGCCATGCCATCCTCCCCCAACCCGCCCTCACCCAAGAGCCCACCGTCAGCGACGCTACCCACGATGCACCCGGCGATGGTAGTGCGGTAGAGGCGGCATCTCCCCAGCCCCAAACACCGCTGGCGCAAGAGGTCATCCCAGAAGCTAGCGCCCCAGAGGCTGAAATCCCCAATGGGGACGGCGTGGATGCGGTGGCGTTTGATCTCCTTCCGGTGGGCATTTTGGTGGGCGACCGTCCTCGGACAGACGTGGTTTTGGTGCGTGGGGCCGACAATGGTCTAGAGGCCGTGGCCCTAGAACGCTGGCTGGTGCCCGTTGAGGTGGTGATGCAGGCGCTTCAGCTTCAGCGCACCGTGCTAGACAGCGGCGAATGGGAACTGCGGTCTCCCGGTTTGGTGATTCGGCTGAACCCCGACGAACTGGTAATGGATCCAGACCTGGGGTTAGCGATGTCGGTGGCCGACATTGAGCAGCGCCTAGGGGTGCCCGTCAGCTTTGAGATCGCCAACTATGCCCTGCGGCTCGATCCGCCCTGGGCAGGGCAGTTTCGGCGGGGGCAGTTTGCCGATCAGCCCGTGATCACCGAGGGCTTGCCCGTGGTGCCTTCGGAGTCTTTTACCGCCACCGCCGTTGCCCAGCGGATGGATTTCTTTGGCAGCAACGGCGTCAACAATGATCAGGGACAGTTCACCGCCCTGGGGGGGCTGCTGGGCGGGAGCTGGTTTTTCCGCATGAACCAGCAGGACTTGTTTGATAGCGGCACCTGGAGTCTGTCGGAACTGCAATACCTCAACCAATCCGACGGGGCCGACTATGCCTTGGGGTCTCAGCCCACCTTTTGGCCCAGCGTTAATGGCACCAGCGGCCAACCGTTTTGGGGCGTCACCACCATTCAGCGGTTTGGCTATGTGCCTGCGTTTTTCTCTGGCAGCGGTGGGTTTAGCCCCAGTTTGCGCCAACAGGCCGATGTGGTGGGGCGCACCATCCAAGGCGAAGCCCCGCCCAATACCCTAGTGCAGCTCACCCTCAACTTTCGCAGCAACGTGATTGCCGAAACCCTAGTGGATTCCAGCGGCATCTACCGCTTTGAGAATATTCCGGGCAATACGGGCCGCTACGAGGTGCTGCTGTTTCCTAACGGCCAGCTCACCGCCGAACCAGAGGTACGTCCGGCCACGTTCTCCACCCTGCCCAGTCGGTTATCGGCGGGAACGTCGGCCCTGGTGGCCTCGGTGGGGGCGGGCCGGGTGCTTCGGCCCAACGAGTTTTTGGGCGACTTTGAAACCGTCATGGCTGGGGCCTCCTACCGCTATGGGGTGTCGGATGAACTCACCCTGGGGGCCGGGGTGGTGCAGGATAGATCGCTCTTTGGCCTAGGGGAACTCTTCTACGAACCGGATTGGGCACCCATCCGACTGGCCGCTACCCTGGCAGGCGGGGCCAACCAAGTGGCTGTCAATGCCGACTTCACCTACGAGCCGTCCACTGCCTTCCGGCTCGACCTCAATACCGACCCCTTCAGTTCCCGATTTTTGGCAAGTTGGCAGGCCATGCCTGGTTTGCGGCTGCGGCTGGGGGGCAACAGTCGGGAAAATGCCCTAATTGCCGGAGCCTCGTTTTTCTACAGCACCTTCGATTTTAATGTCAACGGCAGCGTAGACTACACCACCGATAACTTCCTGCGCTGGAGCCTGCTGTCTCGGTTTGACCGGGCCGAACTGCGCAGCTTTGGCAACGAACTGAGCACCAACAACGAACTCAATGTCAAACTCAACAACGACCGTAACTTCACCCAAGGCCACTTTATGCGCCTAGGCTACGAAACCCAAGCCGCTGGTGCGAATAACCTCGTCACCCTGGGCTGGCGCTACCGTTCTCCAGGCCGTGCCATTGATGGCCGCTACTTCTGGGAAATGGACTTGGGCTATGGCCTGGGTAGCCAGGGCAATGGGGTGGTGGCATCGTTGGGTACGGCTATTTTGCCCGGTGTGGTGCTGCGGGCCAGGTATGACGGCGTTTCGGTCTTAAGTGGAAACGACAGCTACCGCATCGAACTAGTGCCCTTCATCAACACCCAGGCGGGCGTTTGGTCGCAGGACTCCCGCTACGACTATCTACGCCAGGAGGGGGGGCTGTGGATTCAACCCTTCCTAGACCGCAACGGCAACGGCCAGCGCGACGACGGCGAACCCCTCTACCTCGACAACGCCGAACTCCTGTTTGTGGTGGATAATCAGCCCCTACTACCCAACCAGTTTGAACGGCAAGCCAACGGCATTTTCCTACGCTTGCCCCCCGGCCTCCATCGTCTAGACCTCGACCCAGCTGGGTTCCCCATCGATGGCCAACCCAGCCAAACGGCCTACGCCGTGGAAGTGACCTCCGGCAGCTATACGCCCGTGCCCATTCCCATCACCCGTGCTTTCACCGTGGCCGGACGGGTGCTCGACGCCGAGGGCAACCCCGTTGCCGGAGCACGGGTAGAAGCCATCCCCCAAAACGGCGGTGGGCCGCGCCTGTCTGTTACCAACCGGGCCGGAATTTACTACCTCGAAGATCTGAGAACGGGCACCTACCAACTACGGGTGAACGGCAGTCCCGTCCAGCCCAGCGACGTCACCCTCACCGACATGAGCGAAGGACTCCAGGAAATCAACCTGCGCCTTGCAGACTAAACCGCCTTCGTGGTAGGGCTGGGGGAAATGCCTGGTAAATGGGGTGATCTAGCCCTCGCCCGATTGAACCCCAGGCCAAGGTCAGCTCAGTGGCCCAACAGCCTAGAAACCCACCCAGCGGGAAGCAGGCTACCCCCCCAGTCCCTCTTCCTACCAAGGGTTAGGCTACGGCGGCTTGGCAATCTCCTCAGCCTGGATGCAGTCTGCGGCAGCGCCCCAGCAGGCATAAAACTTATCGAAAAGTAACTATAACTTTATGGCAGAGGCTGACAATCTTTATGAAAATAAAGGTATTCTAAGGCGGCAGTAGCATCCCAGGGTGACGGGCCGACTTCATTACCTCACCAAACCCTAGGCACAACCATCATGTATGCCCTAGCAGCCGATCACTTGCTGTACTACAAAATTACATCGGGGCCAGAGGGCTGTCGCATTCGTATTTGGGAAACCCCGGATACAGCGGAGGAAGGCGAACAGGGGTCTTACTTATACATCATCAATCTTCGGGTGGCCAACGTGGCCGAGGCGAAGGCCGTGCTCACCCACCACCTTGCCCTCAACGGAGGAGCCCTTGCCTGTGACCAGGCGGAGTTCCCCCACAAGGGCAAAATTCGTATTCTGGCCTTCCCCACCTGGAATCGTCAGGAGCCCCCGGAGAGCTAGCCCCCGTCGTCTTTCTGAGGTAGCCATCATGCTTGTCAGCCATCTCCAACGCCTGACCCAAGACGCCACCTACCGCGACCTTGCCCTCCGCTGCCAAGAGTTTTTGTACTACCACGACCATGCCCCCCGCCTAGGGCACGACGAGCACCGCCAACTGGCCGAAGATACCCTCTACAACCTGCTGGTGGAGTACCTGATTGGCACCGGAATGCCCCGTCCCCAGGCTGAGCAATTTTGTAACCAGAGGGATCACCTCGTTGAGCTGGCGCTTCGCATTGCCTCCATCCTGGGGCCGTCTGCCCATGGAGCAAGCCCCTGGCCAGCCTCCTAGAACAGCGGCACCGTGGCATCAATGGTAAAGCCAAAAATGGTGTCATTCAACCGCAGGCGCGGGTCGGAGGAACGGCCAAAGCTGCGGCCACCATAGAGGCTGAGCCGTACCCGTGGGGTGAGGCTATAGACCACCTGCCCCAGGAGTTGTTGCACGGTGTCTTGGCGGTCTTGGGTGCTGTAGTTGATCCGGTTGATCTGATAGCTGATGCCCGTGTGCCATCGGGCAGTGGGGGTATAGCCCAGGTAGGCTCCGGCGGTGTGGGACAGGCGGCTGAAGTCGGTGGTAAAAATGCTGCCGTCGATGGCTTGGCTGCGGGCCTGGGCCTGATTCCACTGCACCTGATAGAAGCTGTCGAGGGTGAGGTTGGGGGCGAGGGGATCGCTGCGACCCAGGGAGAGGGCCACGGATCGGTTATCAAAGAAGCGAAAGCCCCCCGTTCGCAGGAGTTCTTGGTAGGCAAGGCTGAGTTGGGCGTAGGCCCTGGGGGAGAGTTCCTGGCGCAGGGCTAGTCTGGCCTGCCAGCCGCTATAGTCGAGATCCAGCCGCTGACCATAGCGCTGAAGGCCTAGATCCAGTTCGCCAATGAGCAGGGTTTGGGGGCCAAGGCTAGGATAGATAGCCACACTGGCCGCAGGGCGATAGAACCGATCCCCCGTCAGGCCACCCACCTCGTTCTCCACCAGCAAAACGTTATCGCTACTCACCGCCGAAAACCGAGTGGTGAGAAACGCGATCTTGGTGGGCGGCGGCGACAACGGGGGCTGCTCACGAATACGCAAAATGCCCAGTTCGGGATCTTCTAGGGGGTTTCGCACCCGAATAATGCCCAATTCGGGATCACCCTCCCCACCGTCTGGATCGTCATCCGAGGCGAGCGGCCCAGCAGAACCCGGATCAACCTCCGGCGGCAATGGCCAACCCTCAGATGCCGCTGCGGGAGGGTCTGGGCTAGAAGGATGGGAAACAAGGGCTGATCTGGCAACAGCAGTAGATGGTGGGGTGGCCCCGTGCTCCCTTGAGACAGCCTGGGCTAGATCCGGCGGGCTAGGCGTTCTAGTCTCAGCCGGAATTGGCAGGGGCAGCAGCGCTGGGAGGGCGGGTTTCGGGGTGTCCTTAGACCCTTGTAACCACGGGGCAACGGGCGACGATGCAGCAATCTCGTGGTCGTCAGCGGGGTAGGCCCCAGGAAAATGAGGCGATGCCTTAACCTCGATGCCCTCGGTGGCGAGGGCCGCTGGGCCAAGGCCGCCTAATCCCCCCAGGCTGATCAGGGCCGAGAAAACCATCCATGGTTGGGGCCGGAGGGAGAAAATCATTCAGTCCAGGGAGAATGAATCATCCGTAAAATCACTGCATTTGCTGGGTGTTTCTTGCCGTTTTGGATTGACTTTATCAAATTTTTGTAAACTCCGTCGGCGACCTACGCCCTGCCATGGGGCGCGTTCATCCGTTGTTTTCCTGAGGCATAACGGGCTAAATCCTTGATCTACCTAGGGTTCTCCCAAGCCATGCCGTCGGCCCAGGGCTTTCCAAGGGCCGCTGAGAATGTCTGTTAGCGTTCACCCTCCCCATGAAGCAGTGACTAAGTATCGTTGTCGAGTTACGTCGTGTAAACACTGATGATTTTCATGAAGTACCATTGAAGGGAAGGTGCTTTACCCAGGACTGGGGGGAAAGTTACGCAACGGAGGGAGCGTTATCGCCAGCCGTCGCAAGATCTCCCGAAAATCCTGCCTCCAATCTCAGGCTCGCAGACCTCAGAGCTCACGTTGAATGTTGTCATTGGCCTGAATGCTATGGCTCAGCTACCTTGGATGTCCGGCCCCCGGACACTTCGCCCTCTTAGGGCTCTCGTTCTTGTTGTCTCTATGGCTATGCTAGGGGTGGTGGGAGAAGGTGGAGCCCCTGCCCATGCCAATGTGGTTCTCACCCGCGCCGACGTTGAAGCCATTCTCAACCGCGTGGAGCTGATTCAGCAGGGGCAAGCCGCCCGCATGGCCCGCCAACGCGACAGGATGACGGTGGGCGATGCCCTCCGAACGGCGGCTCAGTCCCAGGCTCAACTGCGCTTTAACGATGGTTCCTTGGCTCGAGTAGGTGAGCGGGCTACGTTTCAGTTTTCGCCCAATACCCGCAATTTCCGCCTCTCCAATGGCACAGTGCTGTTGCTCATTCCCCCAGGGCGCGGACGTAGTACCATTCAAACCCCTAGCGCTATCACCGGGATTCAGGGATCGGCGTTGGTGGTGCGCCACATTGAAGATCGCGACCTCACCATTGTGATGGCCCTGACTAATAACCCCGCTGGGCCAATGACCGTTACCCCCCTAGGCTGCGACGGGGGCGAGGTCTCTAGACCCTGTGGGCCAGAGTATCCGCTCCATGCCGGACAGATGGCTCTAGTGCAGCACAACCAGGTGCAAATTCTAGAGTTTGATTTGTTCACCTTCTATGAGACGAGTTCCCTGGTTGATGGTCTGGAACTGGATAACCCCGATGCCTCCGTGTCCCTGGGGCCAGATCTCGACCCGGTGCGAGGTGAAACCCTTGAAGCCCTCTCGCAGTTCTCAGACGACGCGGCAATGGCGATACTTAATCCCGATATCGTCTCCATTACCCCACGCGCTGGCACGCTCACCAGCGAACCTGGGTTGACCATCCCCAACCCCAATCTATTGGGACAGGGTCAGCGTCCACCTAGTATTTCCCCTTTGCTCGATCATTTACCAGGCATTTCCCCAGCCCTACCCAATCCCCAGAATTCGGCCTCGGCGTCCCCACCTGTGCAACCCACCACCACGCCGCCAGTCACGCCGCCAGTCACGCCGCAAAATCCGGTAGCGCAACCCCCAACAACTCCTCCACCCAACGCGCCGCAAAATCCCGGAACACGGCCTCCCGCTGCGCCGCCACCGAACACGCTGCAAAATCCAGTAGCGCAACCCCCAACAAATCGTCCACCTAACACGCCGCAAAATCCTGGAACACGGCCTCCTGCTGCGCCGCCAGTCACGCCGCAAAATCCAGTAGCGCAACCCCCAACGGCTCCTCCACCCAATGCGCCGCAAAATCCCGGAACACGGCCTCCCGCTGCGCCGCCACCGAACACGCCGCAAAATCCTGGAACACGGCCTCCTGCTGCGCCGCCAACCAATGCGCCGCAAAATCCGGTAGTGCAACCCCCAACGGCTCCTCCACCCAATGCGCCGCAAAATCCCGGAACACAGCCTCCCGCTGCGCCGCCAGACACAGGGGTGCAGCCTCCGGCAACTCAACCCCCAAACGCCCAGCCCCCAGGCCAACCCAATCGGCCAGGAAGCCCTAATGTTCCGGCGAGTCCGCCCCCTTTTCAAGAGAACCCAACTGTTCCCGCCCGCCCCCCCGCCAATCCACCTGTCATCTTTCAGCCCTAGCCCTATTGCTCTGTAGATACGTTAGAGGGAAGGAGGAAGAGAGATTAGGGGCTGCGTCCGTGAATACGCCGTCGCAAAACCTCGCCATTATCAGTACGGTTCTACCGACCTGAGAAACGGGGCAATATTGGTTAGCTTAGGTGTAGATGTTTGAAGTCCCTTTCCCATCCAAGTCCATCCTCAGCGGCTTGCCGTAGCACAAGCGCCCTCCGGGACTTGGTAAGCCCCCGGCGACCTACCCCTTACAGCCAGCAAAGCGAGGTATCTCCTGTGAGCAATCCTTCCGGCAAACCCCCAGAACTATTCAGCGGATTCAAGCCCTTCGAGCATGGCAACTCGCTGATGCAGTACGTTCACGCCATGAGCCCTGAAACCATCACCCAACTGTCTAACCCAGCTTCTTCAGAAGTTCAGCAGATGATGGAGCACAACATCATTGGGCTGTTGGGAGGGCTACCGTCGCAGCATTTTGATGTGGAAATTACCACCAACCGCGAAAGCCTAGGGCGGCTGTTGGCCTCTGCTATGATGAGCGGGTACTTTTTGCGCGGAGCCGAACAGCGCATGGAAATGGAGCGATCCTTTGTCCTCGCTGACGCCGCCCCTGACCATGAGTAACCTCTAGCGCCCCCGTTTATCCTTGGCCGACTCGTCCCTAGATGCCGCTTCTCAGTCTCGCCGTTGCCGCGATGGGGAAGCCGCGTATCTGACGGCGGCGCTGGATGTTTTGCCGACGGTTGAATCTGCCGAGTCCGCTGCATCCACTATTGACGCTGCGGTTGAGTTTGCGAAACACGTTGACCCTGGACATTTAAAACCTTTGAACCCGGCTGGGGCTGTCTCCCCCTGGCCGGGTTTTACTGTGCCCGATTTTGTGGTGGCGGAACTGCGATCTAACCTGCTGGATTGGTACACCCAATCGGGACGACAACTGCCCTGGCGCAATATCGACAGCCCCTACGCCATCTGGGTTTCGGAGATGATGTTGCAGCAAACCCAGGTCAAAACCGTGCTGCCCTACTACGAGCGCTGGCTGGCACAATTTCCCACCGTGGAAGCTCTGGCAGCGGCGGACTTGCAAACGGTGCTAAAAGCCTGGGAAGGGTTGGGTTACTATGCCCGTGCCCGCAATCTGCACCGGGCTGCCCAGCGCATCGTGGCGGAGCATGGGGGTCAGATTCCTCAGGATTTTGACGCCATTACCGATCTTCCCGGCATTGGCCGCACCACGGCGGGGGGCATCCTTAGCTCCGCCTACAACTTGCCCTACGCGATTTTGGATGGCAATGTGAAACGGGTGCTAGCTCGCCTCATTGCCCTGCCCGTGCCCCCAGCCAAGGCGATGAATACCCTGTGGGATCTGTCTGATCGGGTGCTAGATCCCCAAAATCCCCGCGACTTTAACCAAGCCATGATGGATTTGGGGGCCACCCTCTGCACTCGCCGTCAGCCCGATTGCCCCCGCTGTCCTTGGCAGAAGCACTGTCGCGCCTATAATCTGAATGTGCAAACGGAGATTCCGATGACCGAAAGCAAAGCCCCCATTCCCCACAAACACATTGGCGTCGCGGTGATTTGGAACGACCAAGGCCAGGTGTTAATCGACCGTCGCAAACAGGAAGGGCTGCTGGGCGGATTGTGGGAATTTCCGGGCGGCAAAATTGAAGCCGGGGAAACCGTAGAAGCCTGTATCCGGCGGGAAATTCAAGAAGAACTCGGCATCGCCATTGCTGTGGGCGACCTGCTTTGCACCGTCACCCATACCTATTCCCACTTCAAAGTCACCCTCAACGTTCACCACTGCACCCACCTCAGCGGCGACCCCCAACCCATCGAATGTGACGAAGTGCGCTGGGTCAGCCTCGACCAAATTGAGGAATATCCCTTCCCCAAGGCCAATATCCAAATTATCGACGCCCTCAAGGCCCACGCCCAGGCTAATTCAGCCGCAAATTAGGGAGGTGTCCAGCCGCCCAGCGGCCCTCACCCTAAATCCCTCTCCCCAAGGGAGAGGGACTTTTAGCCTTTCTAGCTCCCCTTTCCTTGTGGGAGAGGGGTTGGGGGTGAGGGCTTGCTCACAACATAAGAGAGTGTTTGTGACCCACTGTACCGAGGACGCCCATCCTACGCCTTAGCCCATGTGTAGAGCCATGAAGTAGTGACCAGAGGGGTTTCCTAGCCTTTTACAATAGGTACAGTCCTTTATCGAGTATTCCCTATGGCAGTGGAAACCGTGGGTAGCCCACCCCCTGAGGCCGATCAGATTAAAACCGTGCTAGAGCAACAATTGCCCAACATCATCGCCAGCTTTAACCAAGTGCTGCGCGAACAGTACGGCATCACGGGCGTGAGCGTGGGCGGCTTTAGCGTGGTGCCCGAAAGCGCCGTGGCCGGAACCGTTGTCTGCGACCAGGAAAGCTGCTCGATTAATTAGCTTCTACAGGCCAACGCACACTCAAACCGTTGGCCCGTAAATCTTTGACCTAGAGCAATCCCCGCCGATTAACGTCACCCGTCAATGCCGCCTGTTTCCCATCCCTTTAGTCGGGGACTGCTAGTCGTACTGATGAACTACAATGACCATGCGCCGCCCCACGTCCATGTCAAATATCAAAATGACTATGGCAGCTACCGGATAACCATTCAGTCTCGGCAGTGGATGCAGCCGGGTAAACCGCTCCCTCCCAAGTTTAAGCGCCTCATTGAAGCTTGGGTCGAGGCCCACGAAGAAGCTTTATTAGACCAGTGGGAACGGGCGATGCGGCACGAAACCATTGAAATCGTAGGATAGTCGCCATGAAATGGGAATCCTGGCAATTACTAGCCCATAATCCAACATATTGGCAAAATTCGGCTGAAAAAGGATTGCTCAAGGCCGAGTATTTAGGCGACTACACCTTGCGACTGTGGTTTGAGGAGGATCTCGATGTTAGTATCTACGACCTAGACTTTTACCCACTCCTCATCGAAGAAGATCCAGGCCCAGCCCTAAGACCGCTACGTCAAATAGAACGCTTTCAGTTCGTAAAAGGCGACTATGCCCTGGTCTGGCCCAACCCAGAGACCGGAGCCTACGATAAAGCAACCATCGATCTGGCCCCCGAATGTGTGCGTTTTTTCTGTGAGCAGTATGGTCGCCTGGTGAAACCGAGCCGAACGGCCTTGAAAGGAGGTGTCTTAGGATGAGCGTTGCCATTGCCAAATGGACGTTGGAAGAGTATCACCGCATGATTGAGGCGGGATTGCTTGACCATCGCCGCGTAGAACTATTGTTAGGAGAAATTGTGGAGATGGCTCCAGAGGGTGAACCCCACGCCTACTTCAGTTCGGAAGCGGGGGATTATTTGGCGCAAAAGCTCGGCAGTCGAGCCATGGTGCGGCAGGCCAAGCCCATTACCCTGCCCAATCAATCGGAGCCTGAGCCAGATATTGCCATCGTTCAACGGTTGGGGCGCGAGTATCTCAATCACCATCCCTATCCTGAAAATATTTTTTGGGTGATGGAATACGCGGACTCTAGCTGGGAGAAGGACTTTGACACCAAAAGCCAGGTTTATGCCGAGGTGGGCATCGCTGAATATTGGCGGATCAACCTCAAACAGCGACAACTGCTTCTGTTTCGAGATCCTCGGTCAAATGGCTATGCGTCTTGTACCCCCATCGCGACAGGGAGCTTAACTCCGCTCGCTTTTCCAGAGGTGGTGATTGAGATTCCTCAGCTGATTGACTAGGGCTATCGCGTCGTGGTCTACGGATTCGCAAAAGCTCAAAAGGGATCTCAAGGGACAGAAAAACCATGGCCGGATGGAGAGGGCCGCGCATTGGTGGGGCATCCTGGGCGATGGGGAGTGTCAACAAGCGTAATGGAAACCGCGCACGCCGGGAATCTGCGGTATTCTTGGGGCAAAATTCCTGCATAGGTCAGCCCCATGAGTCGGCGTAGCATCTTCTATAGCTTGGTGGTCGTGGTGATGGTGGCTCTGCTGATGGCGGTTCCCTTCGCCACCCGCACCCCGGCCCAGGTGAGCAGCAGCCCCAATTCGCCGCCTCTCCGCAATCTAATCCAGGTGTTTGAGCCTGTCATGATGCCGGGGGCAACGGCCTATTCTGTATTCACCACCGAAGCCACGTCGGCCCATCAGGTGTGGTACCGCGTTTCTGGCGGTGATGCGCTGTTTCGGCAGCGGCTGCGGGTGTACCAGGAAAATGCCAGTCCTCGGCCCCAAAATCAGCTCCCTCCCGACAGTGCTCGGCGGCAGGAAATCACCTCCAACAATCCGACGGGCTGGTTTATGTTTCCGCCCGAAGCCGGGGTATTCACCTACTATTTCGACGGCGATCATCGCTCTCGAACGGGCTCAGGGTGGGATGATGCCTTTGGCCTCAAGGTGCAGCGAACTCGCTTTGCCAACGGCAATCTCTACGACCTAGGCTTTGAAGATCAAGAAAGCCTGGATGACTTTAATGACTTAGAACTTCAGGTCGTTATTCTACAGCCTTTGCCCTAGTCCGATCTCGAGCCTGTTGCCATGACCAAACATCTGATCCTCTTTCGCCACGGCAAATCAGACTGGGAAGCTAGCTTCAACCGTGACCACGACCGTCCGGTGGCGGAACGGGGACAGCGGGCCGCAAACGCCATGGGCCGATGGCTGGCGGCGGTGAATCGGGTACCGGATTTGGCCATTACCTCCTCGGCGGTGCGGGCCAAAACCACCCTAGAACTGGCGATGGCGGCGGGACAATGGGCTTGCCCAGCGCAGATCACCAACGATTTGTATGAAGCTACGGTGCCTACGGTGATAGGGGTCATTCAGCAACAGCCAGACACCTATCACTCCCTGATGTTGGTGGGCCATGAGCCAACTTGGTCGGATACCCTCACCTACCTAATGGGGGGCGGTGCCGTGCGGGTGCCCACAGCCGCCATGGCTTGCCTAGAGTTTGAGGTAGACCACTGGGCGCAGGTTGCCCAGGGCCGTGGTACCCTGCTGTGGCTAATGCTGCCCAAACTCCTGAACCAGAAGCCGCTGCTATGACCAGCCTGCCCCCCGCCCAGGTTTATGACTGGAAGACCTACCCCTGTACCTACACCCACTATCCGGCCCTGGGCCATCAGGACGCGCCACCCCTGCTGTTGATCCATCCTATCGGCGTGGGGCTGGCGGGTTGGTTTTGGCATCGCACCGCCCAGACTATGGCAGCGGCGGGAAACTGCCCCGACCTCTACGTGCCCGACCTGCTGGGCTGCGGCCACAGTGCTAAACCCAAGGTTGCCTACTACGCCGAAGACTGGGCCGATCAGTTGGCTTACTTTTTGTGCCAGGTGGTGCAGCGGCCTGTGGTGCTGGTGGTGCAGGGGGCGGCCTTGCCCATTGGCCTACATCTGCTAGCCCATCCCCACACCCAAGGCTACATTCAAGGACTGGCCCTCAGCGGCCCGCCAGGGATGAAACTGATGACGATGCCCACCACCCGCCGTCGCCAAACCCTGCTGTGGAATCTGCTGTTCAGCGGCCCGGTGGGCGTTGGGTTCTTTCGCTATGCCCGTCGCGAAGCCTTTTTGCAGTCCTTCAGCCGCCGTCAACTGTTTGCCACGGAGGCCGATATCGACCGCGAGTGGCTCGATCACCTGCTCACCGATGCCCAAGATACAGGCGGACGCTACGCCGTTTACTCCTTCCTAGCGGGCTTCTGGCGACAAGACTATACCGCCCTGATGGCCGCCATCTCTATCCCCACCCTCGTAATCTTTGGAGAATCCGCCTCCGGCATCAACCAACTCAGCCGCACCGACCCACCCCGACAGCGGTTGACAGACTACCTCCACCACATTCCCCACGCCACCGGAAAAATAATCCCCGGTCGCAACGTCCTGCCCTACGAATCCACCGCTGCCTTTGTAGAAACCCTGCAAACTTGGCTCACCGACCAGTCCTGGGGCGCTAGCCAGTGAGCGAGAACGTGAGCGGGGGGAAGCGGGATTGAAGCACTTGACCACCAAGGGCGTTGTGCAGCCCCTCACTCGCCCATCAATGACCAGCTAGGACGTAACCATAGAGGTTTTGGGACGGGCAAAAATCATGCGTCCAGCGGAGGTTTGTAGCGATCCGGTGACAACAACCTCCAGTTCTTCCCCGATGTAGTCGCGGCCTTCTTCTACCACAACCATGGTGCCGTCGTTTAGATAACCCACACCCTGGGAGGGTTCCTTGCCTTCCTTGAGGATTTTCAGGTCAATGTCATCCCCTGGCAGGTAGGCGGGGCGGATGGCCTGGGCGAGGTCATTGATGTTGAGTACCTGCACCTCTTGGAAGCTGGCCACCTTGTTGAGGTTGTAGTCGTTGGTGAGCAGGGCGGCATTGAGTTCCTGGGCCAGCCGCACCAGCTTGGCATCCACGGTGGGGATGTCGTCGTAGTCTTCGGAATTAATCAGCACCCGGTTGGGGTGGGCCTCGCGGATGCGGTTTAGCACATCCAGCCCCCGTCGGCCTCGGCCTCGCTTTTGGTCGTTGGAGGCATCGGCCACCTGTTGCAGTTCTTGCAGCACAAACTGCGGTACGAGGAGTTGCCCTTCTAAAAAGCCCGTTTCCAATAGCCCTTCAATGCGGCCATCAATGATGCAACTGGTGTCGAGCACCTTGGTTTTCGAGGGCTTCAGGGTGCCCTCGGCCACCAGGGTAGATTCCAGGGTGCTAGGGCTGACCAACCGCAGCAGGGAACGCCCGTGGGTATCGGCCAGGTTCATGCCAGACACCGCAAACAACACGCTGCCCAACACCGCCGTCAACGGTTTGATGAAGCCAAATTCTGAGGGAATTGGCAGCAAGAACAAGGGAGCCAACATCAGGTTGGCAATCAGCAGCCCCAGCACCAAACCCACAGCGCGGGCCAGCAAACGGTCGGGGGGGAGTTCCTTAATTTGCTGCTCTAGGCGGCGATAGCTGGTCTGCACCACTAGGCCCAACCCGGTGCCAATTAGGCCCCCAAACACCGCCGTAACGGTGCCCAGCCCCTCCATATTGGTGACTTGGGCTAGAATTTGCTGGGGCAGCAGGTCAATGCTGTAGAACCCAATTCCCGCGCCAGCTAGGATGAATGAGAATACAATGAGTGCGTCTAGCATGGTGGTTGGCCCTAGGGGCGATGGTGGCGGCGGATAAACGGTGGATTTGGACTTGGATGTTAAATCAAGGTTGAATAAAACGAGATCCCAAGTTTCAGTGTACTCCGCCGATCTCAATGCGACGAAATACCTAGACAGGCAAAAGTATATCGTTAATTTCTAGTGGCTACGGGTAGGGGTTCCCGGACTCCAAATTTCCCTTAATCTTGTCATCCCCCAGATTGGCCCAAGCGAAGCAGCACCCAACGCCCCTCTATTCCTAGGTTCTGGGCTTTGCCATAGCGTCACCCAACCCACTCCCGACTCCCGATTCCCGACTCCCAACTCCCATGATTTCCCCCCACGCCCCTCTCCACGTCGCCCTCAACGTCAGCGACCTTGCCCAGGCCGAAGCCTTCTACAGCGGCGTGTTAGGGTTGCAGACCGTGGAGCGTCCTTTCTCGTTTCCAGGGCAGTGGTACCAGGTTGGCGCGTTTCAGATTCACCTCATCATGGCGGATAAGCCCTATCAGCGCCCTCAAGACACCGAAAAATGGGGTCGCCATGCCCACCTAGCCCTAGCCGTGAGGGATTTGGAGGCCACGGCAGCAGCCCTAGAACAGGCGGGTTGTCCGGTGCAGCGCAGTGCCTCTGGGCGGGCAGCCTTATTTACCCAAGATCCCGACGGCAACGTGATTGAGCTGACTTGCATTGTAGATGAGCCTGAATACTAAATCCGGCTCGTTTGCCCCCGGTATCATTAGTGGGCGAGGAGACCTCGCCCCTACCGTTGGCGGGGTTAAGAATCGGGGTTTCCTAACTCGGATGTGGTATGAGGTCTCAAAAACAAGCTTTCCTACATGGATGCGATCCCCATCCTCAGTGCCGCTACCAACCTGGGAGCGGGCGTTAGGGTGGGCCACGATCAGGGCTGTCGATCAAGCGGGTGATCTACTGAAGCTGGGCAAAGTTGTAGGGGGCCGTGAAGTTGTTGTAGCGCACCCGTAGGCGATCCCCGAAGGCGGCGTCCACCTCGTCCAAGGCGCGACTAAAGGCAGGTTCGGCCTCCCAGGGAATGAGGTAGGCAACGTTGAAAATCATCGCGTCGGTCATGGGATCGTTTTCGATGGCGTCTTTGGCGAGGGGCGCTAGGGCGTGGCGAAACTGGTCGGCAATGCTCTCTTGCCGTTCCTGAAGCGCCGCCTCAATTTGCTGCCCAATTTGAATCACCTGATCCATACTGAGCTGGGTGCCCTCTAGCTGGTCGCGCTGGTGGCGGAGGTCGTCGTTTTCGGTCATCAGCATCTCTAGCTCCGTGGCCGCATCCCACATCACCTTCACGCTCACCTCGCGGCAGCCGTCTAGGCGCTGAAAAAGCTGGGTCAGCATCTCGCAGTAGGGGGTGATCAAGTCCTCCTTCACCTGTTCCCAACTGCTGACCGTGAGCCCAAACTGAAGCGGCAGCAACGTATGAAAGCCTTGCTGCATGGCCGATTCCAGCACCTTTTCGTGGGCGAGCAAATTGTAGCGGCTGGCTAGGTAGCGCTTTTGGCAGGCCGGAGAGTACAAAAATGTAAAGCCATCCAGCGTCCAAGCCTCTACGGGCTGGTCATCCAACCCCGTCACCGAAACCGCCTTGGGGCCAGGGGCTGGAAAAATGCCGTACAGGTAATATCGCGTTGCCATCGCTGCTATCCATGGGGTGAAGGAACTCTTTCCAACATTCCCCTAACCTAGAGGAAATTCACCGAATTGATGCAGATAGATACAAAGTGATGGAAAACGTTGGATAGGGTTGTTCGCCGCCGTTCTGATCAACTCCAGTCTTCCCGGCCTCGGCCCAAGCCCTTGTACACATCGCCCTGCTGGTGGATGGTGCGGGTTTTGGCAAACAGGGTGTCTTCGGTAAGCTGCCAGCGGTTGAGGGCCTTTTTGAGGTCGGTTTGAATGTCCCGTGCGCCGGGAAAACCCTCGTAGCGAATCATCAGGCGGGCCAGTTCCACCAGATTGTAATCGGTGGCTTCTCCGGCCAAAAGTTGATTCACCACGTCGCGGTCGGCCTTGTATTGGGGGTGCTGTTGATCCTTGGTGTCGGCCATGGGATGCTCCTAGCGACTCAGGACACTGGCTTCGGGGGCTGTGTTAACCGGGTTTTCCGCCTGACTAACGGCCATTTCAATGAGCCCGCCGCCCAGCACCCGGTCGCCATCAAACCACACCGCCGCTTGCCCAGGGGTGACGCCAAATTGGGGTTCGTCAAACACCAGCTTCACCCGATCTCCCCAGCCGTTGGGGCCTTCGAGGGGAATTAGGGTCGCCCCTACGGCTCCGCTGCGGTAGCGAATTTGCACCGACACGGGCATCGGCTCCTGGGGCGCGGCAATGGAGACCCAGTTCACCCGCTGCACGGTGCAGTCGGGCCAGTGGGCATCGCTGCGGTCGGCGACGATGACGTGGTTGCGGCCCATATCAAACCCCACCACGTAGAGCGGGTTGGGGGCGGCAATACCGAGGCCCTTGCGCTGGCCGATGGTGTAGTGGTGAATGCCCGTGTGCTGACCCAGAATGCGGCCCTCGGTATCGACGATATCCCCCGGTTTGGGGGCGAGGTATTTGTCCAAAAACGTTTGCATGGAGCCGTGCTGCTCAATGAGGCAGAGGTCTTGGCTGTCGGGCTTTTCGGCGGTGTGCAGGCCCAGTTCGGCGGCGATGCGGCGGGTTTCGGTTTTGGTTTGGTGCCCCAGGGGAAAGTGGCAGGCCGCCAGCAAATCCTGGGTCAGGTCATACAAAAAGTAAGCCTGATCCTTGGTCGAATCCACCGCCCGCAACAGCTCGTAGCGCCCGGTTTCGGCGTTGTGGAGGATGCGGGCATAGTGCCCCGTGGCGATGCGCTCACAGCCCAGTTCTTCGCGGGCGTATTGCAACATGGGGCCAAACTTCACCGCCCGGTTGCACTGGGAGCAGGGCAACGGCGTGATGCCGCTGCCGTAGCCTTCCACCAAATAATCGACGATTTCCTTCTGAAACACCTCGCGGCTATCCACAATGTGGTGGGGAACGCCCATGTCTTCGCAGAGCTTGGCCGCATCCACCATGCCCTCCGAGCAGCACTGGCCCTTGCCCTTCATCAGCCACAGGGTCAGCCCCACCACGTCATAGCCCTGCCGATGCAGCACCGCCGCCGCCACCGAACTATCTACCCCGCCCGAAAGCCCCACCACAATCTTTTCCATGGCCAAATTTCTGCGCTGAATCGCCCTAAGACACAATTTCTATCCTAGCGCAGGCGCTTTGGATATCTGGCGACTCCTACCGTTCTGCCCCCGTAGTCTGGCTCCTATGGGCGCGGGTGAATTGACCAGGGGCGGGGGCAAGCGTCGAGCCATGGGGGCACTTAGCTACCAAGCTTAAAGGCTTCAACCACCAGGGCATAGAGTCCCCCAAGTTTGATGCTATTGAGGCAGTCGAGCCAGAGGGGCTTGGGCACCTTGCGGATGAGTTCGGGATCTCGCCAGCGGCGACTATAGACTAGCCAACTCACCGTCTCGAACCCCAGCACCAAAAAGAGGGATACCGTGACATCCTGAATGGCGGCCTGTCCGGCAATGGCAGAGAGGGCAACCGCCGCAAAGTAGCCCCCCAACAGGCTAATAATCACCAGAGAAACCCGCCGCCAGGGGTTGATCAACCACAGGCTAAGCTGGTCTCCCAATTCATCAAACAGAATGCTGAGGCGAGTACGTTGCATGGGCAGCGGCAGAACTCGTTGACATGGGGCAGGATGGAAAAGAGGCGCTGGGCCTTGCAATACATCCTATGGTAAAGCTTCAGCTTGTCACCCTCGCCGGATTTTTCGGTGCAGGGAATTCTATAGATCGGCGAACGCGAGAACTAAGCCGCTGTATGGGCACCGCATGGGCACCGAAAACAAGATTCACAGCTAACGTTTTGCAGCGATTTGACGTTCAGCCATTCGACCGGACATCGTGAGGTCTGGGCAACTCTGGGCATCCTAAATAGGCAAGCACTAGGAGGTGCCGATGGCGAGTCTTTTAGCGGTTCTACTTTGGATTGTCGCTGGGTTGTGGGTGCGTCATCATCAGCGATTTAAGGCGGGGCAGGTGAAACATCCGTTTCTGGCCTTTGGTCGAAGGATCAGCCGAGCGTCCCA
Organism: Leptolyngbya sp. BL0902; assembly: GCF_016403105.1. Taxonomy (NCBI): domain Bacteria; kingdom Bacillati; phylum Cyanobacteriota; class Cyanophyceae; order Leptolyngbyales; family Leptolyngbyaceae; genus Leptolyngbya; species Leptolyngbya sp. BL0902. The sequence continues at coordinate 4,268,932 of NZ_CP046155.1, forward strand.
ACCTAAACCCAAGGGTACTGTGCGACCGCAGCCTTCCGCCTCAGTTGTCAGCGGTACTGTCGCAGCGAGGAGCAAGACCCCGCCTCGAAGAGCTACGAAAGCTACATCGTCACCGCCGCCTTCGGTTCCCAGGTCTGTATCCTTTTCTTCCGCCGCACCTCCGGCATTTTCCATTCCGGCAACGATTTTATCCAAGATGGATCGCTACACCTACAACCGAGCCACCTCAGAGCGCTTGGTGAGACAAGTCGCCGCCAGCAACCCCGGCAAGACAGGGGCATGGTGTGCCGAAAAAGCACTTTGGGATTTGGAACGAGATCGCCGCTAAGTGCGCCCTCCAAGGGGGATCCGTTGCTTTTGATCTAGCGTGAGGGCGTCAAAAACCGTTACATTGGCGTCCTAAACGGGCTTGCTAGGATAACCTGTGTCTAAGTCCGGGCTGAAGGTATGCCCCCTTAGCGGCGACCCTTTCGGGCTGGATTGGGCATAGCAAACACGATTTACACCTGTTTTTACGGATTTCCTATGGATATCAAACTGGTTTTGGCGGTTTTGACCGGGCTGTTTGTGGTGGCCACCCTGTTCTTTGGCACCAAAAACGGCTTCTATGACACCGACAGCTACCACGGCAATGGGTCGGCCCACTAGGCCCATGAGGTGGCCCACGGGTGGGTTCGGCATCGGCAACCGTGAGTGAGCTATCCTGCGTTGCCTTTGGAGCAGGCCACGGTGGCGAGGGCGTGTGCCTGGAGGTAAACCTAGGGCCACGGCGGATTCTGCTGGATTGTGGCCTGTCGAGTATGGCTCCGCTGGAGGCCGCACGGGAGCGGGTGGAGCAGGCGGACTTTTTGCTGTGCAGCCACGCCCACAGCGATCATGCCCGTGGCCTGCTGGATTTTCATCGCGCCTTTCCCCAGGTGCCCATCTACGGCAGCGAAGTCACCGCCCAGTTGTTGCCCCTCAACTGGTTAGATCGGCCCGACGAGGTGCCGCCCCATCTGTGTCAGGCCTTGCCCTGGAACACGCCCCTTCAACTCACGGACGACCTGACCCTGCAACTGTGGCCAGCGGGGCATTTGCCCGGTGCCGCCTGTGTGCTGTTGACCTACACCACGCCCCAGCGGCCCTATACGCTGTTCTACACGGGCGACTTTTTTATTTCTAACTCGCGGCTGGTGGATGGGTTGCCGCTAGAGTCTCTGCGGGGGCTGCGGCCCGATGTGCTGCTGATGGAAGGCAGCGCGGGTACGGCCCGTCATCCCCATCGACGGCAGCAGGAAAATCAGCTGGCTCAGACTATTTACGACCGTCTGCAAGGGGGGCGTTCGGTGCTGTTGCCCGTGCCCACCCTCGGCCAGGGGCAGGAGTTGGTGATGCTGTTGCGGAGTCACCACCAGTTTACGGGCAAGGATGTGACGGTGTGGGTGGATGCCACAGTGGCGGCGGGCTGCGACCATTACCTGGAACTGCTGCCCTACCTGCCTAGCAGTGTGCAAAATTTTGCCCGCCACCAGCCCCTGTTTTGGGACGAACGGGTGCGGCCTCGGATTCGGCGGTTGGCCCCTGGGGAAATGCCCACCGGATCGGCCCCCGCCATTGTGCTGGGCTATCGTGAGGCCGATCTCAGCCGCTATTGCCAAGATCCCGATCACCCCTGGACGGTGCTGTTACCCGAAGCCTTTGCCTCCCACCTCGCGACGGCGGTGTTGGCCGCCCCCGAATCCGAGGCGGGGTCTACCCTGGCCTGGTTGCAAACCCTCGCCCCCGACCTCGACACAGGCCGCGTGCAGCTCGATACCTACCTGCTCACCACCCACAGCGACGCCGTCGGCACCACCCAACTGATCCACAACTTGCGGCCCCAGCATGTGGCCTTTGTCCATGGTTCCCCCAGCCACCTGGCCGACCTGGCGGGACTGGAAGAACTGCAAACCCGCTATCAGCTTCACCTGCCCTCCGTGGGAAAACGGGTGGAATTTCCCATTGGCGACCGTTTTTTGCAGCCCGCTGCCCCCGATCCGCTGTTTGAGGGGGAAATCACCGCCGTGGATGACAGCGTGCTGCTGCTGCTGTCCGACCGCCTCACCGCCGACCCCCGCTGGCGCACCCTAGCCGATACTGGCCTCGTGCAAGCCCGCTGGCAGGGCGATGAACTGGTAATTAAGGGCCTCACCCAGCGCGATCTACTGCGACAGGTCGATCCAGAGGATCGCCCCGAACAACCCGATAGCTGCCAACGCTGTCGCCACTTCCAGGGCGGACGCTGCCGAGGAAACGCCTCACCCCTGTACGGCATGCAGGTTAGCCCCGATGGCTATTGCACCGTCTTTGTCCGTCGCCCTGGGTCTTCGGATCTTCCCCTCACAACCGAGGATCCCGACGACGAAGCCTTGGCTTAGGGGCAGCTATAGCGACTGTAATGACGGATCTGTACGGGCTTCTCTATGCTCATCCCAAATTCAGAAAATGCGATTGTTGATATTCGGAAGCTGCGTGACTACTGCCTGAATTTGAATCACGATGATGGAAAACATAAAGCTAGACTGTTTATCGCGATGCTTGGTATGACGGCTAATAATGCGGAGGAATTACGCCAGATTCTCCTTGAGGTTGTTCAAAGGCAGGATGCACAGTTGGGCAGACAAGATAGGTTTGGCCAACGCTACACCCTAGATTTCAACCTTGAATGGCACAATAAAAGCGCAACTTTACGAAGCGGTTGGATTATTGAGCACGGTTCAACTATTCCGAAACTGACAACCTGTTATCCTCTGTAGTGAGGTGGAGGGCATGATGAACAACCTAATTCAGTTGCTGGATGTTGTTGCTTTGGTGGTAGATCTTCCTCAGTACAATTTGTGGCGAGGACAGGTTGGCACCGTGGTTGAAGTGCTGGCTAATGGAGCGGCTTTTGAAGTTGAATTTAGTGACCGAAATGGGCGTACCTACGAGTCCTTAGGATTGCCTCCAGAGCAAATTATGGTCTTACACTTCGAGCCTGTACACCCCAGTGATATTGCTGAAATGGTACCTGCCTAAAGCAAGGCCAGGGCTTCAAATGGATTCCCCATGGAAACCGAATGACCGAATTTCTCCCATGGGCTAAAGATCATGGGATGTCTTGGACATTGCTGGGGGAACGTAGGGCAGGTAGCAGATAGACCAGTCCAGACAGCAGCGTGAGTGCCACCGCCAGCCAAAAGAGGATCTGGCTGGGCAGCAGGAAGGCCTCCGGCAGGGGCGCAAGGAGAGCTGTAATGGCGGCAATTTGTACCACGGTTTTGGCCTTGCCCCAGAGATTGGCCCCCGGCACGCCGCCGCTTTGCATCGTTGGGTTCACCCGCCATCCGGCAATGGTGATTTCACGGGCCACAATCAAAAACACCCCCCAGGCGGGCACAAGGTTCATCTCCACCAGCACCAGCAAGGGGGCCAACACCAGCAGCTTATCCACCAGCGGGTCGAGGAATTTGCCCAGCTCCGTTACCTGGTTTAGCTTGCGGGCTAGGTAGCCATCCAGCCAGTCTGTCCCCGCCGCCAGCAAAAAAATCCCCGCCGCAATCCACCGTTCGTAGGGGGTGGGATGGGTGAGCAAAATCAAAATCAGCGGCACCCCCAACAGGCGCGACACGGTGATCCAGGTGGGCAAGTTCATAGGCCAGGGGAAAACACAGGTAGGAGCATTATCGCCCATGGCGCGGGGCCTACAGCGGCGCGACCCGGCAGAGACCTGGGGTAGGGAAACGCTGCGGGAAAATCTTAAGAAAGGCCCAGGAATTGGCCCCTGGCGGGAAACGCCTTGCCATGCTAAACCTACAGCGTGCGTAGTGAGATGGTATGGGTTTGGCAAAAACACGGCGGGAGACCTGCATTACCCTGGCCCACGGCAGCGGCGGCAAGGCCATGGCCGATTTGGTGGCGGAGGTATTTGTGCATCGGTTTGATAATGCCCTGCTGGCCCCGCTGAACGATCAGGCGGTGATGGATTGGGCGGGGGGACGGCTGGCCCTAACGACGGATTCCTACGTGGTGGATCCGCTCTTTTTTCCCGGCAGCGACATTGGGGCCTTGGCGGTGAACGGCACCGTCAACGACCTGGCGGTGGGAGGAGCCACGCCGCTCTACCTCACCTGCGGCTTCATTTTGGAGGAAGGATTGCCCATGGATACCCTGCGGCGGGTGGTGGAGAGCATGGCCCAGGCAGCGGCGGCGGCGGGGGTGCAGATCGTCACCGGAGACACCAAAGTAGTGCCCAGGGGTAGCGCCGACAAGCTGTTCATCAACACCGCTGGGGTGGGCCGAGTCCCAGAGGGCATTGCTCCCTCGGCGGATCGGCTGCGACCGGGGGATGTGGTGCTGGTGAACGGATTTTTGGGCGACCACGGCGCGGCGATTACCGTGGCGCGGGCAGACTTGGCCCTAGAAAGCCCCATCGAAAGCGACTGCCAACCCCTGAATGGCCTGGTTTCAGAAATTCTGAAGGTGTGCCCCCAGGTGCGGGCCATGCGCGATGCCACTCGCGGCGGCTTGGCCACGGTGATGAACGAATTTGCCCTCAGTTCCCAGGTGGGCATCCGTTTACAGGAAAACGCTCTCCCCGTGCGCCCCGCCGTTCAGGGACTTTGCGAACTGTTGGGCCTCGACCCGCTGTATCTGGCCAACGAAGGCAAACTCGTCGTCGTGGTGCCGCCGGATCAGGCCGAAGCTGTCCTCGCCGCCATGTGCGCCCACCCCGCCGGAACCGACAGCCACATCATCGGTGAAGTGGTGGCCGACCCCGTGGGGTTTGTGCTGCTCAAAACCGCCTTCGGCAGCGACCGCATCCTTGACCGCTTGGTGGGTGATCAGCTTCCCCGCATTTGCTAAACCTCGGCCCTATCGGCTCAAGACAGCGGCTCAATGCAACGACCCAACGCAGCGACCTAACGCAGCGGGAAAGCACCTTCGTCGGCAGAGGATGGGATGGATTGGATTACACGTCCAACTCGATCCAAACCTGCTGGAGCAGCGGCTGAACACCCATCCCGCTGACGGCGGAAATGCAGTGAATAGAGTGGCCTAGCTCCGCTTCAAACTGTTGAACCAGGGCGTCGAGGGTGGCTTCGTCGAGGGCGTCGATTTTGTTGAGGGCTACAATCTGGGGCCGCTCCTCTAGGCCATGGCCGTAGGCGATGAGTTCTTGCTGAATAGTGTGGTAGTGGTCGAGGGGCTGTTCGGCGGTGGCATCTACCAGGTGCAGCAGCAGGCGGGTGCGCTCGATGTGGCGCAAAAACTCATGGCCGAGGCCCAGCCCTTGGTGGGCTCCTTCAATCAGTCCTGGAATGTCGGCAAAAACGGTGCCATCGCCCGTGGGCCGTCGCACCACGCCCAGGTTAGGGATGAGGGTGGTGAAGGGATAGTCGGCAATTTTGGGCCGTGCCGCCGAGAGGGTGGCAATCAGGGTGGATTTTCCGGCATTGGGCAGGCCAATAATGCCCACCTCCGCCAGTAGCTTGAGTTCTAGCCGCAGCCGCCGTTCTTCGCCAGGAAGGCCGGGGAGGGCGTGTTCGGGGGCGCGTTGGCGGTTGCTGAGAAAGTGGCGGTTGCCGAGGCCACCTTTGCCACCCTGGGCCACACAGAGGATTTGGCCAGGATCCACCAAGTCTCCCAAGATTTCTTCAGTGTCGGCGTCGTAGATCATGGTGCCGCAGGGCACCTCCAGCACCAGATCGTGGCCACAGGCTCCGGTCATGTTTTTTGGCCCACCCCGCTGGCCGTCTTCGGCCTTGAACTGGTGGGCGTAGCGAAAGTCCAGCAGGGTTTGCAACTGTTCTGTGGCCCGCAGGATAATCGACCCTCCGTGGCCCCCATTCCCCCCCGATGGCCCCCCAGCGGGGACGTACTTCTCGCGACGGAAGGCCACAATGCCATCACCCCCTTTTCCGGCGATGACATCTACCTCGGCTTGATCAATGAATTGCATGGAGTCAGGGGGATAAATTAAGGAAGGACGGGTCTGAATCGAAGGAAGGCCGAGGAACGGTCTAAGGTCATGGAGAACCTGGGCCATGCCGCCATCATAGCCGCTGGCGGGGGGAGGATCGCCGTCCGGGAAAGACGGTTGCCTAGGCGGGGTTCTAAGCGGTAGCCCCAGGCACGGGATGCCCTAGTTCTGCTGCTGAAGCTGCATTAAGGCCGCTCGAATTTGTTCGGCTAGGGTGTCGTCTTGGGGGTAGGCGGCGGTAATGGCATCAAAGCGCTCGTTGCGGAGGCCATTAGACTGAACGATGCGACTGGCTTGGTTGCAGTAGTTCACCACAATGGCACGAACATTGTTGCGAATGCCCCGAGGGAGTTGGCTGAGGCTGTTGGTGGTTGTACAGCGCAAACTAATGCTGTTGATGTCCACGTTGGTTCCGGTCAGGAGGGCACGAATTTCGTTGAAGGCATTGGTGCGAGGGCCTTCCATCGCCAAGACCGAGCGGGCATAGCCCATAATTTCCTCCTGGGAAACATTTAGCCCCTGGGCTAGGGCTGGCGCACCCCAATGCACCTGGCCCCCAGGGCTGGCGAAGGAGAGGGGCCAACCTTGGCTCAGCAGCGTGGCGCTGGCCAAACAACCCGCTACCAGCAGGGAGCGGCTCCAGGGTCGGACGGCGGCAATCATAACGGAGAATGTGCTCATAACGATATCTAGAACTCGGATATCTCAACCGATGACATGGAACAGGGACGCGGAAACATCGAACGCTCAACCCGAAGCGGGCAACAGACCCCCATCGCATTGATCTGGTTGCCTTGAATGACCCGATGGTGATTATGTTCCCTTGGTGTCACCTTGGCTAACGGGAGCTAACCGGGCGAAACATACAGCATAGTTCAATCACTTTGGTGTGGAGGGTGGCCTGCTCCTCCCGACCTAGCTTTAAGTCAGATTCTAATTCTAGTAGCAAAGGCAAACTCCGTTGCAACGGGGCTAGGGTAATACCCCGGATCTCCTGGCGTAAAAAATAGATCCGCTTGGGGTTGGCAATTTCCGCAGCGGCGGCAATCTCAGCCTCGCTGGTAATGCGTTCGGTTTCCATCACCTTTAGCCACAGCCACAGCCGAAACTGACTGACCAGGGTTGCGACAATCCGCAGGGCAGGTTCGTTACGGTTCAGCAAATCAGCCACCAACCCCAGCGCCGTTGAGGTGTCGCCCTGCTTGATGGCGCTGGCCAATTTCAGGCTGTTTTGGGTGGAGACCGTCACCAGGGCGGCGGCGGCCTCCGGGGGGATGGGCCGCTGGGGATCGTTCCAAAACAGGGCGAGTTTTTCCAGTTCAATGTGCAGTTGGCGGGTGTCGTTGCCCACGGCCTCCGCCAGCAAGTCAACGGTTTTAGGCGCTAAATTCAGAGAACGCGCCCTAGCAATAGTTTCCACTTGCTGATGAATTAACTCGGTCTTCCAGGGGGGAATGGTGGCAAATTCTCGGAACTCCCCATGCTTTTTAAAGAGTTTGTAAAATTTAGATCGTCCGTCGGGCTTACTGGTGCTGGTTAGCAGTAGCACCGACTCGCTGGGTAGGGTTGGCAAGGTGCGTTCAAACTCGGCCAAGACCTCCTCCGCACAGCGCTGCCCCAGGGTGGTTTCTTGCAGCCACACCAGCCGTTTTCCCATGCCAAAGGGGGGCGTCATCGCCTGGTTGAGCGCCTGGATGGGGCCATTGGCCGCCGAGGGCGGAAACACCTCGTAGTTAAAGCTGGCCCAGGCTTCGTCTAGGGTTTGCTGACGCAGGGTGTGGACGGCGGCTTGCAGTTGAAAATCATCGTCGCCCCAGAAGAAATAGGCTGGCATAGGGGAATGGGAGTTAGGGGTTGGGGAATCGGGAGTCGGAAATCGGGAGTCGGGAGTCGGGAGTCGGGAGTTGGGGGCTGGAAGGGGGAAGGGCGGTTAGAAGTTGGGGATTATGGGATGATGGGGGACGGTTTTGGAGGGTTGGCGTGTGAAAGGGATGGTGCGGCGAAGTCTGGGGAACGCATCAAGGCGACGGGTGGGCTAGGGCACGATGGCGAAATTGTGGCAGAGCCCTATTTTAGAAGAAAGTTTTGGCCTGATTGACGCGGAATTTGGCCCCCATTCGCTCACTGCTGAGGAATATGCCGTGGTGCGGCGCATCATTCACAGCACGGCAGACTTTGAGTTCAAAGACTTGGTACGGTTTGAGGAGGGGGCCATTGCGGCGGGTATGACGGCCCTCGCCCAGGGTGCGCCGATTGTGGTGGATGTGACCATGGTGCGGCAGGGCGTGGTGGGCCTGGTGGAGCGCACGTTTAAGAACCCGCTATGGACGGCAGTGAGTGAGGGCGATCCGCCAGAACCAGGCCGCACCCGCACGGAAACGGGGCTGTTGCGCTGTTTGGACAAGATAGCTGGCCAACGTTCTGGCCTAACCTCTGGCCCAGGCTCTGGCCTAACCTTTGGCCCAACCCCTGGGGCGGTGGTGGTGATTGGCAATGCCCCCACGGCGCTGATGGCTCTATGTGAGGAAATGGAGGCCGGACGGGTGCGGCCTGCGCTGGTGATTGGTGCCCCGGTGGGGTTTGTGGCGGTGGAGGACTCGAAGCGGCGGTTGGCCCAAGTGGCGGTGCCGCACATTCGGGTGGAGGGGCGCAAGGGGGGCTCTCCGGTGGCGGCGGCGATTCTGAATGCCCTGCTGGTGCTGGCCTGGGAGCAACAGCCATGACGCCCATCCAGGTCATCGGCGTGGGGCTCGATGGGGCGGCGGGTCTGGCCCCCACCCTGCGGGCGTTGATTGATCGGGCCACGGTGCTGGTGGGCAGTGAGCGCCAGCTCAGCTATTTCCCAAACGCGGCGGCGGAAACTTGGCCCCTAGGGAATCTCCAGACCACCTTGGAGCGGCTGCGGCAGTGGTTGGCGGATCACGGTCAGGAGGAGGGCTGTGGTCACGCAAAGGATTGCCATCAGGTCAAGCATCCTGGCCAGGAAGAGGGCTACGGTCAAGGCAAAGATCACGGTTCCGATAAAAACATTCAGGGGGCTGGCGAACTGGCGGTGGTGCTGGCGTCGGGCGATCCGCTCTTTTTTGGGCTAGGGCGGTTGCTGTTGGAAACCCTGCCCGCTGAGAGCCTCACCTTTCACCCCCACCCTAGTTCTGTGCAGTTGGCCTTTAGCTGCCTCAAGCTGCCGTGGCAGGGGGCCACGGTCATCAGCGCCCACGGTCGGTCGATGGAGGAACTGGGGGCATCGCTGCGGCGGGGGGATGATCTGATTGCCGTACTGACTGACCCCACCCACAGCCCAGCGGCCATCGGTCGGTTGATTTTGGACTTGGGTCTGCCCCAAAGCTATACCCTCTGGGTGTGCGAAAACCTGGGTGGAGAAGGGGAATCAGTACAGACCCTCACCCCGGAAACGGTGCTGGACAAATCCTTTGCGGCGCTGAATGTGGTTATTTTGCAGCGGCAAATTCCACCCGCCCCAGATGCCGCCGCCCTGCCCCTGTTGGGCCTGCCCGATAGCGCCTTCGCCACCTTTGCCGACCGCCCCGGCCTCATGACCAAGCGGGATATCCGCATTCACATTCTGGCGGATTTGGCCCTGCAACCGGGGCAAACGGTGTGGGATATCGGGGCCGGAACGGGGTCGGTCAGCGTGGAAATCAATCGCCTGTGTCCTACCAGCCCCATCTACGCCATCGAGAAAACCCTGGCCGGATATCGCCTAATTCAGCAAAACCAGCAGCGCCTCGGCAATGGCAACCTGCATCCCATCCACGGCAGCGCCCCAGCGGTGTTAGCCGATTTACCCGACCCCGACCGCATCTTCATCGGCGGCAGCGGTGGCCATTTGCCGGATATTCTGGACACCTGCGCCCAACGGCTCCGACCCCAAGGACGCATCGTTTTGGCCGTGGCCACCCTCGAACACCTCAGTACCGTACTTGGTTGGGCCAAGGATCGACATCCCGATTGGTCAGCGAACCTGCGCCAAATCCAGGTGCAGCACTCTGTGCAGGTTGGCCCGCTCACCCGCTGGCAACCCCTTACGCCCATTACCCTGATCACCCTACAACTCTGTAGCGTGACGTAGCCGCCCGGGTTTTAGGTGGGTTGAGAGTCATCCTTCGGCCCTGGGAGATGGTCGAGAGAATTGAAGCGTGAATTTTCCGGACAGAAGATCCCTGCCGTCGTGAATACATAGAGATAACATGAGTCCTGCATGGTGCTATGACCAATCCCCAACCGCCTCAGTCGAATCTAACCACGGCATCGGAATATGCGCTGATTCTGGGCAGTGGGGCAGCGGCGGTGGCATCGGTGGCAACTCAGCAGGTGGCTGCGGCCTCTTTGCCCCCCCTCGCCGCCCTCGTAGCACTAGGGCTAATCAACCGCTATCGGCTCGATCAGCAACTGCAACAGAGTCAGTCGGCAGGGCAACCCCTCGATACCGACACCACCCAGGGGCGGTCGTTGTCGTCGGTGCCGCCTCGGATGGTAGCAAATCTGCGCCCGGAACATCTGGCGCATCGGCCTCAGATCCTAGAGCCGCCGATTTCTTCGGTTTCCTTTTCCTTTTCTCCACCCCAGCACTCGATTGCGGGGCCACTGGCCGCCAAACGACAAGCCCAAGCCAATCTAGACGCTCGGATGTCGGCGAATTTACGACAGGTGGGCGATGAACTGAGGCAGCACCGCCAAGCGAAGGGATGGTCTGTGGAGGAGGTCTACACCAGAACCTTCATCCAACCCTATATCGTGAACGCCATTGAAGCGGGGAATGTGCGCCAGTTGCCTGAGCCCTTTTACATTCGCGCCTTTTTGCAAAAATACGCGACGGCCCTAGGGCTAGACGGGGTTGCTGTCGCCAAGCGATTTGCGGACGCTTAGCGAAGCCACAGGGTATAGGCCACAATCCCCAGCCCCGTCAGTACCATCAACCCTAGGGCTGGGAGTCCGGTGAGGGGCTGGTCGGGTTTTCCGGCCAGCCTTGGCGCATGGGGGACGGGCCGCGTCAGGTGGAGGGCATCGATCAAGGCAATGGCCAAAATCCACCCCGTGTGCAGCCCCCAGGCAAGGCTGAGGTCTCCGGCCATGGCCCACCGCCCCAGCAGCAGCACCAGGCCCATCAGCCCCAACCCCAGCAACGAGGGCATCCCAGCGGGGCCGTCCCACACCAAATGGGAAACGGCAAAAATGGCGCTGGCCAAGATCGCAACGCCCGTCCAGGGCAGCACCGTCAGCAATCCGTTGACCAAAACGCCGCGAAAAATCAGTTCCTCCACCCAGCCAATAAACAGCATCAGAATCGGCAGGGCTACCAGCAGGGCCGGAGAAGTGGCCGGGAATTCCTGGCCATCCGGTCGCCATTGCCGCCAGCCCAGGGCCACCTGAACCCCAACGAGGATCGCCACTCCCACCAGGCCGATACCCATCCCCGTTCCCAGGGTGGCTAACGTCTGGACAGATCCCGTTACGCCATAGCTAGCCCAGGTATCGCCATGGCCATAGCGGCGATAGAGTTCTACCGCGAGGGGAGCTAGGAGATAGAGGGGTAATAGCAGCGGTAATTTGTGCGCAGGGGCAACGGGATATTGCCAAGGAATGTTGACAAACCGAGCAACGATTAGAGCTAGGGGCAACCAGAGCCCAATCCAGCCTAAAAAAAAACTACTAAACTGACGACGGAGGACATTATTGAGAACCTAGGTTTTCCACAGTTTTTCCACAGACTAGGTCAGGGACCAAACCTGGCCTTGATGAGATGGATCAGCCAGGGGTGCAAGGGATCATTACGATAGATCGCCCAAGCAGAGATCTGCATGATCTCCGGTCGCTGTCGTTCAATATATTTCGCCTAGGTGCAGCCAGCCTAAATTTACCTAGGCAGAAGCAGTTGGCCATCACCACTCTGGATCGCCAACTGCTTGAGAGATTTAGTCTAGGAACAAGCCCTCGATCAACCGCATCGACGGTTAGAGGCTGGCCAACTAGGAACTAGAAGGAGGCGATCATTTAGGTGATCGGATACCACAAATCGATCACCGTTGCCCTTTAGTCGTCCGAATTGTCATCAATCTGCCTTAGGTGAATATGCTTGTAGCCCAGCTTGATTTCAAACTCATCGCCAGACTTGAGGCCCATTTCCTGAGTGTAGGTAGAGCCAATGACGATTTGACCATTCTTGTGGACGCTGACTCGATAGGTCGGTTCGCGACCACGGCCATCTTTGCCGCTGTCCGGCTCTAGGTTGATGCCCTTCGCTTCTAGCAGAGCATCGTAGAAGCCAGAAAGATTGACGCGGGGCTGGTTATCCTTAGTAAAGGTATAGTAGCCGCATTCTTTGGCCGTTTCACGCTTGGTCAGGTGGCTAAGCTCTTTCACCTTTTGCAGCAGCGCTTTGCCCGTAAGGGGAGTTGGTTTTTCTGGCATTGTTAGGAGAAGTCCCTATAGAAAAGTACAGCACCGAGGCTGGTTTGGCTACTTGTGATGATGGTCTGCAAGGGCCTACAGCGCGGTGGAGGATGGGTGTTTAGATGATAGACCGCATTTTTTTTGAAGGATCTATTCCCATGAATTCATTATAGGCATAGGGTTGAAATCTGTCACCAGATAAGTAAAAAATATCGCACATTTTTTCGTTGACTTATTAGGATGATCTACAACCTAGGCCATGGAGTTCTCACCGGAGAGATTGATCATCCTGGGAGGACTGCCGCTAAATGAAAATTTTTTGGGGATGTAGAGGGATGCCCCCACCCTGGATAAAATAGCCATTGTGGACAGCGATTCAAGGGTGATGACGGGGCAATTCTGCCTCTGAGCCATAGGCAGACTGGCGGGGCTTTATGTCCCAGGCCTTGTGCCTAAAAAGGGCCTGGACAAGAAGGAAAAACGCCGCTGCACCAGCGCCAGAACTGGGCTTTGAGCCATGGTAGATGGGGGGAGAATCTAGCCGATGAAAGTCCTCAAAAAGGAGACGGCACCCTGGTCAAGAGGGCACCGTCTATCGGAGGGATCGAGAAGGCTGAATCTAGCGAGGCTAGAGGACGTTCCCTGTCTCTAGCCGGAGATCCCCCTCCCTCCGGCTAGAGATAGGGGGAGGGGAATAGAGCCCCTTTTCCTGGGGTAGAAACTATCTCCATGACAGAGAAGATAGTGGCCCAAGGCATCCAGAATTGGGCCGCCAGAGGGTGTCTTAGCCTTCGCGCAACTGGTCTAGAACCGACTGATCTTCCATGGTGGAGGCATCTCCGGCGATGGCTTCACCACTGGCCAAACTGCGCAAAAAGCGGCGGATGATTTTACCAGAACGGGTCTTGGGTAGGGCATCGGCAAATTTAATTTCCCCCGGTCGGGCGATGATGCCAATTTCCTTGACGACGTGATCCTTAAGCTCCTGCTTCAGGGCATCGCTGGGGCTGTATTGGCCCTCTAGGGTGACGAAAGCGTAGATATCTTCGCCCTTGATGTCATCCTTGCGGCCCACCACGGCGGCCTCGGCCACGGCGGGGTGAGACACCAGGGCCGACTCAATTTCCATGGTGCCCAAACGGTGGCCGGAGACGCTGATCACGTCATCCACCCGACCCATCACCCAAAAGTAGCCGTCCTCGTCCTTGCGGGCACCGTCCCCAGCAAAGTAGAGGTACTGGCCATCCTGGGGCGGAATGTGTTCCCAGTAGGTGCGGCGGTAGCGCTCGTCGTTGCCGTAGACGGTACGCATCATGCTGGGCCAGGGGTGTTTGATTACCAGGTAGCCGCCTTCGCCGGGAGCAACGGGGTGGCCATCCAAATCCACCACATCGGCGATGATGCCAGGGAAGGGCAGGGTGGCGGAACCGGGTTTGGTGGGGACGGCTCCGGGGATCGGCGTAACCATGAAGCCCCCGGTTTCGGTCTGCCACCAGGTATCCACAATCGGGCATTTTTCCTTGCCGATCACCGTGTGGTACCACATCCAGGCTTCCGGATTAATCGGTTCGCCCACGGTGCCCAGCAGCCGCAAAGAGGACAAATCCCGCGCCTTGGGCAGCTCATCCCCCATTTTGATAAAGGCGCGAATAGCGGTGGGAGCGGTGTAGAAAATCGTCACCCCGTATTTTTCGATTACGTCCCAAAAACAGCCGGGATTCGAGGGACGGGGCACCCCTTCGTACATCACTGTGGTGGCCCCGTTGGAGAGGGGGCCGTAGACAATGTAGCTGTGGCCCGTAATCCAGCCCACATCGGCGGTACACCAGTAAACGTCGGTGTCTTTGATGTCAAACGTCCACTTAAAGGTGGTGTGGGTGTAGAGGTTGTAGCCGCCCGTAGTGTGGACGACCCCCTTGGGTTTGCCCGTGGTGCCGCTGGTGTAGAGGATGAACAGCATGTCCTCCGCGTCCATTTCCTCGGCGGGGCAGTGGGCATCGGCGTGGGCTTGCAGTTCGTGCCACCAGTGGTCGCGGCCTTCGTGCATGGTGACGGCGGCCTTCGTGCGCTGCACCACCAGGACGTTCTCCACGCTGGGCACGCCGTTGTCAGCCAGGGCGTCATCCACGGCGGCTTTGAGGGCGATGGTTTTGTCCTTGCGAAAGCCCCCGTCGGCGGTGATTACCAGCTTGGCTTCGGCATCGTTGAGGCGATCCTTCAGAGCTTCGGCACTAAAGCCCCCAAAGATGACGGTGTGGGGGGCACCAATCCGGGCACAGGCCAGCATGGCAATGGCCGCTTCGGGAATCATCGGCATATAAATCCCGACCCGGTCGCCCTTTTTCACCCCCAGGCTTTTCAGGACGTTGGCCACTTGGCACACTTCCCGGTGCAGTTGGGCGTAGGTGAGGGTGCGGCTGTCTCCGGGTTCGCCCTCCCAAATTAGGGCGGCTTTGTTGCGTCGCCAGGTGGTGAGGTGGCGGTCTAGGCAGTTATAGGAAATGTTGATTTTGCCGCCCACAAACCACTTGGCGAAGGGGGGCTGCCAATCGAGGGCGGTGTCCCAGGGTTTGAACCAGTGGAGTTCCTGTTCCGCCAATTCGGCCCAAAATTTAGCGGGGTCGGCAGCGGCTTTTTCCGCCAGGGCTTTGTAGGCATCGAGACTATTGATCGCCGCCGTGTCGGTGAAGCTGGCCGGGGGCGAAAAAAGACGGCTTTCGTTGAGAACCGATTCAATCGTAGGTGAAGCCATAGCTATGCTTGCGAATATGCTTGTGAGTATCCTTTGAAAACCATACGTTTCTGAGGGGCGCTTTGGGAAATCTGTACGTTTTCTTTAACCTCCGAGGGGCCAAAATCAACGCGAGTATCCCATCGCCATTCCCCCTTATCCGCAGACCCACATCCCTCGCCGGAGATGGACTTTGACGCACTTCCGGCGTCCTCGCTGTCTTGAGCCGCTGCGGGGCCTGACCTTAACGATTGTCCCATCGGCTGCGTCTATTTCCCATCGGGGGGATGGGGGGCTTCGGAATGTACTGAATTTAGCCAGCCCCTTGAGAGTTTGGCAGACAGCCTGGGTATGCTAAGGCTAGTCGGGGCAAAGCAACCTTTTGAGCCTAATCCAGTCCTTAGGACGGTGTGCTCAGCCATGCGGCAGATGAAAGGCCGCACGGAAGGTTTCGGTTACGGTGGCGTCCTCCTCCAGATCAGCGTTACCGTAAGAGTGCAGTGATGTAAACCTTGAAAACACACGTTTGTTGTTCCTGCCGCTGCGTTAGCCGCTTAGAACCGCCTATGACCACGGTAAAAGCCCCAGAACCGACTGAGAAATCTTCGCCCTTGTCCTCCCAGGATGCTATCCTCAACAACATTTTGGGGGTCGCGATTTTTGACCTCAGTAGTTTGCCCAAGGAGTACTACATTACTGCTGAAAATAACAACACCAATTGGGTACAACTGGTGTTCCAAGCCCTAGGGCTGAAGTCGCTGCTGATGTCGTCCCTCAAGCTGGAGGGATTTATGCACATCTCCATCGGCTTTAGCCAGCAAACCGCCATTGTGGTACGCACCAAGGATGACTATGTTGCCCTGCTGATGCGGGAACCGATTCTATTTAAAGATGTGGAGCAGTCTGACAAATTCAGCCAGTGGGTGCGTCATTTTGAACAAAAACTGCTGCGCCAAAACAGCCGTTTTATCCCCGCCTAGGCTCCGCCAGATTTCCCCGATGCGGCCATCCATGCTATGGGTAGGGTGATGGAAACTGGCGTGAATGCCCCATTCGATACCGCTGCCCAGGGGAGGCCGGACCCTTGCCTCCATTCCCTGACAGACTTTGTGACAGTGCTTCCAGCCCAGCCTGACCCTTGGGATTATCGCTACGAGGGCCGCTGTCCGCGCACTGGAAAGATCTACACACTGCCCCGCACCGCCCTCGCCAAAGCCGCCGCCCAAGGGTTGATGGACACCCTCGCCGCCGACCCCCAAGCCCTCGGTGAAGGAAAAATGTATGGGGTTTTACTGGTGCGGGTGCCGGGGCAAACTGGGGGTGAGGGCCAATCTGAGGGCCAAGTCGGCGTCCTCAAAGCCTTCTCCGGCCTATGGCGGGGGCAGGCCCAGCGTCCGGGGTGGGTGCCGCCCATCCCAGGTCGTGAACACGTGGCCCTGCTAGAAGCCCAAACCCTGGATCAGTTGCACCGGATCAAAACCCGTTTGCAACATCTGAATGCCCTGCCAGAGCGAGGCACTTATGCCCAGTTGCGGGCAGACTTTGACCAACAGCGGCAAGCGTTGAACCAACGCCATCGGCAGCGGCGGGAGGAGCGGGCGCAGCAACGGCAGCACCTCACGGCCACCCTCAGCGGCAAGGCACTGGCGACGGCTTTAGCGAATTTGGATCAAGTCAGCCGGGGCGATAAGGCAGAATTGCGACACTTTAAGCAAAACCAGGCTGAATCCCTGCATCCCCTGGCCGCCACGATCCAGGCGGCGGACGCCGAAATGCAAACGCTCAAACGGCAGCGGCGGGCCTTATCCCAGCAGCTCCAGGCCAATATGCACGCGGTCTATCGGCTCACTAACTTTGCTGGCGATTCCCTCACCCTGGCCCAAATCCAAGCCCTAGAACAGCCCAGCGGTCTGCCCACGGGCACGGGGGATTGCTGCGCTCCCAAGCTGCTCCACTATGCGGCTCAGCACGGATGGCAACCCCTGGCCCTGGCGGAATTTTGGTGGGGGCCACCCTTGGGAGATCGGCAATCTGGCCACTTTTATGGAGCCTGTGAGGAACGCTGTCAGCCGATTTTAGGATTCCTGCTGGCTGGGTTGTCCGCTGGGCTGGAGTCCTCCGCCTCCCCTCAGAAGCGTCCCGATCTGGATGACCTGCCCATCCTTTATATGGACGATTGGCTGGTGGTGGTGGATAAGCCTGCGGGGCTGCTGTCGGTGCCCGGTCGCTATGGCAACCGTCAGGATAGTGTGCTGTCTCGGTTGCAGGTGGCACTGCCGAATGGGAGAGATCTACGGCCCGTGCATCGGTTGGATCAGGCGACCTCTGGGGTTCTCGTCTTGGCCCGCACCGCCGACAGCCACCGCCACCTCAGCCAGCAGTTTGCCCAGCGTCGGGTACACAAAGTCTACGAAGCCTTGCTAGGGGGACGCCTCACCCAGACGAGCGGCTGGATTGATCTACCCCTCAGCCCCGACCCCCAAAACCCACCTCGGCAGCGGGTCGATAGGCTGCACGGCAAACCCAGCCAAACCTCCTTTGAGGTGCTGGCTTACGATCAGGGCATCACCCGTGTGGCGTTCATGCCCCACACCGGACGCACCCACCAACTGCGGGTTCATGCCGCCCATCCCCAGGGGTTGAATGCCCCCATTTTGGGTGATGCCCTCTATGGCCCAGGTCACGATGCCCAACAGGCCGACGCCCAGACCGTCAACACCCAGACCATCAACACCCAGATCGTCAACACCCAGCGGCTCCACCTTCACGCCAAAGCCCTGACGCTTATCCATCCCCACCACCAAACGCCGCTGACCTTCACCGCCCCGGTGCCGTTTTGAGGACGTCGAATCTACAGGAAAAAGCCATCCCGCTCGATTTCTTCGATCACTTGAAGCCCACGGGTATCGCCAATTTTGAGGATGGCGGTGCGGGTATCTTCGCGCACCCCCAGGTCTTTGTCTTCCGCGAAGGTTTCGATCAGGGCATCCACCGCCGTGTGGTAGACCACATTGGAGGGCAGTTCGCGACAAAGCTGGCCGATAGCCCAGGCGCAGTTGCTTCGCACAGCAGGCACGGCATCCCGGCGCATGGCTTCGATCAGGGGCGGAATGGCGGCGATCACCGCTTCGTAGTTGACCTGGGCCATTTGGGCGAGGGCACTGGCCGCCCACAGCCGCACCGCCGAAATGTCGGTCTTCAAGGCCGTAATCAGCGGCCCCAGGGTGCGTGGGTCGTGGACATTGCCCAAAGCCCACACCAGCCCCTTCCGCACATAGCCATTCCAGTCTTGGCTGAGTTGGGCAATCAAGGGCTCTACGGCCTCGGTGGCGGGGTTGCGGCCCAGGGCATAGGCGGCACTCACCCGCACCAGGGGGCAGCGATCCGCCAACAGGGCGATCAAATCCGCCACAGCTCTGGGTTCCTCCAGTTCGCAGAAGGCCCGCGCCGCCAACATCCGCTGCTGAGGATCCGCCGCCGTCAGCAGGGGCAGCATCACCTCTGGGTCAAACTGAGGGGTGTCGGAGTCCTCCACTGGCCCCAGGGCATCCAGGGGGTCGGCAAACTCCGCATCTGGGTTTAGAGTAGTGAGATCGTCATCATACATAGGGCTTACTTTATCGGTTTCCGTTCCCCTTTGATCCGTTGGGGGCGGTTGTTGCAAACTTTCGTTAAGCAATTGGGGCAGGTCGCCGGGGGGCGATCCTGATACTGCTGTAGGCCGACTGAATAGAACGTCAGGCCCTTATCCTTCACAGAAGCTCCAACATCGTTAGTGCTTGTCTCTCGTCGTTGCTTCTCGCTATTTATCTCTAGCAATTAACCTATGGCCAGTTTGCTGCAATCATCAGTAGGGCTGTTGCGGTCGCGGTTGTCACGGCAAATCGTGGCCTGGGTCTTCCTCAGTTTGGTGGTCATCGAAGCGGTGATTTTTGTTCCCTCCCTCTATCGGCGGCGGCAGGAACAACTCCAAGCCCTAGAGCAGGTGTCTCAGGAGGTGCTGTTTGCGGTGAAGGCGGGCATGATGGCCGACCAATCGCCCGTAGCCGTTTTGGAATCTTTGCAGAGTAACCTGCGGCCCGATTCTGTGGTGCGAGGGGCGTCTCTCTATCAGCCCGATGGCACCCTGGTACGGGCCTTTGGTGATGCGCCCCAGTTGGATGTAACCCACCTTGCCCCCACGGAGGTGCGCCGCCAAGTCCACCGCAACCCCGCCCGCTACGATGTGGTGTGGCCCAGCCAAAGCTTTAAAGGGCAGTACCTCCTTGCCGTCCGCCACGACGCCAGCAACGTGGGGCGCGAGATGCTGCGCTATGCCCTCTCCATTGCGGGGCTGGTGGTGGTTATCTCCCTTTTTGTTACCCTGGCTACGATTGTGGTGCTAGAGCGGCTGCTGATTAACCCGCTGCTGTATCTGCGCGATGATCTGCTGGCGGCAGGGGACGCCGTTAGTCGAGATCAGCCCCCGTCCTTCCATAGCCTGTCGATGACTCGCCAGGACGAACTAGGAGATGTGACCCTCGCCTTTGGCCAAATGTTTGACCGGGTGCGCCACGAAATACAGGAGCGCAAACAAGCCGAGGCTGCATTAACCGAAGCCCAGGAAAAATCGGAACGGCTGTTGCTCAACATTCTTCCCCGCAGCATTGCCGACCAACTGAAGCAGGAAACGGGCAAGGCCATCGCCTCCCGCTTCGAGGATGTCACCATCCTCTTTGCCGATCTGGTGGACTTCACGGGGCTGGCGGTGCAGTCGCCACCCACAGAACTCGTCTGTCTGCTCAACGAGATCTTCTCTGCCTTCGACACCATTGCCGATCAGCTAGAGCTAGAGAAAATCAAAACCATCGGCGATGCCTACATGGTGGTGGGCGGCTTACCCACCCCCCATCCCGACCACGCCCGTCGCGTCATGGCCATGGCCCTAGCAATGCTGCGGGTGATTAAGACTTTTCAGCGCCAAGACGGCCAACCCTTTTGCCTGCGGATTGGCATCAACACTGGCCCGGTGGTAGCGGGGGTGATTGGCATCAAAAAGTTTAGCTACGACCTCTGGGGCGATGCCGTCAACATCGCCAGCCGCCTAGAATCTCAGGGCTTGATAGATCGCATTCAGGTCAGCGAAGCCACCTACCACCACCTCAAAGATCACTACGCCTTCGAGGCCAGAGGTACAGTAAATATTAAAGGCCGTGGCCCCATGACCACCTACCTCTACAGCGGCCCCAACCCCCTGTCCCCAAGCCCTAGCGGTGCCGAATCCAGTTCCCTTACGGCCTAAAGCCCCTTTTTGCCCCCGACTCCCGCCCCTCGACTCCCGACTCCCGACGTCCCCATGCCTACCCTCAACCACCTCGCCGCTGCCCTCGCCGGAGAATTTGACAACAAAGCCCAATCCCTGGCGGAACCGATTTGGTATCTGCATTTGCGGGTGTGGAATCGGCCCCTGTTGCCCAGTCTGTTTGGGGAAGGCTACGGCTTTTTTATTGAGCAAATCAGTGTCGCCTCTGGGGCACCGCCCTATCGCCAGCGGATTTTGCACCTGACTCAGCGGGGAGACAGCTTTTGGGGCCAATACTACGGCTTGACCGACCCTCTTGCTTGGCGGGGGTGCAGTAGCGAACCCGACCGCCTCACCCATCTTACCCATGCCGACTTGGTGGAATTACCCACCTGCGGGCTCCGTATTTCCTGGGATAGGCCGCAATACACCGCCCGTATGCCCGCCGATAGCCTCTGTGCCATTTCCTACCAAGGCCAAACCAGCTACATTGCCCTGGGGTTTGATCTGTCCGTCGTGGGCGATGCGGTGGAGTTGAAAGTCTACGACCACGGGGTAGACCCCAGCACCGGAAAAACCACCTGGGGGCCAACGATGGGGCCATTTCACCTGAAGCGCCAGGCGGGGTATGACTTAACTGTTACGAGATAGCTCTGAGGTATTGCATGGCGTGAATATAAGGCAACCTTTGTGTCGGATTTCGAGATTGCCTGGTATCCAAGCATACCATTAGGATTATGTCGAGCACTAACCCATAGGGCTTCACTACGGTCGCTGGGGGAGTGCCCTAGTCCTTAAATATCCCTTGGTACGGAGGTGCCCCCATGGCTGGCCTGTCTATCGCTCCGGGGGGTTGGTCGTTCGTTCCTGCTCACGTTACCGAGTCTACGTCTGATTCTCTAAACAGCTTATCCCTGGGGGCTACGCTCCTCATCATCGACCCAGGGGTGTCGGATTATGAAGTCTTGATAGCAGCGGCCACTCCCGGCACAGAGGTCTATCGGTTAGATAAGCAATCGGACGGTATTGAGCAAATCACCGCCTATCTGAAGCATTATCCTGCCAGCACAGTACACATCCTGGCCCACGGTGCGCCGGGGCAGCTACAACTGGGTAATGGCGAACTCAACCTAGAAAACCTAGACACCTACACCGCCGCCCTGGCGACCTGGTTCCAGGGGAACAAGGCAGCACTGCTCCTCTATGGCTGCAATGTGGCAGCGGGGGATACCGGAACCGAATTTCTTGAAAAACTGCACCAATTGACTGGGGCTACCCTTGCCGCTAGCACCAGGGAGATAGGCAATGGCATCTGGGCTTTAGACGCCCCCTCACCCACCGACGCCCTCCCTCCCATTCCCATCGCCCCCACCGCCCTCGCGGCTTACCCCCACACCCTAAATTCTCCTCCCATCGGCCTTGACCCCGCTAACCCCACCCTAATCAGCACCTACCAGACCCCTGACACCGCCTATGGCGTAAGCATGGTAGGCCACTATGCCTATGTTGCAGTCAGAAGCAGCGGGCTTCAGGTGATTGACATCAGCACCCCCACCCACCCCAGGCTGGTCGGCACTGTTGATACCCCTGGTCTGGCCATGGGCGTAAGTGTGGTGGGCCACTATGCCTATGTTGCTGACTACCATGGCGGGCTTCAGATCATTGATATCAGCACCCCCGCCAACCCCATCCTGGTCAATACTGTCGATACCCGTGGTTTGGTCGTTGACGTAAGCGTGGTGGGCCGCTATGCCTATGTCGCTGACAGGATTAGAGGGCTTCAGATCATTGATATCAGCACCCCCACTAACCCCATCCTGGTCGGCACCTGCCAGACTCCCGGGATCCGGGACATTAGCGTAGTGGGCCGCTATGCCTATGTCGCTCACATCGATTGTCTTCAGGTGATTGACATCAGCACTCCCACCAACCCCACCTTGGTCGGCACCACCGCCAGGGATGACACAACCCCTGGCTTTGTCAATGGCGTGAGTGTGGTGGGCCACTATGCCTATATCGCTGATAGTGATTATGGGCTTCAGATATTTGACATCAGAACCCCCGCCAACCCCACCTTGGTCGGCACCTACAATACCTCCGCCTTGGAAGTGAGCGTGGTGGGCCACTATGCCTATGTCTCGACATCGGGGAGGATCGGGCTTCAGGTGCTTGACGTTAGCACCCCCTCCAACCCTACTCTGGTCGGCAATTACAATACCTTCGGTGCCTTGGACATGAGCGTGGTAGGCGGCTATATCTATGCTGCAAGTAGCCTTGGGCTTCAGGTCATCGATATCAGCGAGCCACCCATCACCCTGGCGGGCACCCCCCAAGAAAACAGTCCCCTCACTGCCAAGGTTTCTGCGCTCATGGATGCCGATGGCTTACCTAATCGCAGAACCTACAGCTATCAGTGGCAGCAATCCCGCGATGGCGGCTCCACTTGGTCTGCCGTCGCGGGGGCCACCGCCCGCACCTTTGTCCCACGGGATGCCCAGGTTGGCAAACACCTTAGAGTGCAAATGCAGTACACCGACCTGCGAGGTCGCCTTGAAACTGTGACCAGTGCCGCCACCCGCAACGTCGTCAACGTCAACGACGCCCCCACGGGCCGCGTCACCATCACGGGCACCGCTACCCAGGGGCAGATTCTCACCGCCAGCAATACCCTCGCCGACCGCGATGGCCTTGGCCCCATCACCTACCAATGGCGGGCGGATGGCGCGAATATCACCGGAGCCACCCGCCGTACCCTGCGCCTCACTCAGGATCACGTGGGCAAGGCCATCAGCGTCGTCGCCCGCTATACCGATGGCTTTGGCACCCCCGAAGCCGTCGCCAGCGCCCCTACCGCGCCCGTCAACCGTCCGCTGCCCACCGCCCAGGTCACAACCTTGCCCAACCGGGTGCTCTCGGTGACGGGTAACACCCCCACCCTCACCCTGGCCTTTGACGTGTCGCGAGAGGCCCGATTTGACAACACCGTGGGTTTCTACACCGTGCTAGATACCCGAGGCCGAGTGCGCGATCCCCTCACCGGAAACGCCCTCCTTCCCGGCGCGGCGGGCTATCAACGGGCTGCGCTGGCCAACCGAGTGGTGAGCAACTTGGCCACCCAAAACGGCCAGACCTCCTCCTACACCGCCACCGTGGCCACCAACCAACTGCTGAGCAGTTTCTTGGTGGTCGGCGGCTCGGTGGCGGCCCTGCTGGATAGCAACCCCAACAATGACCCCAGGGTGTTCTTTAACTACAGAGCCGCCAACGGCGACCGCCAAGACCATGTGCGTTTGCTGGGGCCAAATACCCTTGGCTTTGAAGACATCTTTGGCGGCGGCGACCGCGACTTCAACGACGTAATTGTGAGGACAACGCTGGCCTAGGGCACCGCCCCCAACGGCTTTCGCCCACGGGGGATCGGGCTGTTGGGCCGTCCTAGCCTCAGTTCGGGCTCAGCAAAGACTGCAAGCGTGAAGATATCTGCCTCAAGCTGCATCGTTGGCCCTAGCCCTAGTCAAACCTATGGTGAGGATTGTGACATTCATTGCCTTGATGACGTTTTGCAACGGTTCGGACATTCCTGATCAAAGGGTTACTTTTTGGGGGCAATCTTAGCTAGGAATACTGAAATGGCTCCTCCGGGTAGTTAAGGGTAGCTGCGTCTTAAAAGGGGTGCAGGCTTAGGGGATATCACGGGTTGCCATCACGCCATTGCCACCGACTTTACCATCAGAGAACCCCAATTATGACCGTTACCTTCACAGGCTCCCATCCTCAATCCTTCGATGCCCTCGCCGCAGGCAACCCTAGGGAACGGGGTGTGGTGTTTATTGATGCCCAGGTGAGCGATGCCCAGCGGTTGGTGGATGGCCTATTGCCCGGTTTGGCGGTGCAGCGGCTGGATGCAGATCGCGATGGTGTGGCCCAAATTACGGAGTATCTTCAGCGCCACCCGGCCCAGGCGGTGCATTTGGTGGGCCACGGTGGGCCTGGGATGTTGCGGCTGGGCAAGGCGTTGTTGAATGTCAGCACCTTGGCCACCTATGCCCCGGCCCTGCGGTCTTGGTTTGGGGGCTTGCCCGGTGCCCCCAAGCTGGTGATCTACGGCTGTCGGGTGGCGGCGGGGGAGGCGGGGACGGCGTTTCTGGCCCAGATTCATGCGTTGACGGGGGCCACGGTGGTGGCCAGCCCCCAGGTGGTGGGGAACGGCCACTGGCCCCTCCGCACCTACTACCCGGTGGCGGCGCACCCTGGGGCGGCGTTGGCCTTTGATGCCCACACCCAAGCCACCTACCCCGCCACCCTAGCCATCACCGTCAGCCTTATAGTCAGTTTAAGTACCGGCACCGAAGCAGACACCACGGTAGTTACCATTACCGCTACGACGGGTGGGATAGCGGTTTCTGGCGACCAAACCGTGGCGCTGAACGTCTCTGGCGCGGGCCTCACCCCAGACGACTATATCCTCAGCAATGGCGGCATTATCACCATCCCCGATGGCCAAAACAATGGCAGCATCACCCTGACGGTGGCCAATGATGCCCTAGTCGAAGGCACCGAAATCGCCTTCCTCAGCCTCAGCAACCCCTCAGCGGGGCTGACCCTTAGCGGCAACACCTGGCGGCTCAACCTGATCGATGACGACACCCTGGCGGTAACGGTGGCGGCGGGCACCAACCCCACCGAAGGCGGCACCCCCGGCACCTTCACCCTCACCCTAGAACGGCCCGCCCCCGTGGGTGGCCTCACGGTGAACTACCGCCTAGGGGGCACCGCCACCGCCGCCGACTATACCCTGGCCCCCGGCACCAACATCACCGCCCTCACAGGCACCACCTTTACCATTGCCGAGGGCGAAACCACCGCCACGGTGTTGGTGAATGCCAGCGCCGATGCCAGCGTTGACCCCAACGAAACCGTGCGGCTGAGCCTGTTGGCCGGGGCGGGCTACACCCTCGGCGGCTATGATGCCACCAACCCGCTGACGGCAGCAGCCCCCGTTGCCGTTCAGGACAGTCCTCGATCCGTGGCCCTGGGCGATTTGAATGGCGATGGCATCCTGGATATGGCCGTCGCCAACTTTTTCTCGAACACGGTGTCGATTCGCTTGGGCGATGGCCAGGGAGGCTTTGGCGGCACCACCAATGTTGCCGTGGGCACCCAACCTCAGTCTGTGGCCCTGGGCGATTTTAATCAAGACGGCAACCTGGATATGGCCGTGGCCAACCGAGGGGCCAACACGGTGTCGATTTTGTTGGGGAATGGCCAGGGGGGCTTTAGCGCCGCCACCAATGTTGCCGTGGGCACATCGCCTCAGTCTGTGGTGGTGGGCGATTTTGATAACGATGGCGACCTCGACCTGGCGATTGCCAATAATGGCTCCGCCAATGTCTCGATTTTGCTGGGGAATGGGGGTGGCACCTTTGGCCCCGCCACCAATGTTGCCGTGGGCACACTACCCTTCTCTATGGCCCTGGGCGATTTTAATAACGATGGCAACGCCGACCTAGTGACGACCAACGCGGGTTCCGGCGATGTCTCGATTTTGCTGGGGAATGGCAATGGCACCTTTAGCCCCACCACCCCTATCAGCGGGTTGCCAAGTCTCCGGGCGGTGGCCGTTGGCGATTTGAATAACGATGGCAAGGCCGACTTGGCTGTCAGGTTCGGGATAAATGTAGGCTTCTATTTGGGCAATGGGCTGGGGGGCTTTAGTCTGTCACCCGAAGACAGAGTCTTAATTGGGAACACTGTTCTCTCCATGGTGATTGGCGATTTTAATGGCGATGGCAACGCCGACATTGCTGGTGCCAACTTGGAAGGGAATACTGTCGTTAGCTATCTAGGCAATGGGCTAGGCTACTTTACAGACCGCACCGAAATCGCTGTGGGGTCACAGCCCTTTTCCTTGGCCGCAGGCGATCTAAACGGCGATGGCACCCTCGACTTTGTGACTGCCAATAATAGCTTGGGTGGCCCCGGCACGGCGTCGGTGCTGCTCAACACGCTGCCCAGCGCTGGCCTCACCATTACCGATGTGCCCAGCGTTAACCTCTCGGTTTCGGCCACCGCAGGCACCGAAGCAGGCACCACGGTCATCACCGTTACCGCCACGGCCTCGGCGGCGGTAGTGGGCGACCAAACCGTGTCCCTGGGCGTTTCCGGCACAGGCATCACCGCCGGAGACTATACCCTCAGCAACGGCGTGATTACCCTTGCCAACGGAGCCACCACAGGCAGCGTCACCTTCACCGTGGTGGATGATGACCTGGCCGAAGGCACCGAAATTGCCACCCTCACCATTAGCAATCCCTCCGCTGGCATTGTGCTGGGCACCACCACCAGCCGAACCATCACCCTCACCGACAACGACACCGCAGGGGTGATCATCACCCAAAGCGGCGGCAGCACCACCCTTACCGAAGGCGGCGCAACCGACAGCTACACCGTGGTGCTAAACAGCCAGCCCACCGCCAACGTCACCATCACCATCGGCAACGACGGCCAAACCAGCACCGTTCCCACCAGCCTCACCTTCACCGCCACCAACTGGAACCTGGCCCAAACCGTGACGGTGACTGCCGTGAATGATCTGGTGGCCGAAGGCAATCACACGGGTACGATTACCCACACCGCCACCAGCACCGATACGTTCTATAACGGCCTTACCATCGCCAACGTCACCGCTGCCATCACCGACAACGACACCGCAGGGGTCATCATCACCCAAAGCGGCGGCAGCACAGCGCTTACCGAAGGCGGCGCAACCGACACCTACACCGTGGTGCTAAACAGCCAGCCCACCGCCAACGTCACCATCACCATCGGCAACGACGGCCAAAGCAGCACCGTCCCCACCAGCCTTACCTTCACCGCCGCCAACTGGAACGTGGCCCAAACCGTCACCGTGACTGCCGTAGATGATGCCGTTGCAGAGGGCAATCACACGGGCACCCTTACCCACACCGCCACCAGCACCGATGCGTTCTACAACGGCCTTACCATCGGCTCGGTTACGGCCTCCATCACCGACAACGACACCGCAGGGGTGATCATCACCCAAAGCGGCGGCAGCACCACCCTCACCGAAGGCGGCGCAACCGACACCTACACCGTGGTGCTAAACAGCCAACCCACCGCCAACGTCACCATCGCCATCGGCAACGACGGCCAAAGCAGCACCGTTCCCACCAGCCTCACCTTCACCGCCGCCAACTGGAACGTGGCCCAAACCGTGACGGTAACTGCCGTGGATGATGCCGTTGCAGAGGGTAATCACAGCAGCACCCTTACCCACACCGCCACCAGCACCGATACGTTCTACAACGGCATTGCCATCGCCAACGTCACCGCCGCCATTACGGATAACGACACCGCAGGCGTCACCATCACCCCAACCGACGGCAGCACCGTCATCTCCGAAGGCGGCGCAACCGACACCTACACCGTCGTGTTAAATAGCCAACCCACTGCCGATGTCACCATCACCCTCGGCAACGACGGCCAAGCCAGCACGGATGTCGCCAGCCTCACCTTCACCGCCGCCAACTGGAACGTGGCCCAAACCGTCACCGTATCCGCTGTGGATGATGCGGTGGCCGAAGGCAATCACAGCAGCACCCTCACCCACACCGCCACCAGCACCGATGCCTTCTACAACGGCCTCACCGTGGCTAGCCTCACCGCTATCATCACCGATAACGACACCCCAGGCGTCATCATCACCCAAAGCGGCGGCACCACCACCCTCACCGAAGGCGGCGCAACCGACACCTACACCGTGGTGCTAAATTCTCAGCCCACCGCCAACGTCACCATTGCCATCGGCAACGACGGCCAAAGCAGCACGGATGCCACCAGCCTCACCTTCACCGCCGCCAACTGGAACGTGGCCCAAACCGTCACCGTATCCGCTGTGGATGATGCGGTGGCCGAAGGCAATCACAGCAGCACCCTCACCCACACCGCCACCAGCGCCGATGCGTTCTATAACGGCATTGCCATCGGTTCCGTCACCGCTGCCATCACCGATAACGACACCGCAGGCGTCATCATCACCCAAAGCGGCGGCAGCACCACCCTCACCGAAGGCAGCGCAACCGACACCTACACCGTGGTGCTAAATTCTCAGCCCACCGCCAACGTCACCATCGCCATCGGCAACGACGGCCAAAGCAGCACCGCCCCCGCCAGCCTCACCTTCACCGCCGCCAACTGGAACGTGGCCCAAACCGTGACGGTGACTGCCGTGGATGATGCGGTGGCCGAAGGCAATCACAGCAGCACCCTCACCCACACCGCCACCAGCGCGGATACGTTCTACAACGGGATTGCCATTGATGCCGTCACCGCTGCCATCACCGACAACGATGCGGCGGGCGTTTCCGTCGTCCAAAGCGGCGGCAGCACCGTCATCTCCGAGGGCGGCGCAACGGATACCTACACCGTGGTGCTGACCTCCCAACCCACCAGCGATGTCCTGATCCTGATCGGCAACGACGGCCAAGCCAGCACGGATGCCACCAGCCTTAACTTCACTACCGCCAACTGGAACGTGGCCCAAACCGTGACCGTATCCGCCGTGGATGACGCCACCACCGAAGGCAACCACACGGGCCTCCTGACCCACATCGCCAAAAGTGCGGATGGGTTCTACAACGGCCTCGCCATTAACACCGTCACCGCCTTCATCACCGACAACGACACCCCACCCACCACCGGGAATGCCAGCGTTACCCTGAATGAAGACGCCGTGTTTGTCTTCAACAGCGGCCTGTTCCCCTTCGCCGATGCCGATGCCGGAGATACGCTGCAAAGCCTTCGCATTACCCAACGGCCCGCCCTGGGCCAACTGTTCCTCGATGCCAACCGCAACGGCGTGCAAAACCTGGGTGAAGCCATCACCGCCAACCAAACGATTGCCCTAGCCGACCTCAGCCGCCTGACCTTCAAACCCGCCGCCAACGCCAACGGTAGAGCCTACGCCAGCTTCCAGTTCCAGGTCAGCGATGGTAGCCTCTTTAGCACCGCACCGGGCACCATGACCCTCAACGTCACCCCCGTCAACGATGCGCCCACGGGCACCGTCACCCTCAGCGGCACCGCCACCCAAGGCCAAACCCTCACCGCCGCCACCCCCACCCTCGCCGATGCCGATGGCCTGGGCCGCTTGAGCTATCAGTGGGAGCAATCCCGCGACGGCACCACCTGGAGCCCCCTCACCGGAGCCACGGCCAGCACCCTGCGGCTGACCCAAGCCCAGGTGGGGCAACGGCTGCGGGCAAAGGTGAGCTACACCGATGGCGGCAACACCCGCGAAACCGTTACCAGCGCCGCCACCCGCAACGTCGTGAACGTCAACGATGCCCCCACGGGTCGCGTCACCATCACGGGCACCGCCACCCAGGGCCAAACCCTCACCGCCAGCAACACCCTGGCGGATGTGGACGGCCTTGGCCCCATCACCTACCAATGGCGGGCCAACGGCACCAACATCACCGGAGCGACAGGTAGCACCCTGCGCCTCACCCAAGCCCAAGTGGGCAAGGCCATCACCGTTGCCGCCCGCTACACCGACCGTCTGGGCACCGCTGAAACCGTAGTCAGCACCGCCACCCGCAACGTCGTCAACGTCAACGATGCCCCCACAGGCCGCGTCACCATCAGCGGCACCGCCACCCAAGGCCAAACCCTCACCGCCAGCAACACCCTGGCGGATATCGACGGCCTCGGCCCCATCACCTACCAATGGCGGGCCAACGGCACCAACATCGCCGGAGCCACAGCCAGCACCTTGCGCCTCACCCAGGCCCAAGTGGGCAAAGCCATCACCGTCGCCGCCCGCTACACCGACCGTCTGGGCACAGCGGAAGCCGTAGTCAGCACCGCCACCCGCAACGTCGTGAACGTGAATGACCTCCCCACAGGCACCGTCACCATCACAGGCACCGCCACCCAAGGCCAAACCCTCACCGCCAGCAACACCCTGGCAGATATCGACGGCCTTGGCCCCATCACCTACCAATGGCGGGCCAACGGCACGAACATCGCCGGAGCCACTAGCGGCACCTTCCGGCTGACCCAGGCCCAGGTCGGCAAAGCCATCACCGTCGCCGCCCGCTACACCGACCGTCTGGGCACCGCCGAAACCGTAGTCAGCGCCGCTACCCGCAACGTCGTCAACGTGAATGACGCCCCCACGGGCACCGTCATCATCAGCGGCACCGCCACCCAGGGCCAAACCCTCACCGCCAGCAACACCCTGGCCGATGTGGACGGCCTCGGCCCCATCACCTACCAATGGCGGGCCGATGGCACCAATATCACCGGAGCCACGGGGAACACCCTAGCCTTGACCCAGGCCCAAGTGGGCAAGGCCATCAGCGTTGTGGCCCGCTATACCGATGGCTTTGGAACCCCCGAAGCCGTCGCCAGCGCCCCCACTGCCCCCGTCAACCGTCCGCTGCCCACCGCCCAGGTCACAACCTTGCCCAACCGGGTGCTCTCGGTGACGGGCAACACCCCCACCCTCACCCTGGCCTTTGATGTGTCGCGAGAAGCCCGCCTTACCAGCACCGTGGGTTTCTACACCGTGCTAGACACCCAGGGTCGGGTGCGCGATCCCCTCACCGGAAACGCCCTCCTTCCCGGCGCAGCGGGCTATCAACGGGCTGCGCTGGCCAACCGAGTGGTGAGCAACTTGGCCAGCCAAAACGGCCAGACCTCCTCCTACACCGCCACCGTGGCCTCCAACCAACTGCTGAGCAGTTTCTTGGTGGTCGGGGGCTCGGTAGCGGCCCTGCTGGACAGCAACCCCAACAACGACCCTAGGATGTTCTTCAACTACAGAGCTGCCAACGGCGACCGCCAAGACCATGTGCGTTTGCTGGGGCCAAATACCCTTGGCTTTGAAGACACCTTCGGCGGCGGCGACCGCGACTTCAATGACGTAATTGTGAGGACAACGCTGGCCTAGGGCACCGCCCATCAACGGCATTCTCCCAGGGGGATCAGGCCGTTGAGCCTTCCTAGCGCTTCTCTCCTTGGGGAAGCGGGGCTGGGGGTGAGGGCGACTCCGCCTTAGCTCTCGTAGATGGGCAAACGGACTCGGAAGGTGGTGCCTCGGTCGGGCTGGCTGCTGACAACGATGGTACCCCCACACAGCATGAGCAACTGCTGAACGATGGACAGCCCCAGTCCGGCTCCTTCGGTGGCATCGTTGGGCAGGTTGCGCCCTCGGTAGAAGTAGTCAAACACGCGGGGTAGGTCATTGGCGGCGATGCCAATCCCGGTATCCCGAATTTCCAGCTCCACGGTTTCCTCGGCAAGGCGGGCCGTCACCCAGACTGCGCTGCCGCTGGGGGTGTATTTGATGCTGTTGCTCAGCAGATGGATGACAATTTGCCGCAGCCACACCTCTGGGCAGGCCACCTTGGGCAGGCTATTGGGGATGGTGTAGGCCAGCATCACGCCCTTTTCCTCGGCGAGGGGTTGGTAGGTGCTGACGACGGGGGGAACGGTTTCGTCTAGGCGAACGGGGACGAGCTGGATTTGGCTGGCGCTAGTTTCAATTTGCAGCAGGTTTAGAACGCCGCTAATTAGCGCACTCTGGCGGTCACATTCATGGCTGATCATCTCCATGTAGCGCTGCCGCTGGGGGGGCTTCAACTGAGACGAATCGAGCAGGGTAAGGGCCGTTTTGATGGTGGTTAGCGGGGTACGCAATTCTTGCCCCACGGTGTTGAGGAATTCGTCTTTCAAACGCAGGGTGTTAATCAGTACCTCGTTTTGAGAGGACAGAGAGGACATATCCAACGCCTGCTGACGATAGACCACCATGGCCTGTCGCAGGTGCTCTTGCAGCCGCAGTTGCCACAGCAGCCACCGATCTACCAAGGTCAAAAAATCGGGGCTGGCAGGATCGACGGGCGGGCAATACTGATCCCAGTGCCACACCAAATCCGTCAGGGTGGGATGGGTGGAGGCGCTAGCTTCTACCACGGGCTGGATCAGCGCTTGTAGCTCCTGAATTAACACCGGGTGGACGGAGGCACAGACCGAGAGGTAGATAGACCGCTGGGCGGTGCCTGGATCGTGGAGCAACACCTGGGGGTGCCGCTCTACCGGGCCTAGGCCATCTTCCTCGCCATGGGCTTCTAGATCGTGATCTTCACCGAGGGCCGAGGGAGCCAACCGCTGGAGGCGATGGGCCACCACCAGCGCCGCAAAGGTTGGGGCCTGCACTAAGACAAAGTAATCCCCTCGCCAGCACTGATCGTCGGGTAGGGCAATGGGGATTTCGGTGGCCTGGGGCGTTTTGGCGTCTGGACGTGGCCCTGGGGGTTCCGGCAAATCTGCGGCGATGGCGTCGATCTCCGTTGCGCGCACAAACTGAAAAAGATGGTGGTGGCTATCCAGGGTTTGGCTATAGCGCCGTAAATCCTCCTGCCACACCGCCCCCCGAGGCAGCTTCACGAACAGGTTGGCCTGTACCTGGTAGGTTTCCAAAAACTCCGCCATGGAGCGCAGGATCGTTTTCAAACCCTTGGCTTTAATTTGAATACAATCCGGCTGGGCGGCACTGGCTTGCAACCACTGTTGCAGGGAAGCCGGGGAGGGGGAGGGCAACGGCATAGGAATCTAACAATCGGAGGGACAGCGACTACGCTGGTCAACGCCGACCAAGGATGAATTACCTATCAGGGTAGGCTAATCCGCCCCGATAGGGCCGCAGAACCAGGATTGTATTCACAATTAGTCACTGACAGAGTAGTCACTGACAGGGATTACTGATACTTCTCGGCCAAGAACCTGCGGGCCTGTTCGCGGTCGTCGAAGTGGATCTTTTCGGTGCCGAGGATTTGGTAGTCTTCGTGGCCTTTTCCGGCAATCAGAATGCCGTCCCCTGGTTGGGCCATCTGAATGGCTACCTGAATCGCGGATGCCCGGTCACAAATGACCGACTCTGACCCCAGTTCCGCCGGAATGCCCGCCACCACGTCCCGCAGAATCTGCTCTGGGTCTTCGGTGCGGGGGTTGTCGGAGGTCACGACCACCACATCGGCCAAATCGTAGGCGATGCGGCCCATCTGGGGGCGTTTGGTGCGATCTCGGTCGCCACCGCAGCCAAAGACGCAGATCAACCGACCGGGCACAAAGGGCCGCGCCGCCTGGAGGGAATTTTTCAGGCTGTCTGGCGTGTGGGCATAGTCTACAATCACGCTGACGGGTTGATCGGGGGCGATCTTTACCTGCTCCATGCGCCCCGGCACGCCGCCAAAACTGGGCAGCACCGCCGCAATGGTTTCTAAAGGAACCCCCAGGTGCAGTGCGGCACCGACGGAAGCCAGCAGGTTTTCGAGATTAAACTGCCCCACCAAGGGCGAACTAAAGGGCACCGTTCCCGCCGGGGTTTTTAGCGTTCCCGTCACCCCATTGGCCTGGTAGGTGAGGTCGCCCGTGTACAGGTCAGCGGCGGGATTTTGGGTGCTGTACGTCCACACCCGGTCGGCGGAAAGCTGCGCGACTAGGCGTTCTCCGTAGGGGGTATCGGCGTTCACAATCGCCCGTCCGGTGAGGTAATTCTCGCCAAACAGCAGCGCCTTGGCGTTGAAATAGTCCTCCATATCCCGGTGGTAGTCCAGGTGGTCTTGGGTGAGGTTGGTGAACACCGCCACCTCGAAGGGACAGCCCCACACCCGCTGCTGGGCCAGGGCATGGGAACTGACTTCCAGCACCGCATAGCGACAGCCCGCATCCCGCGCCGCCGCCAAGTCCGCCTGAAGCTCCACCGCAAAGGGGGTGGTATACAGGGCCGTTTGCTGATGACCGGGCCAACGGCTATAGAGGGTGCCCAGCAGCGCCGTGGGCTGTTCCGCCGCCTTCAGCAAATGCTCGATTAAGTGGGTTGTCGTCGTTTTGCCATTGGTGCCCGTCACCCCCACCAGGCCCATTTGCCGAGCGGGCTGGCCATAGAACGCCGCCGCCACCGCCGCACAGGCCAGGGCCATATCCGTCATCGGCACCACGCAGACGTTCCCCTCAGCGGGCCGATTCTGCAAGGCGGATTCTGAAACCAACGCCGCCACCGCCCCAGCATCCAACGCACTGGGCCAAAATTCGCCGCCATCCACCCGCGTTCCGGGCATCCCGATAAAGACATCCCCCGGCTGGCAGGCGTGGGAATTGGTGGATAGCCCCTTCACCTCGCTATCTCCCCAGTCGGCAGATAGCTCAAACCCCGGTGCGATCAAGCCTGCGGGCAAGGTTTCTAGCAGTTGGCGCAGCTTCATGTCAGCAAGTCCTCACATCACGGAAGATGACCTATTCTGCCTTACCCTGGCCCAAATAAGTCTGTATCCATTGTTCCACCCTGGCCTGGGGGGCACGGGGCGACAGGCGCGGCAGGGGAAGTTCTGTGGTGCCGGATTCTCCCTCCTGCACCTGGCACAGCACCGGAATTTCGTACTGATAGCGCTGAAACCAGTCTTCGCGCTGGGTAATATCCCTCACCTCCAATTCAAAATTGAGGTGACTAGCCGCAACAAGTTTTTCCTCTAGCCCTTCACACAAATGACAACCGGGCTTGCTGTACAGCACAAATTTCATTGCTAGTTCTTCCACATCACGCCTGACAACGGTATCGTGCCATGCCCGCCCGGATCACATCTTGATCCGGATCTATAGCTGCGGATCAATCACCTCAATGGGGAGGCATTTAATTTGTCCACGGTGATCCTCTATGATGGAAACGAGATGTAGCCTTGTGCCCTAAGCCAGGGGATTAACGCTCTTAAGCTTAGTTTTAGACGGTTCAAAACATTTTGTAATACCTTGTCGATCTATCCTAAGATTGACAAGGAATAAGTAAGGCTACCTAATCAAGGCGATTCCAGCTAAAGCTCCCCTGAGGTCGTTGACTCTGCCCTTTGGCTTAGTCTGCCCCCTCTCGGTTACATGCCCCACTGGCAGGAATGCGCCCAAGCACCTGAAACGATTGCCGAATCGGCGGGTTGCTCAATCGACTGGATCGATGGCCTAACGGCGAGAATACACTAGGAGGATTTTTATGGCTCTTGTCTCACTGCGGCTACTGCTGGATCACGCTGCCGAAAATGGCTACGGGATTCCGGCGTACAACGTCAACAACCTGGAGCAAATTCTGGCCATCATGAAGGCCGCTGAAGAAACCGACAGCCCTGTGATTCTTCAGGCTTCTCGCGGTGCCCGCTCCTACGCTGGCGAAAACTTCCTGCGTCACCTGGTCATTGCTGCGGTAGAAACCTACCCCCACATCCCCGTGGTGATGCACCAAGACCACGGCAACTCCCCCGCCACCTGCTACTCTGCCCTGCGCAACGGCTTCACCAGCGTCATGATGGACGGCTCCCTCGAAGCCGACGCCAAGACCCCCGCCAGCTTCGAGTACAACGTCGCCGTCACCAGCGAAGTAGTGAAGGTGGCTCACTCCATCGGCTGTAGCGTGGAAGGTGAACTGGGTTGCCTCGGTTCTCTAGAAACCGGGCAAGGCGAAGCCGAAGACGGCCACGGTTTTGAGGGCACCCTCAGCAAAGACCAACTGCTGACCGACCCCGATGAAGCCGTGCAATTTGTGGAAGCCACCCAAGTGGATGCTCTGGCCGTGGCCATCGGCACCAGCCACGGGGCCTACAAGTTCACCCGCAAGCCCACTGGCGAAATCCTGGCCATCAGCCGGATTGAAGAAATTCACCGCCGCCTGCCCAACACCCACCTGGTGATGCACGGCTCTTCCTCCGTGCCCCAAAAGTGGCTGGATATGATCAACGAGTACGGTGGTCAAATTCCCGAAACCTACGGCGTGCCCCTGGAAGAAATCCAAAAAGGCATCAAGAGCGGTGTGCGTAAGGTGAACATCGACACCGACAACCGTCTGGCCATCACCGCCGCTATCCGTGAAGCCGCCGCTAAGGATCCCTCCAACTTCGATCCTCGCCACTTCATGAAGCCCTCGATCAAGTACATGACCGAGGTGTGCGCCGAGCGTTACCAAGCCTTTGGCACCGCCGGAAACGCCAGCAAGATCAAGCAACAGCCCATCGAAGTCTACGCCATGAAGTACGCGAAGGGCGAACTCGATGCCAAAACCGCTCAAACCGCTGCGGTCTAGGTCAATCTACACGGTTGCCTAGGGAACGGGTCTGAAACTGGGGAAATTTTGCCTACTTTAGTCGGCGTTGTTTTCTCAGAACTCGGCCATCTCTAGAACACTTCAGGGAATCTAAACGTCGGGGAATGGTGATCATTCTCCGGCGTTTTTGTTTTCGCTAGACTAGGGCCACACCGATCCACGCGTCCTTACCTCCCTGTAGCCACCATGGTTGTCAATCCTCGACCCTGGACCACCCGCGATCTTGCCGCCATGCCCGATGACTGGGGCTGGACTCGCTATGAAATTATTGACGGAGAACTCTACGTGACCCGCGCCCCCCACATCCGCCACCAAGGTGTGGCGGGTAAAATTCAATTTGTGCTGGAAGCCTGGTCGCGACAAACCAAGCTGGGTTCCCCTTTCCAGGCTCCAGGGGTCATCTTCTCGCCCGTCGATGCCGTCATCCCCGATGTGGTGTGGATTAGCCACGCCCGCATGGCGCACGGCCTTGACGATGCAGGGCATCTCACGGTTGCGCCAGAACTGATGGTGGAGGTGCTCTCCCCTGGAGACAGCAACGAACAGCGGGACAAGGACATTAAACTGAACCTCTATTCCCGCTATGGGGTGCAGGAATACTGGATTGTGAACTGGCAACAGAAAACCGTGGCGGTGTATCGGCGGCAGTCGGCCCAACTCATCCTCGTGGGAACGCTGTTGGCGGGCGATGCCCTGACCTCGCCGCTGCTGCCGGGGTTCACCGCATCCCTATCCGAGATTTTCCAGGGATAGCACCCTGGAGACCGTTCATGCTCAAGGGCGATCCTCGGCGTTCATCCCCGGTGCGAACCCTCAAGGTAGCTAGCCCGCTGTTACCGTTGCGCCCTTGGTTTCCAGACTTAGCACCTTGGCGGTGACGGTTTGCCCCAGGGCTTGCCAAGTTGCGGCCATCGCCTCGCAGACGTGGGCGGCGTGGGCGGCATTGGTCAACGCCAATAGGGTTGGCCCCGCCCCGCTGATTACCAATCCGTAGGCTCCGGCGGCTTGGGCGGCTTGGGCCACTTCGGCATAGCCAGGAATCAGGGTTTGGCGGTAGGGCTGATGGATGCGGTCGTGCAATGCGGCCCGCAGCCAGTCGCCGTTTCCGGTTTCCAGCCCCCGCAGCAACAGGCCCAGGTGGGCGGTGTTAAAGATGGCGTCGGCACGGCTGTAGGTGGCGGGCAGAACGCGACGGGCCTCGGCGGTAGAGAGTTCAAAATCGGGAATCGCCACCACCGGAATCACATCGGGGTGCCAGGGCACCGGGCAGAGGGTGGCTTGGCCGTCGTTCCCCGTGGCGGCCAGTTGACAGCCCCCCACCAGCGCTGGAACCACGTTGTCGGGGTGGCCTTCCATCGCGATAGCCATGGCGGCGATTTCGGCTGGGTCTACGGGATTTTCGGCTAACCCATTGGCCCCCAGCAGCCCCCCCACAATGGCGGTGGAGGAACTGCCCAGCCCACGGGCTAGGGGAACCTCTAGGTCAATCGCGATGGCAACGGCGGGAACAGTGATCCCCCGCTGCTGAAAGTAGTAGGCAAAGGCTTGGTAGGCCAGGTTGGAGGCATCGGTGCTGACCCGGTCGGCCTCTTGGCCCTGGGCCGTAATGGCCACGGTGCCGGGGGCTGCATCCAATGCCGCGAAGGTGAAGCGATTGTAGAGGGTGAGCGCCGCCCCCAGGCAGTCAAACCCTGGGCCAAGGTTGGCGGTTGTACCCGGTACGGTAACGGTGATAGGGGTAGCCACGGGACAGCCTCCAATCGCTAGGACATTGCTCAACAGACCAACCAGGTCAGGATGGTAGCACCTTTTGGGGCGTCCTTGGTGGGATGGGGGATCTGGTAGAGATGCTGAGTGCGGAAAGGCATGGATCCCAGGTCAATCCCCCAGTGCCAGCCTGAAACATGATCAAGCAACACCCTTTTATCGCCAGATCGGTTCTTTAATATCCTGTGAGGGGGCAACCCATGGCGTGAGCCTTGTCTATTGTTCAGGCCCTGGCGGTTCCCCCGGTTATTTGTACGTTGAGGAGTGTCATGATCGAAAATTCTCCCCCCATGCCCGATAGCCCCCCACCGGAGGAGGTTGACCCCACGGCCTATCGGCTGCGTCCCCGGGATATTGTCCTGGGGGCACAAATGCTGTTTGTCGCCTTTGGGGCCTTAGTGCTAGTCCCCATTTTGACCGGGCTCAATCCCAACGTTGCCCTCTTTACGGCGGGTCTGGGTACCCTGGTTTTTCAACTGGTGACGGGCGGAAAAGTACCCGTATTTTTGGCCTCGTCCTTTGCCTTTATCGCCCCCATTCAGCTTGGGGTAGAGCAATATGGCCTGGGCGAAACCCTGTCTGGGCTGGCGGCGGCGGGGTTGTTTTACCTAGCGCTCAGCCTGCTCATCTTTTGGCGCGGCCCTGGCTTTCTATCCCGGCTGCTGCCCCCCATTGTCACTGGCCCCGTGATTATGGTGATTGGCCTGTCCCTGGCTCCGGTGGCGGTGAATATGGCCTCCAGTGCCAGCGAAACCTACACCGTTGGTGCCGCCCTGGGGGTGGCAGGATCGGCGCTGCTGGCGACAATGCTCACGGCTCTCTTGGCCAAGGGATGGCTGCGGCTGGTGCCAATTTTGGTGGGCATTGCCGTGGGCTACCTGGTGGCCCTGCCCCTGGGCATGGTGAGTTTTGCCCCTGTGGCCGAGGCCCCCTGGTTTGCCATGCCTGGTTTTACGGCCCCAGTGTTCCACCTGCCGTCTATTTTGTTTATTCTGCCCGTGGCCATTGCCCCGGCCATTGAGCACTTTGGCGACATCATCGCCATCAGCACCGTCGCCCAAAAAGACTACCTCAGAGACCCCGGTGTTCACCGCACCCTCCTGGGGGATGGCATCGCGACTACCTTGGCCGCCTTCTTTGGTGGCCCTCCCAACACCACCTATTCCGAAGTCACCGGGGCCGTTGCCCTCACCCGCACCTTCAATGCGGGCATTATGACCTGGGCGGCCATCATCGCCATGCTGTTGGCCTTCGTCGGTAAGCTGGGAGCTTTGCTCCAGACCATTCCGCTCCCGGCCATGGGTGGCATTCTGGTCATCCTTTTCGGCACCATTGTGGTGATCGGCATCAACAGCCTCGTTCAGGCGGGGCAAGATCTCACCCAGCCCCGCAGCCTGGTCATTGTCGCCATCATTCTGATTTTTGGCGTGGGTGGTCTGTCCCTCCAAGCCGGAGCCTTTGCCCTAGAAGGCATTGGCCTGTGTGGCTTGGTCGGCGTAGTGCTGAATCTGATCCTGCCTCAAGCCCGTGGGGAGGAAGGAGACGCTTAATCGCATCAAAGCCATCAAGGTCAAGATTTTACCCTTGGCCTTGATGGCTCATCGCCCAGCGTTCTGGAGGGGCAAACGCCCTCCGATGGGCCCTTGCCCCATGGGTCTGGGGCGG
The DNA here is from genome assembly GCF_016403105.1 of Leptolyngbya sp. BL0902. Classification (NCBI taxonomy): domain Bacteria; kingdom Bacillati; phylum Cyanobacteriota; class Cyanophyceae; order Leptolyngbyales; family Leptolyngbyaceae; genus Leptolyngbya; species Leptolyngbya sp. BL0902. The sequence goes on from NZ_CP046155.1 coordinate 4,308,938, forward strand.
TGGCTGCTGGGGGCGCGTGTTGCCCTTGCGATCTTCCTACTCTGTGGCAATCGTGACGGATGGAATAGCCTCTAGACTGGGGACGGAGGCTCCTGGAGGAAACTGGCTTGCCCAACTTTGATAGAACGCTTCGCGACTTTCAAAAACCTCAAAAAAATCAAACATGCTGGTTAATTGTAGAAGCTGATTGACCTGGATAGGTAAGGTACAAAGCCCCATCCTAATGCCCATGGAATCCGTCAGTTTTTGAAGACGCACAAGGACGGCTAATCCGGCACTATCCACAAAGCTAATGTG
>NZ_CP046156.1 GCF_016403105.1 Leptolyngbya sp. BL0902
TGGAAGCGCAAGGCCGAAGCCTACTTGATTGAATCGGGCCTCGACTACACCATCGTTCGAGCGGGGGGGCTACAGGATCAACCGGGGGGCCAGCGAGAGCTTTTGGTGGGCAAAGACGACCGGATGCTGGTCCATCCTCCCGATGGCATTCCCACCTCCATTCCCCGTGCAGATGTGGCCGAGGTCGTAGTTCAGGCGTTGCTCGCACCGAATGCCCGGAATAAAGCCTTTGATGTCATCTCTAAGCCCGAAGGAACCCCTGGAGCCGTTGTCACCAAGGACTTTCAAGCGTTGTTTGAGCAGACAACACCAGGGTTGTAAGGCCAACGTCAAGCTTTTAGATACCCCAATGACTCCAGTTGTAGGGCACGGACAGGGGACAAATCGGGGTATCTCAGCAGAGCATCAATCGTACAGACGACAGCGGCTAAAGTCGATAGGTGGCCCCGTCGAGCAGGACACCAGACAGCGCCCTGCCTCTAGGGCATCCTGACTAGTCGCGTAGGTTTCGCCATCGGTGAGGGCCGCAAGTTCTGGGGTAATCACCCAGCAGCAAAAGCCTGTCGTGCGGCGATGAGTCACCGCCACCATCCAGTCCGGGAAGGCGATACATTCAGTCACGGTGGGCTGGGCCATGGCTACCCTCTACAGTGGGAGGTTCAATCTCAGCGATGTTGTCCAGTGGGGATAACGACCCCTTGCAATTTGAAACAAGTGTACTAAACTAATACTCCAAAGACAACGGTTCAGGGGTCTTGTTCTTTACACCCAGGGAATTATGGCAGGCCGGAAAAGCAGCAAGTCAGCGGACGACACCACCCAGCCCACACCAGAGCAGGTCGAGAAAGCCAAAGCACTCACGATGGTGCTGAATCAGATTGAGCGCAACTTTGGTAAAGGATCCATCATGCGCCTGGGCGATGCGGCCCGCATGAAGGTCGAAACCATCCCCACCGGAGCCTTGACCCTCGACCTAGCCCTCGGTGGGGGTCTACCCAAGGGACGCATCATCGAAATCTATGGCCCAGAAAGTTCGGGTAAGACGACGGTGGCCCTGCATGTGTTGGCCGAAGTGCAAAAGATGGGTGGTGTCGCGGCCTTTGTCGATGCCGAACACGCTCTCGACCCGATCTATGCGGCGGCTCTGGGGGTGAATGTGGATGAACTGCTGGTGTCTCAGCCCGACACTGGGGAAATGGGCCTGGAGGTGGTCGATCAACTGGTGCGGTCATCGGCCATTGATGTCGTGGTGGTGGATTCGGTGGCGGCCCTGGTGCCCCGTGCGGAGATTGAAGGGGAGATGGGGGATGCCCATGTGGGCCTCCAGGCTCGATTGATGAGCCAAGCCCTGCGGAAGATTACCGGGAGCATTGGCAAGTCGCAATGTACGGTGATTTTCCTCAACCAACTGCGTCAGAAGATTGGCATCTCCTACGGCAACCCCGAAGTCACGACCGGAGGTAATGCCCTCAAGTTCTATGCCTCGGTGCGCCTCGACATTCGCCGCATCCAAACCCTGAAAAAAGGCACCGAAGAGTACGGGATTCGTGCCAAGGTGAAGGTCGCCAAAAACAAGGTGGCCCCGCCCTTCCGCATCGCTGAGTTTGACATTCTCTTTGGTCAGGGCATCTCTAGCCTAGGCTGTTTGGTGGATCTGGCTGAACAGCAGGGCGTCATCGTTCGTAAAGGCGCTTGGTACAGCTACGAGGGCGACAACGTGGGCCAGGGCCGGGACAACACCATTCAGCGCTTGCTTGAGGATGCCGAGTTTGCCCAAAAGGTCGAGGCCCAGGTGCGAGAGAAGTTGGAGATCAACGGCGGGGTGGCCACTGGAGATCTAGAGATTGACGTTGAGGATGAAGACGAAGCCTACCTGGACGAAGACGAGTAGGGATTTGGCCTCAGCCCTGGTTAATGGCCCCCCTGTGCTCGCTACTCGCGGATGGCAGGGGGGATTCATGGTTGCCCAAGGGCCAACAGAACCCGGTGCTAGGCCCTAAGGCGATGTTCTAGCGCTCACACGCTTGCTTGAGGCTCGCAGCAAACTCTTCAAAGGATGGGGTCAAGTCAGGAAGCCTACGGCCTAACAAGGGTTCGAGGACTCCGCTAAACACTTCAGTCATGTAGAACTCGGTCGTGCCATCGGGTTGTGGGGTCAGGGTAATCGTGCGATCCCCCCTAAATAAGTTAAGCGGTAGGCCACCACTCAACGTGAAGGTTTTGGGTCGAACCAGGGTCTTGACCGTCAGTGCCATAGAGCGTTGGGGCTTAGATTGGGTAAAGAGTTGCAGCACTTCACCCTGGGCAAACTGACCTTCCAGGCGATGGATGCCCGTCGCCCACTCTGAATAGCGATTGGCATCGGTCAGCACAGACCAGATGACGTCGGGGGGACAGGCAATGTTGATGCGCGCCGAAAAAGTTTTCATGGTGACTGTGGCATGGCAATAGACTCCATGATTGATCCTAATCTCGCCAACCACGGGGTATCCGTGCTCTATGCTCCGTTTGGTCAAGCCCCCGCTACGGTCTTTATCTGCCATGCCTCCGAGGGCCGTTGATCCGCTGATGGTGGCCATCTTTGCCAGAGACAGGCATCCCTACAGATAACAAGCTCCCGCACTTCCCCAGACCGACTGTGGGCGGAGCGTCCCCCACAGGAACGTCCGGCTGAATCTAGGTCGTAGGGACATTCACAACGTCCCTGCACCGGGGCACGGCTGGGAGTGCCGCTGGCGGTGGGGGGCGGGTTTGGGTTTGTTGTGGTGCTTGGAGACGGTTGGGCTGGAGCAGGTGCAGCACTCGCCCCCCTCGGCGATAGTCCCACGGCATCACGGGGTTATCCAGATGCTAAAAGATGGAGTATTGCTGTCGGGCCTGTCAATCCTCCAATCTTTTGGGTTGGGGGGCAATATACAATAAACTCATCCGGCGTTGGAGCTTTAAGCGATGACCTCAACCCAGATCCTCAATACACAACTTATTGATGGCCTAGTACAGACCCTTTTGGCGCTGTCCTTAGAAGAGCGTCAACTCCTCTTTCAGCGCTTTGAAGAGGAAAAAACTCGCCATGAAATTCGAGCCAAACTCAATCAGTATGAACAACGCTATGGACTCAGTAGCCCAGAGTTTTATACCCAGTTTCTAAGCGGCACCTTGGGAGATGCCGAAGACTATATTGAATGGGCTGGCTTTTATGAAATGTTGCAGTCCTGAAGGGGCTCGAATCGGCGATGTTATCCCCTGAAGACTATATCCATCGTGTTAAAGCAACCCTTACCCAGAGTCCTGTCATTGCGACATGGACAATGCTCAACGAAACGATCTTGAGCAATCGGGGGCATATCAGGGTGCGACTGACGCTGCAAAATGGTGACTTTGTTGAGGCATCCGAATTCTTTTACTTTAAGGAAACCGGAATCGAGCAGCAGCGATATCGCTATCAATGGATGGATTCAACTAAAACTAAACTGCGTAAACGTTGGGATAATGCTCCGCACTTTCCAGAGATTGCTACGTTTCCGCACCATGTCCATGTAGAACAGGAGGATAAGGTCTTCCCAAGCACCATGTTGGGTATCCTCGACTTGGTTGCCCTTTTAGAATCCGCCATAACCGATACATCTGCTCCGAATGCGCCCTAAATCCCCCGATGGCGGAGGATGTTGACACCTGTGGCCATCCTGTCCGGTAGCTAGAAAATACCTCAGCCGATGAGGGCCAGCACGGCATGAACTATCAGGTGGGCTATCATGGCGGTTTCTAGCCCGTAGCGCCAGAACAAATACCCTGCAACCCCTGCAAACAAAGCATTTTGGATGAGCAAATACCCTACTAGGGCTGGGGTTAACGGTAGGCCTAGGGCGATGGCATAGGGCAAGTGAGCCGCAGCAAACATGAGGGAAGAGACGGCAATGGCGACAACCACCCATCGGGCCTGGGGTTTACCCTGGCGCTGCTGCCCAAATCGCCATCCCAGCCATAGTAGCAGCGTCATCAGTCCCCAGCGGAGCAGAATTTCTTCGGTGATACCGCCGTAGAGAAATCGCACGAGCAGCGGTGGGGGCTCAGCCGCCCCATAGGCTGGGGGCAGCAGCGGGCGAGACAGCAGGGTAATCGCCGTCAGTAGTGCGCCGCTGATCACCCCACCGACCACACCGGGCAGTAGTTGAGGAACCATGGCTTGCCGCCACGATTGCCCCACGGCCAGCGCCTCGGCTCCTGGTGCCTTTAGCCCTAGCCGCTGGGCCAAGCGCACCCCTATCAGCACCGCTACGGACACCAACACCGTGGGCTGCACCAGCACCAGGAGTCTGACCACGGCGGCAGGTGGGGCACCCTCTGGAAGCACGGGCAAAGGCAGCAAGACCAGGGTCATCACCCCAGCCATGCCTGCCAACCACAGCAGCCCAAAGAGTCGCAGTCGAAAGTGCTTATGCTCAGCCATGATTCCGTCCTCAATGTCATTAGTGGTTATCGGCTAATTCTCAATCGTCCAGGCCAATAACTTCTAATGTAGGAGGTTATTGTCCTATAAGAATTACAACAAGAAGTATGATAAGAATCAGCAAAAAGCAGAAGGAAAGGTCAGGCTTTTGGTGGGTGTTCTGCCCTAGCCACTTTGAGTGCTTTGCTCTTTAATGTGGCGGCTTGATGGGCATTGGCATAGTCTTTCCCTCCGAGCATCACGTCACCGTAATACTCATAGGGTGGAGCACCGTAAATGGGCAGCGGGGGATCGTCTGGGTAATCTTCTTGAGCTTCTTGAATTGCCGCTTTTAAGGCTTTGATACTCAGACTTTGGGCCGGAAAGTAGTCAATGTCTTGCTGAGTCTTATGGATATGTGGCAGCGTCGGGTCGATAATATCGTCACCTAGTTCAATCCATGCGTGCTCGATAGGCTCATCTTGCCCGTTATTTACAACCACAAACCCCTGGACGTAGGTGGCTCCAGCCAGGGTCAGTACCGCTCGATGGGCATTGTCAAAGGGAGCGCTTGCCTTGCTCTTGATTTGTTTAGACATGGTGAGGGAAAGAGCTTCATTCAGGGTTGGGGGCATTGGGGATGAATGGTAGAGTCGCTACGGCTGATCGTAGGCATTGATGCAACGGATGTCTATGGCCGCTGGGCTGGTGTTTGGGTCATTGAGTGAGTCCTAGCGCCAAAAGGCTCAGCCGTAGTGGGTTGGGGATGTGAGCGTCCTTGAGAGGCTAGGTCAGCATGCTCAAGCCATGCTGCCTTGGTTTTGTCGCTGGCTCGGTACAGACCGAACCTCGATGGGGGGAGTGATCAGATTTTTGTGTAAGTTCCAGTTTTGGGAACGAGGAATCAGGGTTTTTAGCTCTGTCAAACACGATTTTCTGAACACTCTCCACCATGAGACTCGAAAAAGTTTTCTGCACCACTAAGGGATGTACTATAGCTAAGATATGGGAAAACGTTCTAGCGATTCACCAAAATTTGGACAATAAGCGGAAAGTTTTCAGTGATCTGGCAGATTGAGGCAGATAGACCGAAGCTTGATGTCTATCCACCCTAATAAGGGCCATAGGTGGAAACGATCTCTCTAATAAAATTTCCCGATGGTAGCCATGAATCCCGACCCGTTCTATACCCTCGACACAGTACATGAGGCCATCCGCCGTGGTGATGCTGAGTATGTTCAGCAGGCTATCGACGCTGGCTTTGATCCCAACGCCCAAGATTCAAAACAACGCACTCCCTTGATCTTCGCAGCACAGTTTCAGCATCCTGCAATTGTAAAACTGCTACTCATGTATGGCGCAGATCCTTTGCACAAAGCATTGGATGGGTACGACGCCTCTGATACCGCCGCATTTTTCGGTGAATGGAGAATGAGCGCATACACCGCCGAATCCGCAGAGATACAGGCAATCTTGAGGGCGCACGTTGAATCACCAAATCACCACCTATTTGCGCGGCTATTGGCGTGGCTGAAGCATATATTTCTGATGTAAGGATCGCAGAGTGAAGTCAACTTTTTAGGTTGACTAAGATCTATGGCTAGAGAGTCTGATGAGATGGAAACTATTGAAATGAGCCATGACATTCCTGCCTGGGCAAAGCAAAGGGTGATCCCAGGAGATCATAGTTTTGTCGAAGTGCGTCGATTGCAGGGTCAAGGTAGAACGCAAATCCAGTTGCCCGACCTCAAAGCGCTAAAAGTCTGGGCTAAATCCCATGGCTGGCCAACGCCGTGGTTTGGTTTCAAGAAAGCCTTACTCGATAAGCTGTTTGAAAGTAATGAGACCTATACGCTGGCGCTCAACGAAAGCGGCATCACTATCCATATTCCCATCACAGAACACACCCTCACGATTGCAAGGCTCAAGGAATTGGATGCATGGTATGAGGAAAGGGACGATACGGGAGTTTTGGGATCACGTCCTACGGGTTGGGGGAGGTTGGTCAATGAGTTGCGGAAGATCCGCCATCTGGTAGAAGGGGGCATTCCGGTGAGGGTTGAAGGGACACAGACGGTTCTGAATACGTGGGAGAGTTTCTATCGTTGGGCGCACGGGCGTTACCACATGCTTGAAGACGGCTACGACAGTTGGATCGGGGATGACCTCTCGTAAAGGCAAGAGGCATAAGGGTTTTGGGATTATGAGCAAAAGTTATGGTCTGCTACTCCACTTATGCGGTTAGACTGCTCTATGCGCACTATGAACTCGAACCGCATCCAACTGCTAGCGCCACTCACACCAGCAGAGTGCGTGTCACGGCTTACAGCGGTCATCGATACGGAACGCTCGGCCAGTTCCTCCTGGTCGGGTTCTCGGCCCGTGGTGGGTCGGGTCACAGACTCGTCTTTGCGCCTTCGCAAGCGCATTAGATACCGCAACTCGTTCCAAAGCTTTCTGACAGCTACGATGCGACCAGAAGCAGGAGGCACATTCATTTTCGGCGAAGTGGCTATGCACCCTTTCGTCCGGGCCTTCCTGTTGATATGGCTTGGTGGTGTCCTCCTCATCGGTGGCACGATGTTTCTCGCCACGGTCGGCGCGATGGTTATCGGTTCTGGCAGTCACCCTCAGAACGCATGGATGGGAGTCGTTATCCCGCCTGTCATGCTTGCGCTTGGTTTCGGTTTGGTGTGCTTTGGTCGCCATCTAGCCCGTGATGAAGGTCGTTTCCTCACGGACTTTCTGATTCGGACACTTGACGTCTATGAACAGAATCGAGCCGCCTAACAATGCGCTGCGCCAGAATGTCCCAACATGGCTAGTTAATCTGCAATGGTTATCTGCGTTCGGTGAGCTTGGTTGTTAGACCGCTTACAATTAACTTATTCCTTGAAAGATTGACTTTGGATGGGCAGAATGACACTGCTGGGATGTGGGCACTGGACGGCTAAAGTAGGATGCCCTTTAGAGTCCTTGCCATGCAAAGATTCTAGGTCATGAGATAGCGAGGATCAGACGTTTAGAGCCCCCTGTTCTGCCCAGCACCAGGCCATCATGCAGTAGGTCTGGATGCATCTCTCTAGCATGTATGCTTGGTTAAAAAGCGGTCGAGCTGGTTGGCAAAAGCCCCGGTCACGCGCTGATTAAAGGGCGGTGGCCCCCCCGTGTCTACCCCCGCACTCCGCAGGTCATTCAGGAAATTACGCATCGACAAGCGTTCTCGGATATTGCCCTTATCGTAGAATTCTCCACGCGGATTGAGGGCATAGGCTCCTTTTTCAATGGCTTCTGCAGCCAGGGGAATATCAGCAGTAATGACGAGATCCCCCGTTTCTAGGTGCTGCACGATATAGTTATCGGCAATATCTAAGCCAGCGCTAACCTGCACAAATTCGATATAGGGAGAACCCGGAATTTGAATCTCCTGATTGGCCACTAACGTCGTCTTGATCTCGACCCGCTTAGCGGCTCGAAAGAGGATGTCCTTAATCACATTGGGACAAGCGTCCGCATCTACCCAAATCTGCATCCTCTATTCACCGATGGGTGCCTGTTCAACAGGCTGAACTGGAATCTGCACATCACTTCGCTTCAGGGCATCGGGCAGGAAGGGGCCATCATAGAAGAAACGTCGGGGTTGACCCACGACTTCATACTCTGGATGGGCGGCTAACCATTGCTGGATCCGTTCGAGGCTGGCCTGGTACGTTTCAAGGCTGTAGCGGCCTCGGGTGCCAATGCTCACCACCGTCATGGCAGGAATGTCTTCAATCTGAATCCCTGGCGCAACGTCTTGGGGCACAATATTGAGGCTGCGATAGAGGAAGGATACCGCCGCCTCGCCCTCCTGGGCGGCGTCCCGTTCTAGGGTCGCCACGGGGTATCGGGTTTCGACGGGAGCCGTCATGGAAATGTCGTTGCGACTGATGTGCTGAAACAAGGGAGAAAAGCCACGGGAGGGGGCATACTCCAGATTGCCCGTCATCTGGACGGTGGCGGCCCGGTAGGCTGGATAATACTTCACCTCGATTTGCCCCTCTGGGCTAGGGTCTGGAAAGCCCTCTGGCAGAGGCGCTGAGGCGGCACTGTAAGCCCCAAACAGCAGCACCCCAACCCCAATGGCCGCAACGCCTAGCAACAGTAATCCCCGACTTAACCTCATGGCGTCCCCCATCACGTTCCCTCAGTCTAACGGTCTTGCCGTCGTGTGAGAGACCATGTGGTTGTGATGGGCATGGCTTGGGCCTGGTCGTGAACATCCTCTCTTTAGGTAGAGGGCGATGCGGTTTAGGCGAGTTGCAATGGAGAAGTAAGCATCAGGATTGAGGTATGCCACCGTTGGAGCAGTGGGGCGAATTAGCGGCTTCTCCCGTTGGCCCACCGTTGATGTCGGTGGTCGATTGCCAACCCCTGGATCGACCGCTCCTAGTGCAACACCTAACCCGCTGGGCAACGGTGTTAGGCAAACTCCCGGTCTACCTCGTCAATCCCGGCTATGACCAGGTTCAGCAGGTGACGGAAGCCCTGCCGTTGGGTGTAAAAACGATACCTGCCCCATGGGGTGAATCGCCTATCGCCTCGATGCAGGCGTTACCCTGGCTGGTGGCTCACCCGTTTACTGTCCAGGGCATTGTGGTAATCGAGGGTCTGGATGTGGAAGCGCATCGATATCCTCTCCAGAATTTGTTTGAGCATCTACGGCTCTCCGAACACCCCTGTTATCTGGTGTTTGTTGGCGAACAGCCGACGGTTCCTGTGGGCCTGCACGGCATGGTTCAGGCCTTTGAGATGGGCTACCCCAACTCCAGTCAGGTGAGGGAGGTGCTGGGTGATTTGGCCAGCCAGGGACAATTCGATCCTGCGTTTCTCGACCCCCTAGACGCCCTGGTGAGGGCCGCTCAAGGTCTGAGTTGGGGCGAACTCCATAGCGTGGTGCCCCGTGAAGCGGCGTTGAGTACATCGGGTACTGACCTGGCCCAACGCCTCTTGGCCTACAAGGTGGCGAAACTGCGAGGTCGAGGGCTAGAGTTCATCGGTGAACCCGATGTTCCTGAAGCCGCAGGGCTAGATTTGCTCAATGCTCGCCTCGAGCACATCACGGCCTTACTTGACCCAGCCGCCGCTCAGCATAACCTCCAATTCCCTAACGGCATGGTGCTGTGGGGTCTACCGGGCACGGGAAAATCCCTCAGCGCCAAGCTGGCGGCCAAGACACTGGGGGTGCCCCTATTGAGTGCCGATTGGAACGGGCTGCGGGGCGCGACCCCCACCGACAGTCTGGCCAACCTACGCTTTTTGCTCGATACCGCCGAGGCGATGGCCCCCTGTGTGCTGTACTTTGATGACTTTGACAAAGGGTTTGCAGGCTGGGACACCGACATCACCGCCAAGCAATGCGCTCAGAAGCTGCTGACCTGGATGCAGGAACACACCGCTCCGGTGCTAACCTTGGCCACCGTGAACCGTCTGGGGATGCTGCCTGTGGAACTCCAGCGTCGATTGCCAGAGGTCTTTTTCTTCGACTTGCCCCACGACGGGGCACGCTACGACCTCTTCTACCTGCATCTGGCCAAATACTTTCCTGCGTTTCGTCACAGCCCCTCGGAGCCGTCCCCCTTTACCGATGAGCAATGGCGAGACCTGCTGACGGCCTATCGGTTGTGCATTCCTGACGAAATCGGTAATGCGGTGAGGCGAGTGGCGGAAGCGTGCTTCTATCAACAGCACCAAGACGGACTCAGTGGCCATCCGCTGGAGCTACGGTTTGACCACCTCCTCGCCCAACGGGAAGCCTTCACCCCGGCCCTGGTGCGAGAGGAAGGGGCGATGCTGGAGATTCGCAACCAGGCGACCTACGCCAAGCCCGTCAGCAGCCCGGACACCTCTCGGTTTGCCCGACCTAAGCAGACCTTGTTTGGGGATTAGGTTTGGGTCAGGTGCGATGGGCTGAAGAGAGCTTTGCCTAGAAAAAAGGAGCGACCAAAGCCGCTCCTGAATGGATGGTGTTGAAGGGTGAATGACGGTCTAATGCCCCAAGACCTGCGTTTTCCAGGTTTGGAGCGTTTGGTTGAGTTCCTGACGACGCTCAGCGGTCAGTAGGTGTTGAACGACAAACCCACCGACATAGCCCAGGCCAATCAGTTCCAACATCGGCTGCATCAAGGGAATGCCGTTGATGGCTTCGAGCAGGGCCAGAGCCAGTTTAAGTACAATCACCGCTGCAACCAGGGCCGCGACGACCGTGATCTGCGAGCGATACTGCATGACCCATTCGTTAGCCTGATTGGGCAGGGCTGTCAGCCGTTCAACGGTGTGGCTCCAGTCGGTAGACGGGTTGGACGGGGCAAGCGCATCGACCCCAGATTCAGTGGTGCCGTGGTCGGGTTGAGGATTCGGGTTCACGGCCTCCGTGAGGCGAATGGGCCGTTGTTTCTGAGTCATGGTCATGGGTATCTCCTCGGGTTGAAGGTTTGATTTCAGCTTAGGCAGGGGTGTTCACGCTGACCTCTGACCTAAGTCAGAGATGGCGTCCGCCTGGGAATCGTCCAACGGGCTTGACGCCATCTCCCCTCGTTTGGGCGATAGCCCACCCTTTTGACGCCATCACTCCCCGGCCCAACTGTGCCCGATTTGAACATCCACCTCGATGGGGATGGGGGCAATCAGGGGTTGGGCGGCGGCGGTCATCACCTGAACCAAGGTCTGGGCGAGGGTGGGGGCGAGGTCTTCTCGGACTTCTAGGACAATCTCATCATGGACGACCATCAAGAGGCGTACCTCGGCATTGAGGTGGGGCACCAGGGCGACCAAGGCCCGCTTAACCATGTCGGCGCAGGTGCCTTGAACCGGGGCATTGATCCACTCGGTAAAGTCTGGCTTATCGCTCCACTGCCGCACTCGGCCTAGCAAGGTTTTGGCATGGCGCAGGCCATCCTGGCGATAAAGCTGGCGCTTGCCCTGGCGGTGCCACTGGGCCACCCCGGTAAAGCGCTGGAAGTAGCGTTTGTGCAGAGCTAGGGCATCCCGGTGGCTGAGGATGAGGCCGTATTGCAGTTGGGCTTCAAGCTGGAGTCGAGCTGCACTCATGCCGTAGATTAAGCCAAAGTTGATGGCCTTACCGAGTCGCCGTTGGTCAGGCGTGACCTGCTTGGGGGGAATGTCGAGCAACAGCGCCGCCGTCATGCGGTGAACGTCCTGACCTGTGCGGTACGCCTTCAGCAGCAGCGGGTCTTGGGTGATCTTGGCGGCAATCCTCAACTCGATTTGAGAATAGTCGGCCTTGACCAATCGGTGTCCGGGTCGAGCGACAAAGCATCGCCGGATGGCGGGGTCGTGGGGCACGGTTTGCAGGGCCGGGTTGCGACAGCTCAAGCGTCCGCTGCGGGCGGCGACCTGTTGAACCTGGGGGTGCAGCCGTTGGGTAATGGGGTGCTTGTGCCTGGGTAATCCGTCTAGGGTATCGAGCACCTTAGCGAGGTGTCGCCATTCCAGCAGGTGGGGCAGGGCCGGATGACGATCCACAACCCGAATGATGGTGCGCTGGTCGGTGGCTTTTAATGTGAGTCCCTGTTCGGCCAAGGTCTTGAGCACCTGCTGGCTAGAGCCTGGATTGAGGCCGAAGACCTTGGGTTCGCTAGGCAGTAGGCTGATTTGGGTGCGGGTTTCAAAGCCCAGGGCGTGGTGAAATTGGGTGAGGGCCGCTTGCTTCTGGTGTTGAAACGTCGTTACGGCTTGCGCGAAGCGGTCAGGGTCAAGGGCCATGCCGTTGAGTTCCATCAAGGCGGTGGCCGGGATGCAGGCCGACTCCAGGTTGGCGATATGCCGAAACCGGGCGGTGTACTGAGTGGAGGCTTGTCGGAGGCGTTGGGCCAGGGGTTGGCGCAGGGCCAGACTATAGGCGGCGTCCCAGGCGGCGTACTGGAGTTGCCTTTGGCTTAGATCCGGCTGCGAAAAGTTACTGACTTGTTCAGACTTGTCGAGGTCAACGCCCAGCAGTTCTTGGACAATGGCGGCGAGGCTCGACTTGACCTTGAGTCCCGCATTCAGCACCTTGTGGGCCAAGTAAGCATCAAAGAAGGGGCCGTGCAAAGGAAGGCCGCTGGTGGCGAGCATCTGCCAATCAAATTTGAGGGTATGGCCCACCTTCAGGGCAGGACTGGCGAGGAGGGTCTTGAGGGCGTGTGTCTCGCCAACGGTCCAAAGGTCAATGACCAGAGTCGGCATCCCCGCCGTGGCGATTTGCACCAGGCGCACCTGGTCTTGATGCGGGTCAAGACCTGTGGTTTCGGTATCAATGCCGAGGACTTTGCGAGTCAGGCGGTGGGCGACTTCGGTTTCGAGTTGGTGAGTGGTGGTGATGTAGCGCCAGTCGAGATTCAATCTGGGTGAGTTCGGCTGAGTTTTACGGTTTGCCTGATAGGCCAGCGTAGTGTCGTAGCTATAAAAATCGCTCATGGGAGTTAGAAAAACAACCGCCTCCTAGGGCGATAGCCGTCATCGCAGGTTAGATCTTTGGGCTGGAATTTCGGCTTCAAACTCTCCTATTGGATAGAGGCCATGCGTAATTTTGATTAGCTAGCGTCAGAGAGACGATAGTTGGAGTGACTATGCCACGCACGGCTAAACCCCACTTCATCCTGGCCGTTGACTTTGGGGGCTCAAGCACCAAGATTTTTTATCAGCATCGTTCGAGCCAGCCTCAACTGTTCACGATGCCGCCGGAAGCGATCATTGTGAATAGGGACACGTTAGATCAACATGCGAATACCTTGACAGGCCGAATCGCTCAATCCTCTGGCTTCAGCTCGTTTTGTTGGACGCAGCTTTTGGATCACAAAGGCCAACCCGACGAGAGCAAGATTGGTGCGGTGGGCCACCTCGGTGCGGATATTGCGCTGTACAACACGCTCAACGTGACCAAGAACGAAAAGGCCTTCTACAAACTGCTAGGGGCGGTTTGGGTGATTCAGCAAAGGTTAATCGAGGAAGGCTACAAGATGCCGGATGACTTTGGTGTCGCCGTTCGCTGCTTATTGCCTTCGGATGAGGCTAGTTTTGTCGGTGACTTTCAGCGTCGCGTGATATCGGCCTTTGAGCAAGGCTTTATGACCCCAACCGGAATCCTTCAACCTCAGCTTTGGAGTTTTGAATGTCAGCCGGAAGGATTGGGAGTGGCTCGCTCATTTCTGAAGGAGCATCCTGAACATCGAGATGCGACGGTGTTTATGCTCGGCCATCGCAATGCCACGGCGGTGCTGATTCGAGGGGGAGAACCTAAAACGCTCAGGACATCAAATCTGGGGTTTAGAGTGTGCCTTGATATGCTCCATGGAGCCCATGGGGTCTCTACCGAACGATTGATGGAAGTCGCCTTCGAGGCCCGCCTGAAAGACGACTTTTACCCCTACTATCGCGTCACCTCCTACAGTGACCCTGATCTGAAAGAGAAGGCAGGTCGAGAGCTATGCCAGGGGTTCAGTAAAGCGAACCATGCCTACTGTGCACGGCTGAAAAACTGGATTGACAATATGCTCTCAGACGATAAATCCACGGCCATTGTCTTCTGTGGTGGCGGCGTCAATGCGCTGGGGCCATTGCTTGAAGACTGTCGGCCTGACCTAGAACAATACGTTGACTACGGCATCGACATTCCAGAGTCGATTGAGGTCAGGCCAGAGTACGTCAATCGCCTCGAAGATGTTTACAGCGCATTTGAGGGGATGCGAGCAGAGTTTAAGTTTCCTAAGCCTAAGTCTTTCCAATCATCAGAATCGCAACGAGTTGGCTAGGTTTAATCATTTGTGCTGTTGATAGGTGTGGTTCATCATGGCTAAATCTGATTCTCAAATTCGGCTACGTTCTAGGACACATTTAGAAGCGCTTGTTTTTGATCATCTCAAGCAGACCGACGATAGTATTTCTGTTCAAGGCGCTAAAGCGATTACAGCCTATTACCTCGCTGAAATGGCGTATCAAGTTGACCCCAAGTTAGAAGATCCAAAGCTGCGCATGGCGGTGCTTGAGTCTATCCATGAGCTAGAGGCTCGAATCAACCTCATTAAATCCTTGTTCCCTGACCTAGTTCCGACACCGTTATCGACTCAGGCCATGGAGCCACCTCGCTTCAATCCTGGCCAACCAAGGCTTCAGGTGGTGCCAGATCCTGACCCACGTGAGGCCCGACCCGACAAGACTGACTCAAGCCCGACATCAGCCGTAGAGATTGATACGTCAGATACGCCCTGGGCTGGGCTCACGATTATCAGCGACAAAGAAGCTTAGCATTCGAGGTTATTGATGAAAACCACTGCCCAGCTTAAAGAAACTCAAACGGTGCCTGACCTGCCTCCCTTTCCTTCGATTCATATCATTGATTCATTCTCAGGCGGAAAGGGCAAATCTACGTTCAGCCGATTCTTGGCCCATCACCTTGAGTACAACGAGTTCAATGGTGTCTTGTTTGATGCAGACCTCAAGACCACCGATGGGTCGGTGAAGGGCAATATCAGTCCCATCTACCCTGAGACGATTGATTTCGATATTCGCACCGAACTAGGCTACGGATTTTCTAAGGCCAATAAGCAGATCATGGACTGTTTAAGGTCTGGGTTAAATGTCTTTCTCAACTTGCCGGGGTCAAGTTTTGAGTTTTCGTCGGCCTGGTTGCGGGATAGTAACTTATTGGATGTTCGTCTCAAGCTGTCTGGAACGGATGATATCTATGAGGCGGTTGAGCCAGAGCCGTTCCAAGATTTGACGGCGGGTGCCTTGGCGGGGGAGCCTTCCTCTTTACTCAATCTAGTCTCCAACCAGCCGACTTTGGAGGATTTGATGGAGGGCAAGCAGCCTCGCATTCACCGCTGGCATTTGAGTGGCTGCACCGAGACCGATGGTCAGGAGTTTATGGCCGCGGTTCGCTACTACGACCAGTTGTGTCCTGGCCGCATCCATCACATCCTGGTGCGCAATGAGGCGCTGCTGCCCAGTTCGTTGCGCATCGACTGGGAGCCTCTGTATGCGGTGGAGGGACTATCGGATTTGGTTTGCCGGAATGATATTTATACCGTTGACTTTCCTCGACTGGCCCAACCTGAAGTCGATATCCTCAATCGAGAAAAGCTGACCTACGCCGCCGCCATGGCCCGCCAAGACCTAACGACGACCAGTCGAGGCCGCCTCTATCGGTTCTTGAGGGACACCACGATTCGGATAGCCGAGTCTGGTTTGATGGACAACTTGGTCGAACTGACCACGATGAAGCCAGCCGAAGCCTACCACCCATCCAACTTCAAGATAGGCACTCGTCCGTTCAAAGCTCAGCCCAAAGCTCAGCCTGAGCCTAAACCTGAGTCCGAGTCTAACCCTGAGTCCGAGTCTAAGTCTGAGTCCGAGTCTAAACCTGAGCCTAAATCTGAATCCGACGCTAAGCCCAAAGTTAAGTCTGAGTCTAAGCGTAAATCTAGGGCCAAGGCTAAACCCAAAACTGAACCTAAGTCCAAGGCTAAGCCTGAGGCTAAGCCTGATGTTTCTGTCGGATCTGACGGTCTGAATGCGAGTCTACCCGTCGATGAGGCTGAGGACAGGCGTGGTATGTATCAAGCTGAAAATGGCGATTGGATGGATAACCTGTCAGACCCGGAGGACGATTCGCTGACCTACGATGAACTGGGCCTAGGGGGCGACTATGAAATCGTCGATGCCGATGATCCTGAGAGGCTGATGGCTGAGTCCTCTGATGTCGGTTTAGTTCAGGTCTCCCACTCGAACGGGCATCGGGGTTAGGCCATGGTTCAGACGCAACGACCGACCACGGAAGCCTCCACGCTCCAGGGCTTGATGCAACTCATCGCCCAAGGACGAGACGGTGAACTGGTGGAGCAAGAGCCACCCGACCCACCAGGGGATGAGCGTTATCACTATGTCCCTGCCCCTCGGGTGCCGCCTGCCTTAGCCGAGCAAGCCCGACAACGGCTCAAGCAAGAGAAAGCCGCTGCCATTTGGACCCTGTTTCAAGAAGGCTCCCCGGTGTGTCAGGGCTATAATCCGGCAGAACTCGTTTGGGTGCTGCGTCGGTTGCAGGAACGCTATGAACGACAGCAGCTAGAGTCGGTGGGCGACCACCTGACCCGGTTTGACCTAGCCCTTCAAGATCAAACCCCTGAATTCAAGCAGACGGTGTATCAGGTGGCGACGCAATGCGGCGTTGGGCCTGATGATCCGCTGTTTTCGATTCTCTACAGCACGGGCCGATTGGAGGCCTTGTTGCGCCATCGTCCGGCTGAACTTGAACAAGCCTTTCGAGCGGTGCTCAAAGAAGAATGTGACCAAGCCGTCGCGGTCATCAACGCTTCAGCCGATAGTGCCGTGCAGCGTCAGCGAGCGAAGATCACGTCCATCTTGAATCGACTCTTGTTGGTGAGTTCGCTGAACTCGTTTCGAGCCGCGTTAAGTGCTGCCAACCTGACGATTGCAGCCATCAGCGTCCTCGTCGTGGGAGGTGCCTTCTTTGGGCTGGGGCGAACGGTGGGGTACAGCCAACGACCTCCCCTGGTGACGGGCAACGTGCGCCTCGACCAAGACCAGGCTGAGGCGCTGCGGTGGGTGATGAGTGAGGAAGGCCAGCAGGCTCAGGAGTTGTGGTCGTGGAACCGCAACCTGGTGCTCAATGGCCGCTGTCAGCGCCAACTCTCTGAACAGGGCGTGGCCCTAGCCATTGAAGGGGAGGTGGCTGAATCGGGAGCCTGTGCGCTCTGGGTGGTGCCGCCTGAGCAGCGTACCTTCAGAGGCGACTAGAACAGGCTGATTTGGTGGATTTGCGGAGCTTGGGTTGAGTTGGGTTCCGGTCGGTTGGCCAGGGGGTGATGGCCCCGTGCGACGACCTTGCGTCGAATCGTGAGTTGGAGGTCTCTTAGTTCGTAGGGGTCGGTCATGTCCAGTTTGAGTGGGTTGGCATCGACAGCCGGAAACAGGTCTGGGTGAGCCTCCAGCACTTGGGCAAAAGCGTTCAAGCAAATGGCGCTGAGATTATGGCCCAGCGGTGCGACCTGGGTGTAGGGCTGGATGGCGCAAACCAGTTCTGCAGCGGTGCAGGTTTGACCGGGTTGAGCAAGGCTAGAACATTCATCCAGAATCAACCCAAAGCGCTCTAATCGAACCGCTTTGACGAGCTTTTCGGTCGTTTCCTGGGGCAAGTTCCATGCTTGTTCAGGCTTTCCAAAAATGACAGGACCCGTGAAATACTTGAACTGTTCAGGACTGACCTTTATACCGTCACTGTCCATAAATAGTAACATCGTCAGCATGAATCCAGGTTCATTCAAAACAGCGGCCATAGCCTTGAGATTGGCATAAGGATCGGTGGTTGTAGATGGGCTTACTTGTGTGGTTTGAGGCATGACAGAGGCCAGGTAATGACACCCACAACCAGCGATAGCGGCCCAGACTCGCTTTGATAGCTAATACTGTCTCTATGACTTTAGGTAGAAATTTAAGTCAATGGGGAACTGAAGGTTGGCTTTTATCTATGTCTTATAGATGAGGTTGTTGGAGAATTCATGATTTAGCTTAGGGATGTTTGTTATCGTTCATAACTATCAGCTTCATCATGGTTAATGAATACGAAAACACCGATTTGGGCTACGGTCATGCGCCCGGTTACGGCACTTCTGAACCGGGCTATGGCACCTCTGGATTAGAGGACACGCCTGAAAACGGAACTCCTAATACAGGGCTAGGGGCGGGCCACAATCCTTGGCGCACCCGGCACTTTGCTGATGGCTACCGGGGCAATCCCTTCGAGGTCAACCCCTTCGACACCCCCTGGACGGAGACCGCTGCGAACCCCATCCCCCAGGGTGAGGGGTATGGCTCTGATTTAGGACGGGTTCAGCCTTCTGAGGCCGATTTGCCACCATCACCGCTGCCGAAGCCCCAAGGGGTGGTCAATGCGGAGTCTGGCCCATCCGCTTCCGGCAAACCTCCAACCCGACGACAACGACCGCGCACCTATGGCGACGACCAACTAATGCTCTGACGTTAAAGCTTTTGTTGTGACCCATGTTTTTGACGTGTTTGTCATGGCTGATGGCCCTGCTGCTTGGGCTGCTGGTCGGCCTTCAGCCTGCTTTCGCCCATGCGATTCCCACCACTGAATTTTCGGTACGTCCTGACCAATCGGTCGTCGTGCCCGACTTGAATCAGTTCTCGTTGGCAGACTTGCCTGCTTTCAGTGAAACTGGCGGGTTTCGAGAGGGGCCGTACCAGCGCACCTGGCGCATCGGCCAAACCATCGACCAAGTGCTGACCTTCAGTGACCTCCAAGACCTGGCCCCTGGCCACTTGACCCTAGACGACCTC
Source organism: Leptolyngbya sp. BL0902 (assembly GCF_016403105.1). Taxonomy (NCBI): domain Bacteria; kingdom Bacillati; phylum Cyanobacteriota; class Cyanophyceae; order Leptolyngbyales; family Leptolyngbyaceae; genus Leptolyngbya; species Leptolyngbya sp. BL0902. The sequence goes on from NZ_CP046156.1 coordinate 18,785, forward strand.
AGCGCACGGCTGACCCAAGACCTGGGTTCATGGTCTATCTCAGACTTCCCGTTGCTCGGTCGTCAGTCCATCAATGACCTGATGGTGGCCATTCCGACTCTGGGTCGCTTTGACCTTGAGTCGCTACCTCCGATTGCGGCGCTGGTTGATGCCGAACTAGGGAGCAGGGTACGCCAGGGCCAGACCTTGTTCCATGCGGTTCAGCGTTGGCCTGAGTTGGGCGAACGGGTCTTGGATGATATCGACCTCAGCGCCTTTAGGATCAACCAGATTCCAGGCATTGCCCAGACCGCTCTCGGCACCCTCAGCGGTTTTGAGCAGGCTACGTTGAATCAGGTGCCCGGTCTGAGGAATCTGCCTCTCGCAAGCTTTCCCAATCCGGTGGCGGCAGTCGGCACCATGACGATGCAGATCGACATGGTCTGGGGGCCACGGGAAGGGGATCGGCCTCGTACCCTATCGGGTTCTGAGCAACAGGGCTTTGCGGTGCCCTGCCACATCGACCGTCAAGACTGCGCCTCGATTGAACTTCAGGCGCTAGGGCCGGAGACAAATCCCCTCGACGGCATCCACTGGGTGTCGGGTAAGTACCAGGAAGTGGAAGGGGGCAGCGGCGTGCTGCGTGGGGTGAATGGCGGGATGGAACCCACGGGTCGTCATCCCTTTGGGCCTGCGTTTAAGCAGGTGATTTGGGAACCGGAAGAACGAGACGATACCGTGACCAGTGCCCTCTTCTTTCGAGCCTGTGGGTGGGGCGGCTGTACGCCCTACGTGATTGGCCCTTTCCCCTTCATCACCTACCGCATCAATGACCCGATCTTTGTGGGCCTGCTTGAAGGAGATGTCCCCTCGGCCACGCCCTCCCAGCGCACGGGCGCAACGCGGGGTGGGGCGATGCCTGGGCCTGGGAATACTGGGTTAGGTCATGCGGGGCGCTGGGGGCGCTTCAGTCCAGACTGTATTGAGTGGCCCGAAGGGGCAGACCCAGTAGAGTTCACCTCCAACCGAAACGTCGCGGGCATTGACGTGGGCACCTTGGCCAGCGCCATTGCGAGTATTGAGTCCCAGGGCAGCGGCGGCTATTTTGCGGTTGGGCCTCATGTCTGTGCCGATGGAGGCCGCAACTGTGGCCGGGGCTTGGGCAAGTTTCAGTTCATGAGCTACAACGACCAGGCGGCTCAACTCATTGCGGCAAGGCCAGGGGGAACCGCCTTCTTGTCCCGCGTGGGGGGTGGACATTCGCCAAGTGCCGATGAACTGATGCGCTACTTTCCCCCGGAGGATCAGAATCGAGCCTTTGAAGGGTTTTTAGCCAACAACCTCCGACAGGCGTTTAGTCAGATTGACCCCACCACAGGCCGACCCTTTGCCGGGGGACGACTGGTGGAGCGAGCGGCTCAGATGCACTTTGGTGGGCCTGGGGTGGCGATTGATGGCGGTGGCTCGGATGCCTTTGGCCGTTTGAGCGTGCGCGCCTACGGTGAAAATGCCCGCCAGGTCTATGAACAGGGTGGAGGGGCTTCTGGAGGGCTGAATCTTTGTCCTGCGGGTACTCAGGTTGCAGTCGGTGGGCCTGGGGGTGATCCACCTGAAGCTGGGGATATCAATACGGCCATTCACGGTTCGATGATGGCGATGGGCCAGTTCAGTTCGAGGGCTGGCCCGGATAGCGGCAATCTGGCCTGTGCGTGGGCGGTGAACCGGGTGTTGGAGAATGCGGGAATCGCGAGCCTGGGGGGCGATGCACCGAACTGGGTTCCAGCGGTCGAAGCAGACCTCCAGAACAATCGAGGCATCCCCATTGACCGTTCCCAGGGCCAAGCAGGCGACATTGTGATTTCCGGTGGCCAAGAACATATCGGGATTTGTTTGAACGAGGGCTGTACCCAGGTGCGCTCGAACTCATCCAGTCGTGCGGCCTTCACTTGGGACTCGGATACGGACTTTGGCGGCTTCTATGGCTCTGGCCCCAGCCGCCTTTATCGAATCACAGAAGCAAGAGGGTAATAACGATGGTAGTTTTCCAAAGACTTCGCAAGCTGAGTGTTCTCGCCGTCCTAGGACTGGCGTTAGCGCTGGGTATGGCGACCTATCTGCCCAGTCAGGCTCAATCGACGGCTGAGATTGAGGCCGTGGTGATGGAGGTGGTGAGTGAAGGCTTAAGGGCTGACCTGACCCCAGAAATCAGGCGCATCAACGTATCGGGCGACTATGCTTTAGCCACTTGGAACGTTGAGCACCTGGGTGGCCAAACCCTGCTGCAACAATCCGAGGAGGGCTGGGTCGTGGTCGAAAGTGGTGGGGGTGCGATGAACGCCGCTGTCCTAGAGCAGTTGGAGGTTCCTAGTGTGGATATTCCTGGACTGCTGGAGGACTAGCGCCATGGTCTCAAAACAGGATTTTGTTCAAGGGCTAAATCACCTGCGTGCCCTCACCTGGGACGACTGGCGACGGGCCGCATCCGGGGAGGGGCCGACTCTCTCCGAGGTTGAGGCTGAACTGCCAGGGCCACCCAAATGGCTGCGTCGAGCCGCCAATCGGTTTCGGATTGGGTTTGCCCTAGCGGTCTTGCTCAGCATGGCTCTGCTGTCGGTGGGGTGCAGCGCCCAGGCTAACGTGGGGGACTGGCAACCCGTGTCTCGTGTGCTGCCTGAGCCCATCATTCAAGACGTCATCGCCGCTGAAACCAGCCTAACGGGAACGGATGCCGATGCGCTCACGGCCACCATGGTGGGCTGGTCCATCCCTGGCGATGAGGGTCGGCTGGTCTTGGTGGATTATCGAAGCGACCGATTGTGTGGTGCAGCGGGTTGTCTGTACAGCGGCCTCTGGCTCGATGGCGACGCACTTCGGGGGGTGGTCTTTTCGGCCCACTTAAGGGATGACCTCCCCCCCGGAACACCTGTGATTCAACCGATTGAGGCAGAAGATGGGGTGGTTCGCCCCTTGCCCTGCCTGTTGGCCACTCAGGTTGAGGGCAACCAAGTGGTCGAGCGCATCGCCTGTCTGCGGGGAGGCCAATATCAACCGACCCGCAATCGTCGTTTGCCCTTGGCGGCGAGTTGACCCCTACCCCGTCTGGCTGAGACAGGGCAGGGATGGGGGTTAGTAGTCGTCGTCGTCCTCGTCAGAGTCTTCGTCAACGATGGCATCGACCTCAATGGCCTCGTCGTCGTCGGGGTCAAACTCCTCGTCGTCGTCCCCATCGAGTTCTAGGTCGTCAGGGCTGGCGGAGGCCACACCACTGGGCAAGGTGTGTCCCGTTGGGGTGGGCGGTAGGGCCATGGCGGTCGGGGCCGATTCCACAAAGCCTGCGACTTCGGTATGTAGCCCCCAGATTAAGGCTTTACCTTGGGGTGTGCCGAGGAAGACCTCAAACAGGGTGTCTGCGGTGGGCACAAACTCAACCATCGCCTTGCAGCAGGTGGATTTGTTTTTGCCCTTCCCTTGCTTTTCGGGGGTGAACGCCACAGGCACAACGACCAGCGAGCGCCATTGGTCGGATTTGCCGCTGTAGGGCAGATTGACCATCTCGGCAAAGGCCTTTTCGACCTTGCGGTAGTAGTCGTCGCAGGTGCTAATGAAGCTCCAGAGGGCGACGTTCTTGAACCGGATGACGATGGGCGTGGTGTGCAGCGGCTGATCCGCATCGTCTAGGAACACAACGGCGTGCTCAGAGACGACCTCCATCAGGGCTTTGTCGAGGTGGATTTGGTGGGTGTCGTAGGGGCCAACCAGGGTATGGGCCAGGGTTTCGTCCCCACCTCGTTCGGTGAGCTGATCCGCGTCTTTGTAGCGGATGTAGGGCGGCACCTTAGCCAGGACGACCAGTCGGCATTCGTCTAGGAACAGGCCAATGACCGTGTTCTCGCCAATGATGATGTCATCGAGTTCGTCAGGCGGATTCAGCCAGCCCGCCGATTCCAGTTGGTCAACGGGAATCAGGATGCCTGCCGGGTTGTCGTTGACGATGATGCCGTAGGGCAGCCGGGGCCGTCGCGTTTCGTTGAACTCAGGGTTGAGCAGTTCCGGGTCTACGGTGAGGTCGGCCTTGGGCTTTCGGGTTCGGGCTTGTCCCGTTTTGGTGCCCGCTTTCGGTTTAGGGGTTCGGGCTGAGGGTTGGGTTGGGGTTGTGCGTGGGGAGGTTTGGGTTCGAGGGGCCATAGGTCAAAAACCTTGAGAAACGTCAATCGCCCCTTAACGGCGATAGCCGCTAGTCAGCAAAGGAAAGGGCCAATGTTTGGAATCGACTTCAGTGGGCTGATTGAGCAGTACAACAATCCCCAGGGCTACCTGATGCTGGGAGCGTTTGGCGTGCTGGTGGTGATGATGCTGGTGCTCAAAGATAACAAAGGCACCATCACCACAGGTCGTACGGTTCAGACCTCAGACAAACTCTCGGCCAATGCCAAGGCCCTGAAGCAACTGCGGCTACCGCTGGACTATCAGCCCCCCACCCTGAAACAGGCTAAGTCCAAACCAAGGCCCAAAACGGCAACGTCGGTACGCCCCCAACGACCTCGTGATGAGTTAACGCTGTGGGCAGGTAAGCCTCCTCAATTTTGGTGGTCAGGCCGTTGGCGTAAACTGGGGGCGCAGATTCAGACCTTGTTTGGGTCTCCCCCCGCGCTGTGGTTGCCCGATGCCCAGCGCAGCATCCTGGTGTTGGGCAGTCCAGGGTCAGGGAAGACGGCCAGTGCCATCGACCCGATGATTGAGTCGGCCTTGGCTCAAGGCATTCCCGTCTTGCTCTACGACAAGAAGGGTGACCAGATGCGGCTCCATGCCCCGCTCGCGGCACGCTATGGCTATGAGGTGCATGTGCTGGCTCCCGGTGAACCGTACAGCGGCGTGTTTAATCCCGTCGAATTTCTCAAAGACTCAACCGATGCGGTCATGGCCGGGGAACTGGGGTCGGTGATTGTCCGTAATGCGCAATCAGCCCAGGGGGGTGGCCGCAGTGATGAGTTTTTCAGCAAAGCCGGAGAGCAGTTGGGTAAGGCGCTGATTCAGTTGGCCCGCTCCACGCCCTACCCCGATATGGGTATGGTCTATGCCCTGTTGCAGCTCCCGGACGTTGTGCATCGCATTGATAATGCCGTGCAGCAAGGGCAGATCGACCCTTGGGTGGCGGCGAGCTTTAATCAGCTTCTGGCCTCTAAAGATGCCGAAAAGACCGTCTCTGGCATTATGACCACCACATCGGCGACCTTCAGCAGCTTCATTCAAAAAGACCTGCTGCCCAACTTTATGGGGCCATCCACCCTCCCCGCTCGGATTGAGGGTAAGCAGATGATTATCTTCAAGCTCGACGATGAGCGCCGCAGCGTGGTGGGGCCATTGCTGGCGGCGGCGCTTCACCTGTGCGTGGTGAAGAACCTAGCCACCCCGCGCCAAGACCCCATCCTCATTGCCCTGGACGAACTACCCTCGATTCGCCTTGACCGACTGCCCAACTGGATTAACGAGTATCGCTCCAATGGGGGTGCGTTCGTGCTGGGCATTCAGTCCCTCAACCAACTCTACGACACCTATGGCGATAAGCGGGGTCAGGCCATTGCCTCAGCCTGTGCCACCCATCTGCTCTTTTATCCCGGCGACACCCAGACCGCTGAGAGCTACAGCAAACGGTTTGGTGAGAAAGACTTTATTCATCGGCAGAAATCGACGGGCCGCACCCTGGCAGGGCGGATGAGCCGCAGCATCACCTACAGCGAAAGCCTTCAGAAGATGCCGCTATTCACCCCCGACGAGATTCTGCGATTCCGCACCGGGGAATGTGTCCTGGCCAGTCCGGGCTACGGCTCTGGGCAAGAAACCAACGTGCCCTACCGACTGCGGGTGCCGATGCCAAAGCGCGAGTTCCATCGGCTTAAGCAGAATCGAGACCTGTGGGACGAATACCTGTGCCCGTACCTGACCCGCCATGCGGCTAAGGTGACGGACGACCAGGTCTACGCATCGCTTCAGGAACGCATCGCCTATGCCAATACGCTGCTGCCGCCTCCCCCCTCTGAAGCGTCATGAACTGGTCTGATTCGCTGGGCAGAAGTCCCGAAATCCTTCAGCAATCTCGTCAAAGTCGGACTCTGGAATGGGCTTGCCTCGGCTGTTGTAGCCACAGTGTTGGATCATGGCCATGAAGATGTTGTAGTCATCTGTCGAAGGTTCCTGACGCTTCTGGAATACGATGACGCTGGTGATGATGCCCGTCTTGCATTCGGCTTGCCAGACTTCTTTGGGGAGTTGAATGCTGGCCCAAAGCTGAGCTTGGTTCATCAACCAGTGTCGAGCCGCTGAATGATCGTGGTCAGCCAGAATGCCGTTGGGCACCAGGGCGACCATCACCTCACCGGGCGCGATCTGGCGGAGGGCCAACTCCAGGAACAATACTTCTAGCTGGGTGGAGGCTTTGACCCGGCTGGTTCGCTGCCACGCTGAATGGAGGTCAGGTTCTGCATTGGCTTTTGGTCTGCGCCAGTGATGCCCTAGCTCGTAGGTTTGGGCGACCGGGTGCTGAATCGCTTGTTTCCCAAAGGGTGGGTTGAGGATGGCCAAGGTTTTCAAAGACACGGTGGGAACGGGAGGATGCTTCTCACAGTCAGCAAACAGCGTGAGCCAGTCAACGGGTTCAAAAGAGACGGAGTTGGGCTTGGTTTGAGTCTGAGTCATGAATTTCAGGTCGCTTTGTGGATGAACGAGGGTTAGAGGGCGGTTCGAGGGCAGGCCAAGGGTCGGGTAGCTCTGAAGTCCCCACAATAACGGTGCCTTGACGCTCCAGCGCATCGCCCCAGACCAGTTGCCCCCCCAGTCCTGGAATCGGCAGGGCGAAGTCTGGGGCATAGAGCATGAAGTTAGCTAGGGCCACCTCTAGCAACGGTCGGTCTCGCTCCCAGCCCACTAAGGCACGGGCCTGATTTGAGGCTTCGAGGGCCAGTCGGCCTGTGCCGAGGCAGGGGTCAAAGAGTCGCACGGGCTTTGCCCTTTGATTGACCTGCTGCCCTAGCTCGGTCATGAGTTGGGCGACGGGTTGCAGGGTCGGGTAGAAACTCGTGTGCTTCTGGCCGTATCGGCTGCGGGCCAAGAGATGACCGAAATAGTCGCTCGGAAATCGAATCAGGAGACTCAAGTCGAAGACATTCTCTAGACGTTTTCGTCTCGCTCCTGCGATGCCGCAGTCCAGCTTGGGGGGCTGTTTCTGATAGGGATGGCCTAGGCTAAACAACATCCACTGGGCTAGATAGCGCACTTCCTGCATTCCGGGTGTTTGACGATTGCCCCCCAAGGCTTTGCAGCAGGCGTTGAGCATCGCTAGCGTTCTATCGAATCCGGCCTCTCCCGGCTTGAGGAAGGGAATGGGTTCAGGCGGGGCGAGGGTGTCGAGGGTCAGGTGGGGCTGGGTTTTGGTCTGGTGCCAGCATTCGTAGCGGCCTTGGTAGGTGGAATCGAGGCGCAGTAGTTCAGGCCACAGCCAGCCATGGGTTTTGGTCATGGGTTTAGTGGGGGTAAAGGGTTATCAATCAAAGGGCGATTTCAGGAATCTTGCGAATGTCGAGACAGGCGGCTAGGGTGGGGTCTAGGGAGGGTGTGAACTGGGGTTCGCTGTCGCCCTTCAACTGCTGGCGGATCCAGGTCTGGGTTTGGTGGTGCCGCTGACGGTTCCAGCGCATGACGAGGGACTGGGGTGGATGGGTAAGACTGAGCGCGACGATGACGAGCTTGATCTGGTTGAGATTTAGCCCTTCGGTTTGAGTGAAATGCTCCGCTGCGACCCAGAGCTTGACCGCATCGGCTCGGCTGGGTCTGGGCTTGCGGATGGCCCAATCGATTAGCTTGGGAAGACCCCGTCGGTAGCCCAGGTTGACGGTGGCCTGAATCCAGTGCGTGGCTCCCTCTAGGGTGAGGGGGGCTTGAAGGGGCCGCTGGAGGCGTAGGTGTCGGGCCGGGGTTGTTAAGGCAGATGGCGTCAGGGTTTGGATTTGCTCAACGAGAGGCTGAAGCTCAGGGTGTTGGTTGAGGATGGGCTGATAGTCTAAGCCCAACTGGGCCTGTTGTAGGAGGGTCAGGAGTCGGCGCTGCTGTTCGGCGGGGCTCATCGGCGGCGTGCGGTGGCCAGGGTGAGCGCTGAATCCACGGGGTTGGCAGAGGTCTTGAATCGACAGGAAGGCCATGGGGGCATTGAAAATAGACGTCCCCCCACCTTCCCGATAGGGAAGCTTTGGGGGAGGGGGAGTAGCCATGGCCCCGCGTCTTGTCATAATTGAGACCTAGAGCCGCGCTGTGACCGCGATTTCACCCCTCCCTATGCGTGACCCCATTCCGTCGCTGGTGCAAGGCGTTCGCCAAGACCTGCTGCCAGAACTGCACCTCGAAAGCGTCCATCCGCACCATCCGGTGGTGGTTCACCGGGTGCCGAGTCCCTGGCGCTGTCTGGGGGTAGGCAACTACGCCGCTGTGTTTGTACACCCCGACTATCCCGAACAGGTGGTCAAAGTCTATGCTCCGGGCCGCCCTGGGTTTGACGCCGAAGTTGAGGTCTACCGACGGTTGGCTGAGCATCCGGCCTTTTCCCAGTGCTACGCGAGCGAAGACCCGTTTCTCATCCTCAAGCGCCTGCACGGAGTCACGCTGTACGACTGTCTCCATCGGGGCATCGCCATTCCGCCCCAGGTGATTCGCGATATTGATGCCGCCCTCGACGATATTCGCCGTCTGGGCCTGTTCCCCCACGATGTCCATGGCCGCAACGTCATGCAGAGCGAAGGACGTGGCCTAGTCGTCGATGTCTCTGACTTTCTCAATTCCGAGCCCTGTCGCGCCTGGAAGGATGTGAAGTGGGCCTACTGGTGGATTTATCGGCCCTTTTTTCTGCCCCTAGGATTGCCGCTCCCCTATGTTGTCCTAGACGGGGTGCGGGCGGTGTATCGACTGTTTCGCCGTTGTTTAGGCGTTGTGCTGCGCTAGCCTATGGCCATCATGATTGAAGGTATGGTGCTGCCGCTCTGCCGGGAGACCAGAGGTAGGCCAGTTGCCATAGTAAGAGACCCAACAAACGCCAGTATCGAGTTAGGGTGTTGATGGCTATCGCTGATTCTTAGGTTCAACTCGCGTGGGCGCATGGGTCGATGGCCAAAGGCGCTCGAATTGGGCCGGGGCTATGGCCCGCCACGCCATCATGCCACCTACCGCAACGGTGATGCCTAGGGCACCACTGAGTACCCAACCCGGTAGCGGGGAGTGCAGACCCAGTTGGGGCTTACTGGGCAGGGTGTGGCGCTGAAACAGTTCATCGGAGAGCCAACTGACGATACCGCTCAGGTTGTGGACGGGGTTGGGCAACAGACTGAGGTAGGTGCCCTGGCGAATCAGGTGGCCACTGCGTCCGGTGATGGCGATGCGATCAAACAGGTTGGCGGCTCCCTCGGCTTGGCCCAGTTTGATTAGGGTGCCGCGCAGAGAAACTTGGACAGGCTGGAGCGGCTGATGATGAATCACAGCCTTGAGATTGCTGGCGATGGCGGCTCCCTGCTGGTAGGCCACTTGAGCCGTGGCGGGCTGGGGTGCATCGAGCACGGAGCAGTCGCCCCCGGCAAACACGTTGGGATAGCCCGGAACCTGGAGGGTGGGTAAGACTCGCAGCCGTCCGGTCTGGTCTTTTTGGGCATTCGACAAGTTGGCGATAACGGGGTTAACCTGGTTGCCCGTCATCCAGAGGATGGTGTGGGTGGGTAGGGTGTGGGTTTGGCCTTGGCCCGGATCTTGGTAAACCAGATGATTGGCGGCGACCTGAACAGCGGCTCCGGTGAGGAACTGAATGGGTATCCAGCGATGTTGCAAGGCCCGCTGCACCGTATCGCGTAGGCCGCTGTTGATGTCGCCCTTGAGGATTTCGGGACTGCGGTTGACGATCACAATCTTCAGTTCGTCCATCAGACCTTCAAATGGGCTGGCCCACTGGGGCAAGAGATCGCCTAGGGTCGCCGCCATTTCCACCCCCGCTGGCCCCGCCCCAATGATCGTCACTGTCAGCAAGGCCCGTCGCTGGTTTGGATCCTGGGTTTGGCTGGCTCGCTGAAGGCATTGGCGCAGGTGACGGCGCAGGTGAGTCACATCTTCTCCAGTGCGAAAGGCAAAGGCGTGGTCTTTCACCCCCGGAATACCGAAATCCTGGACGATGCTGCCCAATCCCAAGATCAGGTGCCCGTAGGAATAGCGATGCCCTGAGGCTAGAATCACGGTTTGGTTGTCTAGGTCGATACGATCTACCGTGTCGTGGATAAAGGTGATCCCGTCGTCGTTGAACAGGGTATCGTAACGGGGCCATACCTGCGCCTCGGTGAGTTCGCCGCTGAGGAGTTCGTAGAGCAGCGGTTTGAAGACAAAGCGATCCCCTTTGTCGATCAGCACCATGGGCCGAGGATGGTGCTGGCGGCAGAGGTGCATGGCGGCAAATAGGCCCGTAAACCCACCGCCCACAATGATGGTTGGCCGTTCTGACCCTGACATCGCTACTCCTTGAACGCACAGGTTCATGATGACAGGGCGATATGAGAGCGTCCTGAGTCACGGATCAACAGTGCATGAGGGGCTTGCTCTCTCATCAAGTTCTCAGCTTAGGTTCAGGCGCACTTCAGAGGGGTTCTGTTAGCTGGTAGTCAGCGAGGCTTAGGCCGTTTTACCCCATCGACAGGCACTCCAACCATGAATTTCCAGTTCAAATACCTTGCGGTTCTGGCCACCATCGGAGCCATTGGCATGGGCGCAGTCGCCGCTGGCAATGCCCCCTCTGGCGCAAATCCCTGTTCGGGCAATACCCCCGGCGTAGTCAACCCCTGCGCCGGAGCGAATCCTTGCGCCGGAAATCCCTGTGCAGGCAAGGCGAATCCTTGTGCGAGTAAAACCGATCCCTGCGCCGGAGCGAATCCTTGTGCCAGCAAGGCAGACCCCTGTGCAGGCAAGGCGAATCCCTGTGCGAGTAAAGCTGACCCCTGCGCCGGAGCAAACCCTTGCGCCGGAAGTTAAGCACCTGCTCTAGCCCTGTCTCCACCTATCGCTAAATCGATTCTTGCCATTCCTTGTTGAGGTACACCCATGTTCCGTTCTGTGCCCCGTTCTACCGACTACGCCCTGCTGATGTTGCGATTGGCCACCATTTTTGTGTTTCTCCCCCACGGTCTCACCAAAGCCTTTAATTGGCCGATGGCGAGTGCGATGTTTGCTGACATGGGCTTTCCGGGCTGGCTCGGCCCCATTACGGGCATTGTGGAAGTAATCGCCAGCGTGCTGCTGTTGGTCGGATTTTTGAATAAGTGGGCCAGTCTGGCGTTTTTAACCATTATGGCGGCGGCGATTACAGGCGTTCATGTGCCCCTGTCCTTTGCCGCAGGATCACCCACCCCCGGCCTAGAACGCGATATCCTCCTAGTAGCTGCCGTCTTGGTGCTGATGGCCTTTGGCCCCGGTGCCATTGCCATCGACTCCCAAGCCCCAGCCCTGGCCAACCCATCCCCCGCCGAACGCAGCTTCCAGTAGGTTAAAGGCCCACTCCATGACGAACCACAACTGGCTTGTCACCGACAACGGACAATGCCGCGACTTCGGGAATGCTGAGATGGCCGAACCCGCCGAGTACTATCGCCTCTACCGCTTCCTCACCGACCTGGAAGACATCTTGAAAGTGACCCACGACGATGTGGCCCGCCTAGAGGCGATTACTCCGCTGGTGCGCACCCTGCTCATCAGTTCCTTCTGGCTCCAGATGGAATACGACCCACCCAACCCAAAAACGGGCTGGAGCGTGCGCTTTCTCTACCAAGAACACGAGTTTCCTATCACGATTCAAATGGTGGCCTGGGCACCAGGGCAGCGGTCGCCCATCCATAACCACGGCACCTGGGGCATTGTGGCCCTGCTGGATGGGCAAGAGCGCAACCGCCTATGGCAACGCCAACCCGATGCCGACCACCCCGACCTCCTTGCCCCCACCCAAGACCTCATCCTCAATCCGGGCGACATCGTGGCCCTCACCGCCGACGCCATCCACAGCGTCGAACCCCTAGGGGATGCGCCCACGATCTCCTTCAACCTCTATGGTGTCACCAATTTTCAAAAGCGCTATGAATTTGACCCCGACCACCACACCGCTAAGCGCTTTTGATAGTCGTAGCTCAAGGAAAGGCCGTTGATCAAGCAGTGAATAGGCCAAGAGTTGCATGATAATCAATAGGTTTAAAACTCACCGATAGCCGCAATTCCTTCCACACCAACGCATTGCTGAACAGCTATATGACACTCACGGAGTAGGCACGAATCGCTGAATCTACGGTCGCAATTGTGAGGTCGTTCCGCAACGCCTGACAGATCAGCATTCTGTCAAATGGATCACGATGTGATAGGGGTAGTTTAGTCAATTGAATCACACTCATTTCATCCAGTGCAAGACTATCAATTTGATGAAGATCACGTTGCCTGGGCAAGTAGGTTTCGGGAGATTCTGGCAAAGAAAGTTTACCCAACTGGTATTTTACGATGACTTCCCAGATAGACACTGAACTTAGATAAACGTCGTTGTCTGGATCACGAATTGTATCTCGAATAGTTGTGGACAACCGAATGTCAGCATTGATGAACCACAAAAAGATATGCGTATCTAATAGGATTCTCATTTTCCCTCGAAGGCGTTCAGCATATCGTCAGGCAAGGAAGCATCAAAATCCTCTGGAACGGTAAACTCCCCTGCACACAAACCAAAGGGTCGTAATGGTTTACTCGTGGTAATCGGCTTCAGCTCAGCAATGGGCTGATCGGCTCTAAAAATGACCAGGGTCTCACCCGCCTCGACCTGTTTTAAATACTTGAGCGGCTCACGCTGAAGGTCATCAATGGTGATGTTTAGCATAGGTTTTCCTCGGTATCGCTCGACAAATCTTGACCGGATATATCCCTTTCGCGACGGGGCAGCACAACGCAAACGGTGGTTCCAGCTTCAGCGGTGGACTCAATCGTGAGAGCTCCCCCGTGAGCCTCCACAATACGTTTGACGATGGCAAGGCCCAGACCATTCCCCCCTGGCTTGGTGGTAAAAAAGGGGTGCCCCATCTTGGCGAGCACTGCTGGCGGAATCGGGTCGCCGCCATTGTGGATCGTCACGGTTAGGCCGTTAGGGTTTTGGGCAGGGGCGATGTGCCAAGTGACCCTATCGCCGGGGGCAACAGCCTCGCAGGCATTGCGAATCAGGTTGATGAACACCTGCTTGAGTTTGTCCACATCGCCCAAAATCCAGGCTTCGGGGAGGTCAGACTTTAGCACTAGCGACCGCCCTTGGGCCATGGGCAGGGTGGAGAGATGATCCTTGAGTTGCTGGGCAAAGGCGACCAACTCAAAGGGGAGGGGCGCTAGGACGGGTTCGCGGGCGTACTGCAAAATTTCGTTGAGCAGTTGCTTCAGGCGATCCGCTTCTTCTAGGGCGAGGGACAGCCGTCGCTGGGCACGGTCGGGTAGGGGCATCTCCCGAAAAGACTCCAGCCCCATCAGAATGGTGGTAAGAGGGCTGCGGACTTCGTGGACAATCATGGCGGCGAGTTCGCCAATTTCCGCCAATCGCTCGGTGGCGGCTTGGGCCTGTTTGCGTTCGGTAATGTCTCGCACCATGGAGATGATGCACTGCCGTCCCTCCAGCGCCACCACCGCTGCCGAAATTTCGGCGGGTACCGTTTCCCCTAGCTTGGTCATGCAGGAGAGTTCGTTTGTCCAGCCGTGACCCTCCTGCAATACCGTCCGGCCAAAGGCTTGGAAGGCCGATAGGTCATGGGGATGAATGGCGGAAACCGCCACCGTGGTCAGCAGTTCTTCGTGGCTATAGCCCAACATCTGACTGGCCTTTGGGTTGGCTTCCAGGAAGCGGTCGGCCTGGGGGTCGATTAAAAAAATGGCGTCGTTGGAATGGTGAAAGATGGTTTGCAGCCGTTGTTCGCTCTCTGACGGTGATCCATCAACTACGGCTGACGCATCATCGGCCCATGATTCCGACCGTTCTCCTGGTGGCCCTATGGTCATGGCGTACCCTAATGTGTGGCCCAATGGCTTGGGCTACCATGGTAACAGATCACAAAAATGGCCCAAGTCCTTAGCTAATCTTGACTTGAGCCATTTGAGTTTGTCCTAGGTTTGGGCATAGCGATGATGGCTACGGCCCAAACCTTAAGCTAGGATCCACGCTGGTCGCGGTTGTAGTCCACCAGTTCTCCCAGGCTAACCATGCCGTCGCCATTTAAGTCTGCGGCTGGATCGTGGATTGTGGTTTGGGAGGCCATCGCCGCTGAGGCCAGGGTCAAGCTGGAGATCAGAATCGTCAAACCAGAGATGAGCGTCCGTTTCATGGGGTTCTCCTAGGGAGGGAAATGTCCCTCGTGTTGTGTGTGGTTTACAGTTCCCATGGTGCGAGGCTGGCCTGAGTCCTCCCTAAGCGGCGGATAGACGATTGCCTAGAATATCGTGAGATTACGCTGAGAAAGCGGCTTCTCGCAGCACGTAGCCGACGCCGCGCACGGTTTGAATCAGGCGGGGTTCGCCCTCGGCCTCCAACTTCAGGCGCAGGTAGCGAATGTAGACCTCAATGATGTTGGAGTCGCCCATGAAGTCGTAGCCCCACACTTCTTCGAGGATGCGGTCGCGGGTGAGCACTTGGCGGGGATAGGTCATCAGGTAATCCAGCAGGTCAAACTCCTTGGCGGTTAGCTCAATGGATCGCCCATTGCGGCTGACCTGGCGGCTCTTGCGGTCTAGGGTGAGGTCGGCATAGACCCATTGTTCGGCCTCCGGGGGTTGGAGGGAACGCAGGTGTGCCCGCACCCGTGCCATCAGTTCCTCGATGCTGAAGGGTTTGATCACATAGTCGTTGGCTCCAGCATCCAGCCCTTCCACCCGGTCGCTGATGTCGTCCTTGGCTGTCAGCAAAATGATCGGGGTCTTCGATCCGGTTTGGCGCAGGCGACGGCAGACCTCCACCCCACTCAGCCCCGGCATCATCCAATCCAAAATAATCAGGTCAGGATCTTGCTCGCGGGCGGTCATCAACCCCGACAGGCCATCGTGGGCCACGCTGACCTCGTAGCCTTCGTAGGTCAGCTCAAGCTGCACAAACTGGGCCAGATTTGCCTCATCGTCCACCATTAAAATCTTTGCCGCCATTGTGGCCTTTACCTCCTATTTCCGTGACCCATTTCTTCTGTGACCGATTTTCGCCCTTGCTACTCTGCCGACCGGGGCAGCGCAATGGTAAACACACAGCCTTGCTGGGGCTGGGATCGCAAACTCACCTGGCCGGACATCGCTTCCACCCACAACCGCACCAGGGTCAGACCCAAGCCAGTCCCGCCGCCCTGGCGAGAACGATCCTCATCCACCCGGTAAAACGGATCGAACACCGCCGCTTGATCCTGGGCCGGAATCCCTGGCCCCTGGTCGTGGACTTGCACCAAGGCCCAATCCGGCTGGGTCAACACCTGCACCCGAATCGGCTGGGTGGAGTAGCGTAGGGCGTTGTTCAACAGTTCCACCAAGGCCGCACAGAGCTTGTCTCGATCCACCTGCACCACTGGGGATGTTGCCGGAGCCTCCAGGCTAATCCGTGACAGGCCATCGGCTAGGGAAGCCGTCTGATCCTCAACCAGGGCGATGGCAGCTTGGACGATGGCCACCAGGTCGGCGGGGGCTAGGGGCAATGTCCGCTGGTGATTGTCGAGGCGGGCCAGTTCCAGCAGTTTCGTTAGCAGGTCGATGGTGCGGCGGGTTTCGGTGGCGGCAATTTCTAGCCCTTGGCGCTGGGGTGGGGTGAGGGTGTCGGCTCGGCGTAGGGTGCTGTCTAGATAGCCCTGCACCAGGGTTAGCGGGGTGCGTAGCTCGTGGGATATATCGTTAATAAACCGCTTTTGCTGTGCCCAAGCCTTGGCCAGCCGGGTCAGCATCAGGTTATAGGTCTGCACCAACTCCGCCACCTCCGTCGGGGCCACAGGCAGGGTAAACGATTGGTGGCCCAGGGTTTCCGCCGTCACCTGGCTGGCGAGGTGGTTGATTTGACGAATCGGTCTCAGGGCGCGACGGATATAAAGGGTGCAGACCAGGGCGAGGAGCGCCACCATCACCAACCCCGTCAGCCACAGCATCCGTAGTAACTGCTGAAGCCCTTGGTATTCCGCCGTGATGTCGTTGGCGAGGTGCAGGGTTGCAGTAGTAAAGCCCTCCATTGCCAAGGGTTCGGCACAGACCACAAACACCCAGGTCTGAATGGGCTGGATCGCGATTCCTTCCGCCATGGCCATCGTGAGCAGTTTCTCGGCCACCCCAGACCCCTGCCACGATCCCATGGTGAGGGTTTCCGACTGGGCCACTACCTCCCCGGTCGAAGTCGTCACCCAAAGGGCCAAATCCCCGGTGGTGCGGTGGTTAATCACCTTCTGCATCGCCATATCCAGCGGCATCTGATTCGCGTAGAGATCCACATCCTCCCGAAAGCGGGCCACAATCAAACTGGCCTGATGGACATGGCTATCCAGCAAAATGGCCTGGGTGCGCCAGCCCAGCCACCCGGTTAACCCCGCCATCGCCACCAACGAGGCTAAAACCACCCCAGTGGTTAGCCTCACCTGAAGGGAGCTGAGGTCAACCCAGCGGTGGAGGAAGGTGTGTAAGCGGTGCCCTACCGTAGCCATGGTCTCCCCAGGGATGGTCAAAGATTCGCTAACCCGAGCGTTTCACGGGTTTAAGCCTAGCAACCCCACCTGAGAGTTTCCTGATAAAACCGCAGCAACTAACGGCGGAGTGAGCGATAGACCAATCTTACGCAGAAAGGCTCTCAGATCGCCTCGACTGTAGTTCAGGAAACGCCTTCAAGCTAGAGGTTGTCATCCCATCATCCCGGATGATTCAGGAATCAAGGATTTCAACCCCTAGATGTAGGCTCAATCCGAGATTGAAAAGGCTTGTTCGGTAACGGTTTGAATCGACGCGGGTCGCTATTTTGAGCCAGCCGCCTTCAGCACAACCAGGCCTATTTGCTTGAGCAGGGCATGGTTATGGTCAGGGCAGTGCCATTGGGAGAGGCACTTGGGGCATCCGGCCACACAGTCACAGCCTTCGACCAGGGCGATGGCTTTAGGTACCAGTTGATTCCAATAGCGCAGAATGGACTCCGTGGCCCCGTTGCCGCCATCGCTGACATCGAACCAGGCCCCAGAGGAGGCTCCTAGGGTGGCCTCCTGACACAGGAATTCAAGATCCTGCTGACTGTGCAGCACGACCAAAGGCAGCGCCAGCATGAGTTGGTGGCCCAGGCTATGAATCGCAATCAAGTCGCTGGGGTGATCCCAGAGGGCGTCATAGTGGTTCCGGTCAGTGTGATCTTGAAGCTGCATCTTCAGACTGCGGGCATAGTCTTCGAGATGGCCCCGCGCCACGGTATCGAAGGTAGCGGTCAGAATCGGGCTATCGAAGTGGGAGGTGTACTTGTGGTGGTCTAGGGGTTGCGTGTCCAGCACCTCAACGACGGTGCCCATGCGAGCGGCTTTGCCACAACTAGGACAATGGGTGTGACCGTTCAAGGGTTTCTTGAATCGACTACAGGCATCGTTGAGGCAGGTCGGCTCATAGCGCTTGCTCAGGATTTGGTAGTCGGTGATGAGTTGGCTGATCTGGCCAAAGCTGAGGCTCAGGGTGAGGTGGCCGGGTGGGTGGCCCTCACCAAAGTTGAGCGGTACCTGCACAGGCTCGGTGAGGGCTTGGGTGGGCACTAAGGCCCGCTGGCCGAGAGGTTGGGTCGAGACCTCTGGGTTAGCGAAAGGCTGCAAGGTGGCTTGGCCCTGCTCGAACTGAGTGACTTTGTAGCTACCCATCACACCGTCGTCGTCCTGGCGTTGGTAGATCGCGCCTTCGTGGACTTCCCGGTGGGCCATGGGCAAAGCCATCGTTTCAACGGTCTGGCCAGAACTGGCATCAACGAGCTGCACCTGCTCATTGGAGATGGTGCCTCGAAAGTTGACGGCTCCGTGGGGGTAGCCCTTGGCGTAGAGTCCGCCATCGCGGCGCTGGAGCAGTTCGCCTTGAGTCAGCAACAGCCGAGCGATGGGCACCGCCGCCTTGCCAAAATAAGGCTCCACTTCATTCAGCTTAAACCCCGCTTCTTTGGCGGCACAGAGCAGATGCTTGGCCACCATGACGGGATAATCGGGGTTGAAGTGAACCGCTTCAGGCGAACCCAACAACTCCGTTTCCTGGCTGTAGTGGGCATCGAGCAAGCTGTTGCCCATCGGAACCAAGATGGCGAGACCGTCGTTCTGGCGGCCTGCCCGTCCCATCCGCTGACCAAAGCTCATCAGGTTGCCCGGAAAGCCTCGCAGGATGCAGCAATCCAGTTGAGGTAGGTCAATGCCCGCCTCTAAGGCTTCAGTGGCGACAATCCAGCGAAGCTCGCCAGCGCTTAGGCGTTCGACAATATTTCGACGGCGGGACTCATCGAGGGAGCCATAGAAGCTCGCCACCTGGTGAGCGAGATGGGGCTGACCTTGGTGCGTGGCTTTGTCGGCCAGCAGTTTGGTGATGGCTTTGGTGGCATTGCGAGAGCCACAGAACGTGATGCCCTGCTTTCCGGCGAGGATCAACTGAAGCATCAGGTGGGCGGTGTCTTCGTTGATATTGCGGCTGGGGCGGGTCACGACCAGTCGCTTATCAGGAGCCTTGGCCCCGCTCTTGTGGAGCCAGGTGAGCCTTGTGTTTTTGCTGCCGTCGTCGTTCAGTGCAGGCCGACTGATTAAGCGTCCGGCGAGGTCTCGGGGGTTGCCGACGGTCGCCGATAGGCCAATGAACTGGATCTGGTCTGCGTCGCCACCACACTTATCGACGACCAGCTTCAATCGTCGAATCAGCCAACAGAGGTTGGCCCCAAACACGCCTTGGTAGGCATGGAGTTCATCGATGACGACGTAGCGCAGTTGGGCCATGAACTGCTGCCAAGGGTTCGACCAGTAGACCCGCCTGAGTTCATGGTGCAGCAAGTCTGGGGTCATGGCCAGGATGTGGGGAGCATCCGCCAAAACCGCATCCCGGGCATCGCCACCCTGAAGGTCTCCGGTGAGCTTGGCAACGGTGAGACCCGCATTGGGCATGGCGGCCTGGAGGGCTAAGAGTTTCGCTTCCTGGTCACTGGCTAGCGCCTTGAGGCCATAGAGGGACAGACAACGATGGCCTTTTGTCAGTGCCCCTTCGATGATGGGGATGTAGGCGGCGAGGGTTTTCCCGGCGGCGGTGGGGGGTGTCAGAATCAGGTCTTTGCCCCGCTTGATAGCCTGATACGCCTTGACTTGGTGGCTGTACAGGGCGTCGATGCCAATGTGGGCCAAGGCCTGTCGGAGCGCCTTGGGCACCGACGTTGGGATGGGCTGCACGTTCGGGGCTTGACCGGGGAGGGTCGTTTCCCATTGAGTCATGGCGGTGAGGACGGCCTCGATGTCGATAGGGGGCGTGGGCGTTGTGGCGAACGACGTGGGGGGGTGATCTGGGGAAGGGGTCGCCCAGGTGGCGGCTAAGATATCGGCAAAGGTATTGGGGTTGGCCATGGTTGTCTCCTACGGGTTAAGGGCGGTGGGCGAGGTGCATCAATTCGATACCCAGGGCTCTGCGGCTCAGGCCTGTTTTGAGTTCTGTCGATAGGGCTTGCAGTCGAATCACGGTTTCAGACAGGCGACGCATCGAGACCGAGTTCACCTCCTGACGCAGGTAATAGAGGCGTTTGGGATTGCCCAGCCCTGCGAACTGGGCGATGTCTGTGTCTGTCTTCAGGTGCTTAGACTTCAGGGCCACCTTCACCTTGAACCAGGTGCGAAACTGACTGAGGGCGGTGTGGAGGATGACACCGGGATGCACCGTGTCGAGGGCGTTGAACAAGGTGGCGACCTGAGCGGGCTGGCCCTGGCGTACCGCATCCACCAGTTGCAAGGCGGTTTGGGTTTGGTTCGGCACCAGCGCCTGGGCCAAGGCCAGGGTGACGGGCTGGGGACACAGGGTGAGTTTGGTGAGTTCGCTCTCCATCCGCTGTCGGTCGTTGCCAATCGCCTCGGCTAAGTAGCTCAAGACGCCACGGCCCATCTGTACGCCTGAGGCTTGAGCTTGGGCTTTAACCGCCGCCTTGATGCCTGCCTCATCCCAAGGGCTGAGGGCGGTGTAGGGGTAGAGGGTGCCGTGCTGAATCAAGCGCTTGGCGACCTTGGTGCGTTTGTCGAGGGCATCGAGGCACAGCACCAGGTGGGTGGTGTTGGGCATCCCGTCCACCCAGGCGAGATCTTCACCATGCTGAGCGCTGAGGCGACCCTCCGTCACAATGACCAGCTTGGTGTCGCCTGCCATCGGGGGACTACAGGCGGTGGGATAGACCTGGGTTCTCAGCAGGCGGCTGAGGTCATCGGCCTTGAGATGGGCGGCCTCAAAGGTGTGGACATTGACGCTGCGCCAAGCGGGGTCAAGCTCGGCTTTGAGGTGGTCAAGGTGGGTTTGAATGAGGTGGGTATCGTCACCGACCAGTAGGGTGAGGGGCATGGGTAGGTGTTCCGTAAGGGGCATAGGAAAGCCGTCCTCCGTTTGGACATCCGGTCACGCTAACGGAGAGCGGCTGAGTCATCGTGGACCACGGGGGGCCAGCGATAGCTGGATAGGTCAGACGGTCTGGGTGAAGGCGTCCCAGCAGTGGATGATGGGGACACGCTGTTGAGCGGCGTAGGCCAGACAATGTCGGGTACCTCCGGGCTGGGCGGGATTGCACAGGGCGAGGAGGTGATGGCTGTGGTTGACGATCCACTCGTTGCGGGCCTGCATCGCCTGGGGTGAGTAGCCGCCTTGGGAGAGGATTTCAACGTGTGCCGCCCTAGCCAGAATCTGGTGATAGCGCCGCTGACTGGTTGCGGGCCACCGTGAGGCTTGGCGTTGGAAGGGAATCGCCGCAATTAGGGGAATGTTGAGCCTAATGGCGGCGATGGCCACCGCCTGATCCCATCCCAGCGCCATGCCTGAAATGACCTGTTCGGGCTGGATGTCGGCCAAGCGCTCCATCGCGAACTGGGTCAAACCGACCCGAAAGGCTTTGGAGTAGCACTGGGGTTTGGGTGCGAGCTTGTGGGGACGATGGCCCGTGACGCCCAGCACCCAATCACAGGTCGGGGGTGCTGGGTGAGTGGGCTTTACCGTTCCCCCACAGGCATCGGGTTTTGGGAGGGTTAGGGTGGTCATGGAATGAACCTGGGCGAAAAGAACAGGGCAGAAGCGAGGGACCCTTGATTCGGTTAAAGCGCCCCTCGGTTGAACCTACCCACGGTCTGCGATAGCAGATGAGCCAGACTCAGCGTTTGCGCCTACCCTGCGACCTCAGCCAGTTCCGCTTCGTAGTCAGGGTCGGGGTCAGCAAAGACCAGCGTGAGCTGGATAGACTGGCCCACCGCGTCCTCGACGATGCCCTGCACCTTGCCCTTGTGCTTCGTCAGGGTGGCTTGCTTCGCGGCATCCACCACGAGGGTGGCGACGCCTCGGCTCAAGTCGATGTGGCTCAACTGGCAATAGGTTTCGAGCAGCGCCTTCGCCTTGGGTTGGGCGATAGCCAGCACCCGACGCCAGACCTGCTCCGGTGTGAGGTCGGGGGTGGAACTGGGCCTTGAGCGCTCAGGCATCAGCTTGAGCAGGGTCGCCTCTAGCCAGGGCTGGGGGGTGGGGCTAAATCGAAGTTGTCGTTCGGCCCCGTCTAGGACATCGAGGGCGTCATAGACCTGCTGGGCATCGGTCGCCTGAGCCAGGGGGGCCAGTTGCTGTTTGGTCAGCAGACTGGTGAGGAGTTGGGTTTGGCCTGGGGCTTCGAGCAACAACAGCAGGTCGTGGTAGACCGCGAGCAGTGCGCCATGAACCGCTTCCGGGGTATGGCCTGCCTCCATCAGGTCTCGACTGCCCTGCATCAGCGTCACCACGTTGCGGGTCTGGATAGCGGTAACGAGGGACTTTAGCTCACCAGGGCCGATCTGACCCACTAGGCGATAGAGGTCTTGGGCGGTGACGGGCTGATGGTCTAAGAGTGCGGCCTTGGCTAGGAGTTGGAGGGCATCGCGGAGCCCACCTTGGCAGAGTCGTGCCATGGCCTCAATGGCCGAGGGGTTGACCGGGATGCCTTCTGCGTTAGCGATTTCGGTGAGGTAAGCCTTGATTACCTTTTGGGCGATGGGCCTGAACTCGAAGCTGAGGCAGCGGCTTGCGATGGTGGGCAGCACCTTGTGGGGTTCGGTGGTGGCGAGGATAAAGACGACGCGGGCGGGTGGTTCTTCAATCAGCTTCAGCAGGGCATTTTGGGCCTGGGAGGTCAGCATGTGGGCTTCGTCCAGGATGATGACCCGGTAGCGGCCTTGAACGGGGGCCAGTTGGCAGGTCTTGACCAGTTCCCGCGCATCGTCAACCCCGCCATGGCTGGCGGCATCCATCTCGGTGACATCAAGGGCCGACCCCGTCACGATGCCTTTGCAGGTGCCGCAGGTGCCGCAGGGCATGTCGGTGGGGCCATCGTGGCTGAGGCAGTTGAGGGACTTGGCGAGAATGCGAGCGGTGGAGGTTTTGCCCGTGCCCCGTGGCCCGCAAAAGAGATAGGCCGGAGCAATCTGGTGGCGTTGAAGGGCTTGGGTCAGGCAGGTCTGGACGGCAGGTTGGCCCACCAGGTCAGCGAGGGTTTGGGGTCGATAGGTCAGATGGAGGTTCATGGATTGAGGGAATGAAAGGACATGAAACAGGCGCAAGCCTAAGACCTGCGCTGGGGCGTGGCGGATTCTTTACTGAGCCTTGTCGGGGCTGAGGATTCTCACAGGCATCATGTAGCCCACGACACCTAGCCCCTCGAGGTCTGACGCCACCGGAGAGAGCTTAATCAGGCTTTCGGGACTACCAAATTCCAGCCGCAGTTGCTCACCTGTGGCCGAACGGGCCAAGTTGATCAAGAGGTCGAGGTTAAGGGCGGTCTCGAAGGTCGGGTCTGGCATGTCCAAAGCCGCCTGCACCGTTTGAGTGCCCGATACCGCATTGCCGTCCATCGAGAGGTGGAGGTGAGCGTCGCTCAAGGTCAGCTTGGCCACCGGGGTCTTGGCTCCCATGGCCTTAATCACCTGGGCCTGGTGCAGCAGGCTGGTGCGGTTGACTAGAGCTGAGGTGCCGTAGGTAAAGGGTTGAATCACCTGCTGAATGTTGGGGTAAGCCTCTGCAAGGCAGTGGCAGGTCAAGGTGACGTGGGCCGTATCGGTTTGAATCTGGAACTGGGCCTTGGGCGCTTCCCCCGTCTCAAGCCGAAGGCCAACGTCGCTGTCTTTAGCCGCTTGAGTTAGGAGTTTAATCAGCGCTTTGACCGTGTCCAGGGGAATGCGACAATCGACGGGTTCAGATTCTGCGGCTTGGCGGCGGCGGCGACCTAGCGTTTGGGTTTCCATCGAGGCCATCGCGATCTGATGACCGTCCGTGGCTTCGCAGACCACCGTATGGCCCTCAACGGTGAGATGAACCCCATGGAGGACGGCTTTATCTTTAGCGCCTGCTGACCCTAGAACGGTTTGTAAGGCCAGTTTCAGAGTTTCAGCGGGCAGGGTGTGGTGAGACTCAGGGTGGGTCAGTTCGGCCATGAGAAACTGATCTACCGACAGACTAATCGGGGTGGTCGAGATGACCCCTGATGGATTACTGAGTTCTATTTTGGTGGCCTCTTCGACTGTGGAGCCAACCAAGGCGAGGGTTTCTGAAGCCGGGATAGCCTGGATGACCTGGGCCAGTTGAGCGGGCAGCAGACCCACGCCGGGGTGCAGCGTGTCACACTCTGCGGTGGCCGTAATCGTATAGCTCGTATCCGTGGCCGTGATGCGACAAGCCCCGTCTAAAGCCTCAATCTTGAGATAGCTGAGGATAGGGTTGGTGGGGTTGGCCTGGATCGCCGGGGCGACGGTGCTGAGTAGGGTGCTCAAGTGGCTCTGTAAGGCGGTGATGGAGAAGGCGACGGGCGCAGTCGGGTTGGGTTTGGCCTGAGTTTTGTGAGCATCCGCTTGAGCGGTCTTGGCTGAACGGGTTTTCGCGGGTTTAGCGTCCGCTTGGGGTGCTTCGGTTTGAGTGGCTTTGGTTTGGCTCGTCTTCGCTTGGCTCGATTTGGCCGAACGAGTCTTGGCTTTTGTTGAACTCGTTCCCGTTTGAGTGGCTTTAGGGGTGGTCGTGGCCTTGGCCGGACGTGATTTCGGTTCGGGTTGGCCCGATTCCGGGGTGGCTTTAGGTTTCGTTTGGCGGGTTTGGGTGGGCATGGTTCGCTATCGTTAGGACGGCTCACCCTCCCAGCGATAGCGGGGCACCTAGACCACAAAATACCCGTTCTGAGCCGCCCGACTCAGCCCGACATACCACAGCCGATTGTAGAATCGGGCGCGGCTCAAGGGTGAGTCATGGCCCGCATGGCGACAGGTGTCGAGGTCTTTGCCATCGACACCACAGTGTTGGTAGGTGCCGCCCTGGCTGTAGTGCACCGTCAGGGCATAGCAGGGTTTGAGGTTGGGGAACCGTTCTAGATGCTCGTAGTAGCGTCGCCACAGGAACCGATTACGAAGGGCGGCGGCCTTCAAGTCCTCGCATTCCTGCTCAAAGCGGGCCTGGTCATCGTGATGAAGGGCATAGATCGTGATGGGGGAACGGTCGCCTTCGACGATGACCCGTAGCTTCCAGACCGCATAGCCATCGAGGTGCGTTTCTTCGGCTTCTAAGACCTCCATCTCCATGGCGGTATGCACCAGGGTCTCTTGTCCATCGGGGGAGTTGACCCCTCGGTCTTTGGCCAGCAGTCGGTCTCCGGGCACATACTGAGGTGCGTCGGGCCCCAGCACGGCTCGTCGAATCACCCGGTTATACTGATCCACCGTGGCATTGCGGAAGGCCACGATACGGAAGGTGTCCGGGTTGTCTTGGATGCGGTCGATGTTAGCAAGGACAGATCGAACCAGGGCTTTGCGGGAGACGCGCATGGGGGTGCCGTCGGCGTTGATGGCGTTGCGGTCAGGCTTAAACCAGGTGTAGTTCCGTTTCTTAGCCGTGACAGCTCGACGGGCCGCCGTGACGACATCCATCAGCGGGCCTTCCGCTTGGCGAATGGGCTGGGTCAGCTTGACCTGGGTCATCCCCGACTTGAAGAAGGGACTCAGCCCCTCTCCGACCGGGTAGAGTTGGGCCGGGTCGCCCGTGCCCAAGAACCGGGTCTGGCTCAGGTAGGGCCGCATGAAGTTCCACACGGCCTGGTTGATCATGGAGCCTTCATCGGCCAGCAGCAGGTCATACCAGCCAATCGTCGGGGCGTCCACGGGCTGGAGTTCTTTGCCGTTCTCGCCCGCGTTCAGCCGTAGCCCCAGCAGGCTTTGGATGGTGCAGAACGTGATTTGGTGGCTGATGCCGTACTGCCGAGCCGAGCGCTGCAAGATGGTCAGGGCTTTGTGGGTCGGCGTGGCGCAGGCGACTCGGAAGCCCCGGTCTACGGCGGCGGCCACGAGCGCCATGTTGAGGTAGCTCTTGCCGCTCCCGGCAGCACCAATCCCAAGAAGTTGGGACTCTGGGGTACCAGGCTGGGCCTGTAGCAACGCGGCACCCTGGGATAGATAGGCGGCCTGTTGTTCGTTCTGGGGCACCACGGCGCGAAAATCGAAGCCCTTTGGATTGGTTTCGGTATTCATCACAAAAAACCTAGAAACATCCAAAATTTGGGCGATAGCCCTCAAGATTGAATGGCTCCAGACTTTTGTATCCAGGATTGAAGCCTGTTTCTGGTGAATGAAGTCACCCCCAAATTCATCCATTTCTACCGATAGATAGAGGTTGTCTAAGGGTTGGTTGTAAAAAATGAATCTAAGCAAGCAATAAAACCCATGGCTTTAGGAAAATCTTTAGCTCATTCCCATCCCAATCCAGGTTCAGGGGGCAAGTATCTGCGACCCGAAGTGAGCGCAGATCGTGATGTCATCAACCATATTTGGGCTAGCATTAACAACTTACACGACCGGGCGATGGAGGGTCAGGTTACGATTCAAACCCTCGATGATTTTGCCGATGTCTTGAGGCAAGACTACGGTATTCAGGCCGATATCGTGGGTGAAGGCCACAACTTTCGATTTAGTCAGGTGGGGTCACACAAGACCTCAACGGGTGCGATTTTAGCCCGACATGTTGAGAAGATACAGAACCAGCCCGAAGGCGAGTTGCCATCGATTACAGGGAGTTATATCTGTGAACAGTTTGGCCTTGAGGTTGCTCGTCGCTCCAGTCTAGATCGTCAGGAATCGTCTGGAAAATCGCCCACTGCTAGCGTGGCTCGGTCTCGTCAACAAAGCGCTTCTAATTCGTCTACATGGCTTGACGATACCGCAGGATTTGATGACCTGCTCGATGATGCCTTAGAGGAGCCTGCCGAGGATGGTTCAGGGGGCGCGGATGACGGCGAAGCAATTCAGGACAATGCCTTTGCCTCGGATGATTTAGACATCGATTCATCCCAGGACACCGCCCTGGCTCAGTTATCGTCCCTCGACTGGGGTGACGATGAAGCGGATGAGCCTTGGGTTGAGCCTCCGTCTCAGACGTCACCATCCGCTCCCAAACCCACCCCTGCGGCGAAAGGTGGGCCTCTCCTATCGAGGTTAGAGACCCCTAAGCCACCTCCATCCGATGGGGTGCCGCGGCCCCGCTCGCACCCAGCCCAGACGCCTAGACTAGGCCGTGACCCCTTGGATTCGACGCTGTCGGATGCGGCCAGTACGCTGTCGGGACTCGCCAGCAGCACCCCCGATGGCGTCACGGTGATGGCCGATGCAGGTGAGGTCGTGGCGGTGGCGGCGGCGGCGACGATGCTGGGCGTTGAGGTCGTTAAGCAGATTCAGCAGAGCCGTCACCAGCGTCATTGGGAACGACTGGTGGCTCTCGGTCAGGCCATTGAGGCGACCGAGGAACGGAGCCGTCACATGGCGGAACGGCTCGTCAGAGTTGAGGATGCGTTTGCTGCCCGTGAAGGTCAGGCCTCAGCCGACTCAGCGCAGGCTTCTGCGCCACCCCGTCCGTCAGGCCCATCGTCGAGTGAAGCCGCCGCGACCACTCGCCTGGAGACGCAGACGGAGGGCGTCAACGACCTGAATGAGCGGGTCTCGGCCCTAGGCCAATCCGACTCGAAGACCGAGCGACTGCGGGCACCCAAGCTGGACTCGCAGGCTCCCATCGGTCAGCGGCTCGATGCACTAGAAGCCTATTTGTCCAAAATCCATCAGACGCTAGACCACATTGAGGAGCGGCTAGCGGGGCTTGAAAAAGACGTTGGCCTCGCAGCTCCTGGTCAGGACGTGGCGGCGGAGCGAGCTGGGCCTAGGGCTCAGAATGGGGTCTCATCTCCATCGCGGTTGGGTCAATCGGGCGATCAACGAGTCCGGCCAAAGCGCCAACGAACGCTGTCTCAAATGCAGGCTTGACCCCCAGCGTTGAGCCAGAAGGTGGGCTGACTATCGAGCCATTCAAAGCCGCTCTCGGCCTTTGACGGTATGGCCTGCCAGATGTTTGTTCAATCCATTCTGTTTAAGGAGACATCAAGCGATGACTGGTCAGTTTTCGAGTGCTTCCCTTCAGCGCATTCAACGACGGTCTGATAAGACGAGGGCTTTGACCTTCGACCGATTGAGCTTAGCCGGGATGGGGGCGGGCCTAGTGTACATGGCCGCTCGTCAACCGGGTTTCTTTGCGGTGCTCGGTCTCAGCAGTATGGTGTACCTCGCGGCTTGGCAGATGCTTCAGGCCACGCCCATCCTAGACCAATGGATCGGTCGCCGGATTAAAGTGCAGCATGTGGTCGTGGCCATTAGTACTACAACGCTTTTAGCCAGCGCCATCCAACCTGCCCATGCCCTGTTTCTCAGTGGTCTAGAAGCCTTTTTTATTGACCTTGCCGCTCAAGCTCAGAGTGGTGGGGCTGGAGCCACCCTCGATGACAGTGTGATTGGTCTGGTCTTTAACCTGATTCGAGGGGTGTTCCTGCTCTTGGTGGCCGCTGCGGCCCTCTTTGCCTACAACCAGGCGCAGCAGGGCAATGATTGGCGGCCCATCGTCACCCAAGTCGGTCTGGCCTTTGCCATCGTCATCGCTATCGACGTGGTGACGTTCATCTTCATTGGCAATGCGGTCTAGCAGGCTACCAGGTTCAGGGCTCCAAGGGGCGTTCACGTTGCCCTGGAGCTTTCGCAGAGACAAGAACCATGACGAACTCTTTTATTCGCTACAACAAAATCCTGGGCAAGCAAGCCTCGATTGGCCCAATTCCTGCCAATCAACTGGTGCCTTGGATCAGCATCCTGGTGGTGTCCTACGTCCTGCTTCAAGGCTTTCTTGGCCTAGGATTACCGACCTTCTTTACTGTGTCGTTGGTGCTGATGGTGAGCTGGTGGTTGCTGACCGGAAAGCGCCCCTACCACTACGTCAATCAATGGCGTAACCCACCGGGCAAGGACTGGTGCAATGGCCACAAACGCTACATCGCCGTGCTGCCTCGAAACCGAACGGTTCAGGCCCAACGACTCTACCAAGACAAGATTGCTCGACCTCGATTGAAACCGCGTCAGGTGAAACGAGACCAGGGAGGCCGATGGACGTTTATGCCCTTTCAAAACTATCTCAACCTGTGCTGCTTGGCCGAAATTCATAAAGACGGACGCACCATCAGCGCCTACCTGCTGGAACTGGGGGCGCGGCAATACCAGTTCGTGTTTGGCTTTACGCTCCAGGGCTGGCACGACATCTTGACCCAAGAGGAATTGATGAGTGCCGCAGCGGGCCTCGAAGAAGGCTTCAAATACCTGCCCACCGGAGAGCGTCTGACCTTCTGCATGGGCGGGTTGAGTGATGACGAAGTTCGCCAGCGGGAGCTAGAGGACTTAGCGAACCAGGCGTCGAATTCAGCGGTGTCCGTGCTGCTGCGCAATGAGCAAAACCGCGTGCGCGACCTGGCCCAATCCGGCCAGCGTCAGGTCTGGGAGCAACGGGTGTTCGTGACCTGGACGGCGAGTGCCGGAGACGTGCGGCCCACAGGCGACTGGTGGGATAAATGCCTGGGTACGGTGCAGGGCATGGTGGGTTCCGTGTTGGGCAACATCACGGGCAACACCTTGGCCTACAAAGAGCAGTACTATACCCGGCTGCTGTTGGCGGCCTTTAACCAAGGCTTCCTGCCCTGGGAAGCGGTGCTCAACACCAAAGCGGGCCTATCGCTAAAGCCCTGTAGCACCGACGAGTTATGGGACTGGCTCTGGCATCGCTTCAATGACACAACGGCTCCCCCTGTGCCCCAGGTGTTATCCCTGCGTGAAACCGACACGGGCTACCACCTGAGTGAGCGCATCTCGACGCCGAAGCATCCCGTCACCTTGTTGATTGAGGGCACGAAGGGCCAATCGGCTTGCCCCAGTCACGGCGAGATGACGGACAGTATTCAGCTTCCCGGCAAGGCTCGTCCCTACGTGGGCGTCATGGTGATGGAGGATGCGCCCGCCGGATGGGCCAATGTGCGAGAGCAACTGCGCTGGATGTGGAAATGTTCGAGTGCGGGCTTTGTCTACGACAGTGAGATCTGGTGCGAAGTGACCACGGCCAGCGACCTGTTAATTAAGGACAATTTGGCCAAGCAAGCCAAACAGGCCCGCAGTGCGTCGAGTCGTTCCCTGCAAAAGGGTCAGGGCCGAGATGCGGGGGCTGAGGTGAAGCAGAACGAAAGCTTCCAGGCTCAGTTGGATCTGTATCAGGGCGTTAAAGCTGTCCACTGTGCGCCGATGATGTTGGTCTATCGCCAAAGCCTACGCGAACTCGACCTGGCCTGTCAGATGTTGGCCAATGCCTTTGATTCAGCGGTGGTGATTCGCGAAAACCATGTGGCCTGGGAACTGTGGCTTCAGACCTTGCCGATTACCTGCTCGCGTCTGCTGCAAGACGGCAGCCTCGTGTCCGATGAGCGTCGCCTGACTCCAACCACCCAAACCGTCGCGGGTCTGCTGCCCTTGACCGTGCCCAAGGACGTAGACCGTCGTGGTGTTGAGTTCATCACCGCACGGGGTGGCAAACCGCTCTACATTGACCTATTCACCCAGGCCAAGCGAGCCCTGATTACGGGCACCAGCGGCAGCGGTAAATCGGTGTTGGCCTGTCGCTTCTTAATCGACAGTCTGGCCCAGAACATTCCGGTGGTGGGGATGGACTTATCCAGTGGGGGCGACAGCACCTTCAAGACCTTGATTGGTCTGCTGGGCCGAGAGGGAGCCTACATCGACCTAAAGCGCTCCCACTCGAACCTGCTAGAACCCCCTGACCTCCGGCACTTCGATAAAGCCACCCGTCAGCAGCGCCTAGAGACCTGGAAGGAGATGGTGCTGTGGCCTTTGAACATCATTGTGATGGGCAAGCTCGAGGATCCGCAACTGGCCCAACGGGTGGACGCTTTGCTGCGGTTGGCCCTAGAGACGTTCCTAGGAGATTCCGACATCGTCGAGCGCTACCACCAGGCCATGGCGGTGGGGTGGCCCTCGGAGGCATGGCAGAACATCCCGACTCTGAAGGACTTTAAGCGCTACTGCACGCGAGAACGGTTGAACCTGGTCAGCTTTGAGGATTTGGATAAGCGTGCCCTGAATCAGATCGTGACCCAGTTTGAGGCGTTGTTTGTCTCGGAGGTGGGGCGCGTGTTGAGTGAGCCTAGCAGCTTTAACCCCAATCCGGCCATTACGTTTTTTGCCCTGTCTGGCCTCAATGCCGAGAGTGGCCAAGACGCTTACCTGATGGCCATCAATGCCCATGCGGCCTGCATCCGCACGGCCCTGACCCATCCCCGTAGTTTGTTTGTGGGCGACGAACAATCCGTGCTGCTGAAGCGGGACGGCTTTGCGCAGATGGTGGGCGACCTCTGTGCGACGGGCCGCAAGGACGGCATCAGCGTCCTGTTGATTGCCCAAGACCCGGATGCCATCGCCGACTGTGCGACGTCAGCCCAAATCCTGCAAAACCTGAACTACAAAATTACGGGCCGTATCACCAGTGCAGCGGTGGCCTCCTTTGAGCGGCACCTGGCCTATCCTGCTGGCATCGTGGCCACCAATGCGGGCGATGCCGCCAAGCCTCGACCGACGGACTTGTCTACCTATTGGTTGATTGAGCAAGATGATCGGTTTTGGCCCTGTCGCTACTATCCCGGTGAGATGATGCTGGCCAGCGTAGCCAATGGTCAAAGCGAACAGGCGCTTAGAGCCACCATCATGGCCCAATACCCCGATACCTTCATCGGGCGGCTCCAGGGCTTAGCGGACTTCACCCGGCGCTACATCCCCGCCCTCAAGTCTGGGGTTGACCTGATGACCTTGCTGCCGCCAGCGGTCGTCCAGGCTCAGCCTGTTACCGATAGCGACGACCCGACTCCATCCAAGGTTTATCCCGTTACGCCAGCTCCCCATTCGTGCCAGCCCGTCTCGTCTCGCTAGGTCTGGATGGGAAGCCTTTGTTGAGTTCTAGATAAAACGATGCGTTTGAAGTTGTTGACGTTGACTCTCAGTTCGATGGTGGCCGTTCTGGCGCTGGCCTCTTCGTCCGTGCAGGCCCAGGACGTTGACCCGATGGAAGCCCAGACCCAATCCTTCGTCGATGACAGTCAAGGGGGTTTCGGTAATGTGGTCAATGATGCGATTGAGACAGCCTTGGGCAACTTCGGTGGCCTGGGCAACCTCTGGGGTGGTATTGGTGACTTTCTTGGGGGCTTGCCCAGAACCGCCAGCACCCTCCTTGAAGACCTCCTCGGTGGCTTTGGTGTCCCTGACCTACAAGCGGTAGACCAAGCGATTGAAGACGATAACCGTCTTGGTGGCAGTGGGTCAGAAGCCGGAGCCTTGGCACGGGCTTTGGAATCTCCAGCCGGGAGCAATGCCGACACAGGCCGCTACAGCGTCGGTCGTGACCAATCCCACGAAGCTCAGCGGGCAACAGCGGTGGGGGTTGCCCAAAGTTCGACCCTGAACGAAGCGGCCCAAGCTCAGATGGTGCAGCAGGCGACTCAGGCTCAGCAGTCGCTATCGGGGTCACAAGCCGCCGCCCAACGCTCAGCCCAAAGCGACGTAAGCCAGGACATTTTGAGGAATCTGTCAGAACAATCCTCCCTAGCCGCAGAACTCGCCGCTCAGCAGGTGGCTCAAGGTCAGCAAGCTCAGGTGGATCGGGCGATGGGCAATCTACTGGCCGCGCAACAGGCACGGGCTTTGGAGCAGCAGAACAGTCTGGCTCGTCGAGAGCGCATCGCCAGCGGCAACCGGGCCATCGAGCAGGTTGGCACGATGACGATGCCCGGTGGGTTTTCCCTTGGCACCACCGGATCTGGGTCTGAGGCTGACGGTAATCCAGCCCTGCCGCAGCAGTAGGTGGTGTAAGTCCCGGTCACGTTCAGCGTTTGGCAAGGAACGATGCTCACTCTTGTTTGGTTTCAGCTTCCTGTTGATTGGCACCTCCTCCAGTTGGGGGCCGAAGAAGGCAGTGACATTCTGCGCTCCTCCATCGAACTGAGCCAGGGCACGATTGACTCGTGGAATCAGGCTTGGATTGAAGTCTTTGGCGGTGGCCCAACCGGACTGTGGACGGGCGTGGTGCGCCTTGGCCTCATCCTCGGAGCCTTAAGCCTCCTCTACCTAGCGGTCAAGGATGGCAGTCAGATCGTGGAGCGGGGGTCTTGGCTGGAGTTGGTGCGGATGTTTGTGTGGCCCCTGGTGATTGTCTTCTTTCTGGCCAATAATGCTGCACTCCTGTCGGGATCTATCTTGCTGATTCGAGGAATTGCCCATGAACAAGTCAGGGCGGTGCTGGATGTTCAGTTGGCTGACTTGACCTTTGCCGATGCCATGTCCCGCCAGGGCATTTCTGCCGCCGCTGAGACGCAACTGATCAACCTCTATGCCGACTGTATGGGATTGCCCCCCGAAGAACTCTTGGCCTGTCGGGTGGAGCGGACTGAAGAAGCCAACGCCATCCTGGATCGGGCCGAAGCCGAAGCCGGAACCACCTTTGACCTCCTGCGGCAGTCCATTGCCATTGGCACCCAAGCCGTCCTTGGCCCTGCTGGGGTGGTGCTGGCCCCCCGCACCTTCATCGAAGATAGCGGTCTACAACTGGTGCGCGTCATCCTGTATGCGCTTCAGTGGATGGTCGTCAACCTCCTGGAAGCGGCTCTGCTGCTGACGGCTCTGTTTGCCCCGGTGGCCATGGGCTTGTCTCTGTTGCCCTTCCAGGGTCGATTGATCTTTGCTTGGCTAGTGGGCTTCTTGAGCTTATTTGGCGTGCAGTTTGGCTACAACCTGGTCGTCGGCTTAGTCGCTAACCGCCTTGGCCAGACTGCGACCAGCACCCTCAACGACCTGGGGTTTGCCCTGCTTCTGGCCATCGGCGCTCCGGTAGTGGCGGGCCTAGTGGCCAAAGGCGGGGGCGTGGCGGTCTATTCGGGCTTGCAGAGTACGGTCGCTCGCATCAATGGTGCTTTCGTCGGTACCGCTGCTCTGGGCGTGAGGAGTGCCTTCGCGTTACGGATGGCTAATCAAGTGAGTAGCGCTGGCTCACCCGGTACTGAAGGGGCCAACGCCCTAGTGCGGGCTGATGACCGCCGCCCCACGACAGGCTAAAGCCCACCCCTGCAAGCTTTGTTCACCCTATTTCTTTTGACCTATGACCGGAAGAATTGGTCGATTTAGCCGCAACCCAGGCTCAGCCCATGGGTTGTCGAGACAGCGGTTGTTAGATGGCAACAACAAGAGTCTGCTGGCTCTGCTTCAACTGGCCATTCTGGGCTTCAGCAGTGTGACACTCGTGTTCATTCTGTTTTTGACGGTGCGCGTCAATCGTATCGTCAATCGTCAGCCCACCTTTGTGCAACTCACCAACGGCGACACCGTTTACGTCAGTGAACGGGAACGGAACTATCGTCGACCTGAAGTGATTCGCCAAGTCGTCAATGACTGGACGATGCTCAGCTTTAACTGGGACGGAACGCTGCCCGGCACCGATGAACCCGATGAGGGCGTGGCGGTGGAGGACGTTCGAGGTCGGGTTCCGTTTTCGGTGTCGATGGCGAGTTTCTTACTAGAACCCGAACTGGGGTCTGAAATGCTTCAGATGTTTGCTACTGAGATTGTCCCCAGTGGGGTGTTCACAGGCGATCTGCGCCAGGTGATCACCATTGAGGATATTTCAGAGCCTCGACAGATCGCCGAAGGCCGATGGGAGGTGGATATGGTGGCCACCCGACGCTTACTGAATCGTCGCGATGGCTCCCAGCGGGCTATTCCCTGGAATCGCACCTACACCCTCCGGGCCGTCGAGATTCCCCATTCGCCCCTCGGTGATGAGGCCTCCCGTGTCGAGCAACTGGTCTACGACACCCTGGGGTCTGGCCTTCAAATTGTTGACATTGTTCCTTTCGATCCACGTTAGTCATGAGCAACCCTACGGAAATCGGTTTGATGGGGTCAGTTGAAAAAATCGACCCCGCCCAAGAACGCGCCCTGGCAGGGCAAGGGGGGCCACTGCCCCAGGAATGGCTGTTTGAGGGAGACGGTGCCGTTGAACCTACACCGAACCCTGACCCTGACCTCGACACTCCAGGGGTCGTCGATGCGGTCGTCGCCCACGAACTGGCCCTAGACTCTGACCGAGTGCATACGGCCCACCGCAAGCCCGTCCAAAAGACAATGGCTGTGGTTCTGGTGCTCGGCAGCGTGACGGGGGTCGTTGCCTTGCTGTTGTTGGGCCTCACAAGACGCCCCCAGCCCGTTGTCGAAACCCCCGAAGAGGAAGCGGTGGAAGAATTGGTGTTCCAGGACGACAGTGCGCGGCTCCGCAGTCAGCTTGCGCTTCAGGATCAGCGCACGATTCTAGAGGAGGTAGAGGCCCAGGACACCGAACTGGTCGTGGAAGACACCCCTGAAAACGAAGTCGTTTCAGAGCCGGAACCGTCCCCACCTCGTCCAGTCGCATCATCCCCAGCCCCTCGCCCCGTATCCCAACCAGCCCCTCGACCTGCTCCAGTTCAACCTGTCGCTACGACCCAAACGCCATCCACCGCATCCCCACCCCCCGTTGACCCCTTCGAGCGTTGGTCACAACTGGCTCAAATCGGCACCGCCCAAGCGGGGCTGGAGTCTCTAGAAGGAGCGATGGCGAGGGCTGGCCGTTCTGCCCAGGCTGCGCCCGTTGAGCCTCAACCCACTCAAAGCCCCTTCCAGCGGGTGTCGATTGGTGAGCCGACTGCTCAGGTTCAGGCGTTGCCTCAGTCATCAGCCCAATCGGTTCAGGCTCAACTAGCCCTACTTCAGCCTGGGTTTCAGTCCTCCGTTCGACCTCAGCTTCAATCGACGCAGTCCCAAGCCCCGCCAGTCGATGACTCGGTTTTGGTGGCCTCCACACCGGGCACTCAGGGCATTCTTGACTGGCACCACCATCGTCAGGCTCAGCCCGTCCCACCCTCGCCCATCCAGCCTGAACTCGGCACTCAGGTGCAGGCCAAGGTCGTGACTCCGATGGCATGGGACTTAGTGTCAGGCTCAGCCCAATCTCCAGACCTAGGCGCAGGTCGGTTTGTGATTGAACTGGAGCAAGACCTCACGGATTCACGGGGGCGAGTCGGACTCCCGCAAGGCACCACCCTGGTGGTTCAGGCCAGTACCGTCAGCCCCGACAATCAACTGGTACAGGCCAGCGCCATTGCCGTGGTCTACCCTGCTGGAGGTCAGACGGTTCAGCAACCCCTACCCGAAGGGGCGCTTCTGGTGCAAGGTCAGGGGGCAGAACCCTTAGTGGCTCAGCGGTTGAATGACCTTGGCCCAAACTTAGCCGCTGAAGACCTGCTGGTGGGCAGCTTATCGGCCCTGGGTCAGGCCGGAGCCGTTTTGAACCAGCCCAGAGAAGAATTCAGAAGTGCCGCCACAGGAGACAGCACCAGTTCGACCGTGATTCGCACCACGCGAGACCCTAGCCTCCTCGGTGGCGTGTTGGAAGGCTTTGGCCAGACGATTGCAGACCGCATTCAGCGACGCTCTGAGCAAAACACCCAGGCCGCCATTGATACCA
This sequence comes from Leptolyngbya sp. BL0902, assembly GCF_016403105.1. Classification (NCBI taxonomy): domain Bacteria; kingdom Bacillati; phylum Cyanobacteriota; class Cyanophyceae; order Leptolyngbyales; family Leptolyngbyaceae; genus Leptolyngbya; species Leptolyngbya sp. BL0902. The sequence goes on from NZ_CP046156.1 coordinate 54,971, forward strand.
ATACGGTGGCCGTCCTGCCCGAAGGGATGGCCGTCACCGTGGTCGTCAACAGCGTTTTAGAGATTGCTCCTTAAATCCCCACACCATCATGCGTCATTTACCTTTTCTTTCAGCAAGCTTCTGCCTAGCGATGCCTGTCATCGTGACTCCACCCGCCCAGGCCACAGCCTACCGTCAGGTGCCCCAATCTCAAGCCCTGCGCAACCTCATCGACGTGGAACTTGCGCCGGGACGTTCAACCGCCATCGACTTTAGCCACGTCCAAGAACGGATTGTTGTTGTCAATCTGGCGGATCCCTCGCGCACCGTCTTTACCAGTAATGCACCCATCGAATCAGGGCTGGCCACGACCTTGTTTGTCACGCCCATTCAAGCCCTAGACTTTCCCGGACTGACCACGAATCCCGTCACCACGCTTCAGGTGCAGACCCTCACACCCAGCGGTGATCTGCGGCTCTACACCTTCAATGTGCGGCAGTCAGAACACGCCTCTCAGGCCGGGGTTGTGATTACCGCTGCCCCTGAACCGACTCGGCCTGTCCTTCCAGTACGGCCTAGCGCCGTTGAGCTATCACCCCAAAGCATTGCCCAGGGCTTGGTCGCCGCCATCGAGCAGGGCATCACGCCGGACGATGATCCTATCGTTGAGGCGGTGAAAACGGTTCTAGCTAACGTGGAAGCAGGCCAACTCTTGCTGGAGGCCGCAGAAGCCCAAGGGGTTGATATTGAGGTACTGGAAGCGTTAGCGGCATTGGGGCACGAACCACGCCAGGGCGTTCCAATTCGATTTGACCCCATTTGAACCCTTGTGTTGACCCTCCCCCCCACGCAGGCTACTATAGTAGTATATAAGTATTATATAGGTGATTAGCCGATGGCTCTTTCTCTCAAGACCCAAGTCGAAACGACGAGTGTGTTGTCGCCGGACTACCTTCAGGCCTTTCTCACCCGTGGCCCTTTTCCCTTCACCGACCCGAAGGAGGCCCATGCCTTCCTTCAGGCCAATCGGGAACGGGGTCGAGAACACGGCGTGCAGTGGCTTGAGCAAGGCTTGAAGATTCGGGTTTTGAATGAAGTCCTTGACCTCGATAAGGCCCATTACTGGGTCTATCATCCGGCCAAACGCACCCGCTCCCAGTATCGAGACCAGGGTGTTTCGGTACAGATTCACTACGCCTTTCCGGTGCCTGGAGCGCAGGCTTACTATGATCCTGGTGACGGTCAAGCTCAGCCCGTACCGGAAGGGAGTGAGGGGGTAGATCTTGGCCCACGGGTGTGGGTACGAACCTTTGCCCAACGCCTAGAAGATAAGAGCGAGGCAGGCCAAGCCCACAATCGTCGGGTGGTGGCGCTCCGTAAGCTGCTCTATGAGTACAACGAAATGTTGACGGGTTCCATTCCTGCCCTTCGCGCGGCCTGGGACTTTGATGACGAGGACGATGATTTCTTGGATGGCCCGACCCCAGACTGGGCGGATGATGACCTCAGCGACCCCAGCGAGCTTTAATGAGACTCATCACTGCTGCACCAGGGCAGGGCTTCGGCTTTGCCCTATGGTCTTGGTTCAGAAACTGATAAAGAGATGACCAGCGGCTGTCTTTTTGCCATGAGCCGCCAAGTTTCTATTCAAATAAGTTCTCTAGCGAGTAGAGAGCGGGAGTAGCGGTCATTGTTGAAGATTATGGTATGCACCGCAGCGTCTTTGACAGGGGTAGCTGTAGCCATAGATAGTCTTTGGAAGAGATGACCCTACCTTGCCATAGACGCCAAGGGCTGAGGTTGATTTTCTGGAAATCGCTAATTGGTGGGCTCTACCTCAACCTCTTGCAGCACCTTTCTGCCATTGGCCAAGGTGAATTGGTAGTATTGCTCCCCAGACCTCAGCAGCCCTACAACACCACCGTCTGGGCCTGCGGGCTGAAAGTCTACAACCTCATCCACCGAGATATTAAACAAGCTAGGCAAGGTTTCTTCAAGCTGTTTCCCAAGGGCTTCGTGTTCGGCCTTGAGGGCTTTTAGGGCATCTTCTGGGGTCATGGTGGCAGTCCTTTAGACGGGTTTGGGTTGGGTTAGGCGTTTTTTGGCAAGGGTTTTGGCACTGTGGATGGGCTTAGTCCCCACAACGGCAGTGGCCATCCCTTTCAGCAGGATAGCTGACGTTTCCATTCAAATGAGTTCTCTAGCGAGTAGAGAGCTCCTTTGTCCTGAAGGGCAAAAACGAGGGCAAAAAGTTTCCATTCAAATGAGTTCTCTAGCGAGTAGAGAGCCAAATCGGCTGAGCCTAAGCCCGCGCCCCAAAAGCGTTTCCATTCAAATGAGTTCTCTAGCGAGTAGAGAGTATATATCGAGTGTAAAGGGGGATGGATTAATACCCCGTTTCCATTCAAATGAGTTCTCTAGCGAGTAGAGAGGCGTAGCAGAACGGCCCTATTGGGGGGAATAACAGGGTTTCCATTCAAATGAGTTCTCTAGCGAGTAGAGAGTAATCCCGCCTATACGATGCAGTTAAAGTCCTTTCGAGTTTCCATTCAAATGAGTTCTCTAGCGAGTAGAGAGCGTATGGACGAGTCGAATGGGGAACTGGTTGGGAAGTTTCCATTCAAATGAGTTCTCTAGCGAGTAGAGAGTCAACGTTCCTAAAAAATCTTAGATAGTCAGGACTATTTTGTTTCCATTCAAATGAGTTCTCTAGCGAGTAGAGAGCGACTAGGCGTCAAGGATGACCATTTAGAACAGCGTTTCCATTCAAATGAGTTCTCTAGCGAGTAGAGAGCCACAATAGAAAGTAAATTGCTATATAGCCCTTTGTTGTCGTTTCCATTCAAATGAGTTCTCTAGCGAGTAGAGAGACGTTCACGAGAATGTTGGTTTTCCACCCGTTTGCTGTTTCCATTCAAATGAGTTCTCTAGCGAGTAGAGAGGGAGCCGTCCACCCTTATCCCATTGTCCATCCGACCATCGTTTCCATTCAAATGAGTTCTCTAGCGAGTAGAGAGATTGAATGCTCTAGACCGCTATCCCACCACACACTATCAGTTTCCATTCAAATGAGTTCTCTAGCGAGTAGAGAGGTTTCGCGCATTTTGGGGCGGCTGTTTAGCATCGTGAGGTTTCCATTCAAATGAGTTCTCTAGCGAGTAGAGAGGCGCTGATTATGGGCTTGAAGGCGATTCAGCCTAGCAGTTTCCATTCAAATGAGTTCTCTAGCGAGCAGAGAGAGTGTGGTCTTGTCAAGGTAGTCTTACAATTTGTAACAAGTTTCCATTCAAATGAGTTCTCTAGCGAGTAGAGAGTCCTAATTGGTAATTCTCACCATGGAAATCATTTCTTGTTTCCATTCAAATGAGTTCTCTAGCGAGTAGAGAGCAAAAACTGGGCCGACCTAGCTTGGTCATTGTTCCTGTTTCCATTCAAATGAGTTCTCTAGCGAGTAGAGAGCGACAAACCCCAGCCCCTTCCTGCTGACGCCTGCGTGCCGTTTCCATTCAAATGAGTTCTCTAGCGAGTAGAGAGTTCTAAGGGAATTTGGGCTAGATTACAGGAAACTTACCTTGTTTCCATTCAAATGAGTTCTCTAGCGAGTAGAGAGTAAATTAGTGGATGGGCATTCACTACGTCACACCCAGTTTCCATTCAAATGAGTTCTCTAGCGAGTAGAGAGAATTTCCGAGCCTTCCTCCCGAATCGTGGGAACCAGAGTTTCCATTCAAATGAGTTCTCTAGCGAGTAGAGAGTCGCTTCGGGGCTGGTCGAACCATAGTATCCACATAGTTTCCATTCAAATGAGTTCTCTAGCGAGTAGAGAGTTAGAGGTAATCTATCGAGATGCCTTTGATGAACGAGAGTTTCCATTCAAATGAGTTCTCTAGCGAGTAGAGAGGCGTATCCCCAGAGATCATCGAACGGAACGTATGGAGTTTCCATTCAAATGAGTTCTCTAGCGAGTAGAGAGGGCTGTAAACGAATTAAAAGATAGGTTAGCGGGATTTTAGTTTCCATTCAAATGAGTTCTCTAGCGAGTAGAGAGTTCTCAAGATGTAGACGTTTACAAGGTAATCTAATTGTTTCCATTCAAATGAGTTCTCTAGCGAGTAGAGAGCTAACTGGGATATCATTTATCACCCTGAAAAGGATAGTTTCCATTCAAATGAGTTCTCTAGCGAGTAGAGAGGCTACTGTGATTCTAGGGTCTATCCACAGTTTCAAAGGGTTTCCATTCAAATGAGTTCTCTAGCGAGTAGAGAGAGCTAATTAAGCGTGAACCAGCCCTTAGAAGCAAAGTGTTTCCATTCAAATGAGTTCTCTAGCGAGTAGAGAGTTAGGTATCAGGAGTTATCGACTAACGGCGATCATATGTTTCCATTCAAATGAGTTCTCTAGCGAGTAGAGAGGTAAAAGTGCTACTAACAGAAGATAACAAAATTGGTGGTTTCCATTCAAATGAGTTCTCTAGCGAGTAGAGAGCTATACTGATTTTATTGAAACAAAAGGAATGAACATGGTTTCCATTCAAATGAGTTCTCTAGCGAGTAGAGAGTGTGCCCTGAAAATTCCTAGCTTGGCATTAGGAAAACAAAGAATATGTTTCCATTCAAATGAGTTCTCTAGCGAGTAGAGAGATTTATCAGTTTTGTTTTGAGGTTCTAGGTGATGCTCTGTTTCCATTCAAATGAGTTCTCTAGCGAGTAGAGAGAGCTCCAAATCTGTTTCTGAGATTCTTAAAAATGTCGTTTCCATTCAAATGAGTTCTCTAGCGAGTAGAGAGAATTCACTGCTGAGGTTTTTAGGTATGTACCAATTGTTTCCATTCAAATGAGTTCTCTAGCGAGTAGAGAGTGTTTCTAGGTGTGGCTAACGGGCTTGTCCTGGTAGTCCGCGTTTCCATTCAAATGAGTTCTCTAGCGAGTAGAGAGTCCGTACTACGCAGACTAAACAGCAAAAAAGGCCACGGTTTCCATTCAAATGAGTTCTCTAGCGAGTAGAGAGACTGCTACAGAATGCCTTGAAGCTACCTTGCTACAGTTTCCATTCAAATGAGTTCTCTAGCGAGTAGAGAGCCTTGATTGGACTTTCCACCGACAAGCAAATCCGAAAGTTTCCATTCAAATGAGTTCTCTAGCGAGTAGAGAGTAAAACGGCCTATGAGGTTGTAACCCCTGGGATAACGTTTCCATTCAAATGAGTTCTCTAGCGAGTAGAGAGACGACAAGATAAACAGGCTTATAATGCCTATAGATTCGCAGTTTCCATTCAAATGAGTTCTCTAGCGAGTAGAGAGTTATCAGATTATCCTGTATTAGACGATGAAAAACAAGTTTCCATTCAAATGAGTTCTCTAGCGAGTAGAGAGTTCACCGTAGTAAATGTCTTCATCGTACCAAAAATCATGTTTCCATTCAAATGAGTTCTCTAGCGAGTAGAGAGTACATAGAACTACTGACAACTATAGCTTTTCAGAATGGTTTCCATTCAAATGAGTTCTCTAGCGAGTAGAGAGTCAACGGAATTCTATCAGGCGGTTTTATGCTTTCATGTTTCCATTCAAATGAGTTCTCTAGCGAGTAGAGAGTGAATCTTGTCATCAACTTGAGCCTGTACCTACTGAAGTTTCCATTCAAATGAGTTCTCTAGCGAGTAGAGAGGCGTATCAGCAGTTACTAAGGCGTTATTGCTACATAAGTTTCCATTCAAATGAGTTCTCTAGCGAGTAGAGAGCCGATCAACGTTCGCACGAACGTAACCAGGCAAGGGAGTTTCCATTCAAATGAGTTCTCTAGCGAGTAGAGAGTCACTCAATGATGAATTTTCCGCCCGGTTTGTGACGTTTCCATTCAAATGAGTTCTCTAGCGAGTAGAGAGTCCCCCCTATTGAAACCCATAGGGGGCAAGGATTTCAATCCCCTGGATCGACGGGGTCTGTTTTGGGTCAGCCAGCAGCCCGTTTTTTGGCCTCTGGCAAGGACTGAAACCCTTATGTAGTATGGCATCGACGGCCTCAACGAGAGAATGGGGCTTTTGGGTAATCTGTGACCCCGTCGCAAAAATTATCAAAACAGAGGAAATCATACGATAAACGATCCTGGAATTGGCGTTAGGGGCACCCCTCCCCAGGTTTCTACCTGATTCAGCGTGTGCTTAGAGAGAGGATAAAATCGTACCGAATCTTCATCGAGATTGACTCGTTTTTTCATCCGTTGTTTTAGCTCAGCGAACTTGTGAGGTTCTAGCACACATTCAAACACACTATACTGTACTCGTTTACCATAACCTTCCAACAAGTCTGACACCTTTTTACGACGTTTATTCGATGGAATATCGTAGGTCACAAGATAGAGAAACATCGCCATTTACCGAATGCGATAGGGTGTATACACCTCCACCGGAGCATAGACAAACTGCTTATAGGCTTTCACCTGGCGATTGAGTAAATCCCAGCGAGGTTGAGCCTCATCCTCCGATTCTGTTTGCAACGATTCCTCCATGCGCTGTAGCCACGCCTTCAAAAACTTACGCCGACCCTGATTATTCAAATAACATCCACCATTGTGGGGTTTAAAGTCCTCCTCCACATCCATCACCCGCGTATTCACCAACCACAACACCAGCGAATCCACCAACGGAGCCCGAAACTCCTCCACCAGGTCAGACGCTAGGGCCGCATGGCGATAATTGCCCTCATGGAGACAACCATAGTAAGGGTCGAGCCCCTGGAGTTCAATCAGACTGAGCAGGTGATTCCAGAGCACTTGATAGCCAAAACTGAGCATGGCATTCACCGGATTGCCCGGTGGCCGACGGCTGCGCGATACAAAGGTAAACTCCGGCTGGCGTAGGCATTGGCCAAACCCTTCAAAGTAGGCTGCGGCCCCTGCTCCCTCTAAGCCCATCAGGCGATCCACATTGTCCGCCCGTCCGGCCTGCTCCGCCAAGTGTTGCAGCGTATCCAAAATCAACGGTAGACCGTCGCCGCCCTGCCGCCGCTGCTGACGCATCAGCAACACCCGGCTATTGTGGAGCTTTGTTTGCACAATCCGTCGCGCCACCACCAGCCGATGTACCCCCTCAAGGGTTTGCTGGTAGCGGGCCAGTTGCCGATAGCCCCGCTCAATCGCCACTAGCCGACCATAGCAATAGCCCATCCGCGATAGGTAGGCCACCGGAATATCCCGCCATAGACAGGCCCGAATCGCCTGGGTCGTCAACTGCGACTGCCCAAACACCAACACCTGCTCCAGTAACGGCAACGCCACCTGCTGAACCACCTCATTCCGTTGCTTCACCAACAGCGACTCCTGCTGAAGGCAGACATAGCAGCCCTGCTGGGAAATATAAAGCGTCCGCATTAGCGATACCGGGAAGGCGGATCCACATCATCCCGCCGCTGAATAGAGCGGTTATTGGGCCGACCAGGCAAACTCTCTACCGAGGCCCGCCCGCCCTGGAGGAAATAGACCACCCCATCCCCCGCCGTCGTCATCACCAGCGTAGACGCCGCCACCAAGAGCGTATTAGCGATCACCGCCGCCAGCCCCAAGGGTGCAATCAACAAAATCGCCAAGGTAATGCCGCCGTTAAACACCGACACCACCGCATTCCGTACCAGCGCCGCCCGCATCGTTACATACATCATCCCAACTCCAGGAAGAAACAACTTCCTCAACCCTAGCCAAGGCACAGGCCAGTGAGAAGGGTTTCAACGCGAACGACGAAAGGAAGCTGGATTCCCAGGGTTTAACCCAAAAGTGGCTGATTCGCGGCAGGAAAAGTACTCTCTAACAACTGACTAATCGCATCATTAAGCTGATTAAAGGGATTAGTCAGTTCCTGTAATCCAAGATGTTCTAGAATCCGACGTAAAGCCTGAAGAATCGCATTAGCATCGCTCAAGTCAGAGATTCCTTCAAATTGGTGAATATAGCGATTACGCTGTTCGCAACAAGCCCCCAGAAACTCAAGATCCGCAAGTTGAGGAAATTGCCCATATCTCAGAATCGCTAAAAGCGTTGGACGATTTGGAAAGCCATCTAGCCGAAGGGGATAACTCTTAAACTTAGAGTCTTGGAGAAATTGATAGAGCTGAGGTCGGTTTTGGCTGAGATGACGCCAGAATGCTTCCGTCTCATCAAAACCCTTGGGTAAGCTAGGCCGTTGATCCAATTGCTGCGAAACAAAGTGCTCCAGCGCCATCTCCAAGAACTGTGATACCCGCACCAAAAAATCTGAAAACTGACGATTTTTTAACTCCACCACGCCATTAAAATAAGCCTCCTGCATCAGCGCCAGAGCATCGCGTTGAAGTAACACCTCCACCGAAGACCGCCAGGGTTGCATAGAAGCCGTACCCAGCCCCTTCAAAGCATCCTTCGCCCCACCAAAATCCAACGACAATCGCCGATGACCATAGGTCAATAGGGCTTCCAGAGTAGGCGTCGCCAGCCCCGCCGTCCTCAGCGTTGTCAGCCCGCCCACGTAGTTATAATCCTGCAACTGTTGCCGAATCGCCCGAATATCAAACGCCTGCCGCAACACCTGAATGTTGCTCTCAAACACCCGCGCCTGACCGGGCTGCTGTTCCTTCGGATTCCGCACCTGCCACAAACGACTCTTAGGCGCATAGCCCGCCGCCTGCAAAATACTCCAGGCCGACTTCATCACCGGAGTGCCCGAAGACCCATTAATCTCCAGGCGATCCGCCGCCGCCAAGGCCACCCCCAACCCCCGCTGAGCCACCTGCACCGCCAACCACAAATTTACCGGATCATGGGACAACTCTTCCCCCACCGAAATCAGATCAACCGCACTCGGCGCAAAGTGAAAAGGCGCATCCGTGAGCCAACCCTGGGTCAATTCCGCCCGCTCTGCCGTCCCACTCGCCCCCGTTGTGTAGAGCAATATTACCCGCTGAACCGCCTGCTGATTTGCCATTAAATGGCGCACCAAACTAATAATTGAGCCATCTTCACGGGTTCCATCCGAAACCGGATCTTGATTACCTACAAAAGAAATCAGAACACTCGCCATGACAATAAGACGTCCAACTCAGGGATAGCTACAGCACGAAACTAGAGATCATCCTTTCCAGTCAGAACCTCTTCCATGTCATCCGCTATACGCAATACTAACGAAAGACTCTGTGCAAAGGATTTAGGATCGCAATTCGCCGCAATTTGAATGCAGAACGTCACCAAATAGGTATTGTCTCCCACATCCATCAATCGCCAAGAACCAATCTTTAAATCATGGTTCTTCATCAGCAGCGTATTGGCCGTATCAATATCTAAATAGCCCTTAGACACATAGGCCACCGACCACAATTCACGAATCTCAAAGTCGTTAATAAACTGGGTATCCGAGTTGATATAGGCCAACTGTGATCGGCCATCATCAAACTTAACACCAATCTTAAAGTCACCATCGCCATCAACGGAATAGTTAAGCTCTAGAGCATCAAGCATTCGCTTAACGCGGGGGTCGCCTTGGGGTGCGCCAAACATGGTCGGTTCTCCTGGTATAGGTAGGTGGAAGCAGAATCATTAAGACTGAAGTTGCTCAATACCCCAATGGTAAAGGTCTTGCAGCAGAGAGCGATCTGGTATAGGACAGTCGGGTTGACAGAACTGCTGGATGAATATCTCGATAGCTTGATATAGCTTTTCGTCTGACAAATCAGTCTCCCCAGATAAATTCAGATGGCTAACAAAAACATCAAAGTGAAGCGGCTCATTTTTATGAACAATATCGTTACGCATATCATTCATCCAAGCCAGAGTCTTGACTAATGAATTATTGTCTTGTAAGTCACAAATGATTTTCCAGGCATTTCGCAAATCCCAAAAAGTAGCTTTGTATTTTACGCCCCAATTTTTCTTACTTTCTGGTGGTGTTACATAGCCTTTCTCAATCCAATCTTCATTTTGATATCGCCAAAATAGCAATCTTTCTATGACTTGGACAAATTGCAAGAATGCTGAAGTGTAACTATGACGATGAAGGTTTACATAGATGGCTAGACGCGACTCCCAAATACTAAAATAACGGCTCTCTGGAGTTTGCTTTTGTTTAGACTTGCAAAGAATTTCAATATCCTTTAGCCATTGCTTGCGAACGTCAGGCAGGACTTTGCGTTTGGTAGGTGTTTGGTTTAGCCATATCTGTAGTCCTTGCAATGCGTCCAATAGCTGCCAATTACTTGCTAAGGCTAAGTATTCGGCTAAGTCATACAAGGCTTGATAGCGATCTCGATGTGCCGAAAGCCAAACTCTAGCTTCTGCAAAGTCTCCTCGTTTCCAAGCGGAGAGAATACGCTCTCTTTCCAAAGGCCAAAAGTATTGTCCAAGATTCACCGCACGACATTCTTGGGCAGTAGTTACCGTCTTTACCGCATCACTCAACTGGGGATAGAGCGGACGAGCCTCAATGGGGCTGACCGTCACCACCTGGCAATCCCGCACTAGGGCTGCTGCACAGATGCTCAGCCCCTCAGACATGGCAGGGGTTGCGCCCTTGTTTTCAATCAGCAGAGTAAAGTCGTCATCCCCTAGCTGGCGAGTACCCAGAGCAAAGGGCAGAAGTTCGCTTTCCAGTACGTCGCGAATTACCTCTGCATCCACGGCCCCCACCGTAGGCCGAAAGACCTTGACCGACAACTCTGGATACCTTTCCCGTAGCTTCCCAGCCATTAGCTCAGATAGCCAAGCCGTATCCATGCGGCGATAGTTCCAGGACACGCTTTCGGGTTGCTGGGTGCCCCACAAAACGACATGGCTTAGTCCCTGGGGTAAATACTGGTTAAGGATGACCTGATCCAGCAGTAGCTCGACGTTTTGAAAGCCACTCCCCTGGCAGTGCTGATAAAGGCGGTGGCCCAAATCCCAAACGCTCCAGGGATAGGGGCGAGCACTCCCCTCGTCTTGGTGGTGCCCTCGTTCTAACCCCAGCTCATCTTGATACAGTTCATCAATATGGGCAGGGTCGCTTTTGCTGCCATCAGCCCCCAGGCTGCGAACAACACCATCCTTGCACCGCCAACCCACTTGGCGCGTTCCAACGGTGATGATGAGCGTTTTCATAAAGCCTGTTCCTTTTTCAGAGCATAAAGAATCGCCAAGCAAGTGATGCAAGTTTGCTTGTGGGTTAGGATGTCAAAGTCGCTGATGACCTAAGCAAACGGAAAGATTTGTACATAGTTGCCACGAGCTTGACGCTTAAGCTCGTCGAGATAGCACCTCCGTGGATTTTGAGTTGCACCAAAGACTGTAACGATTTGGTAGTCTCCAAATTCTGAGATCAGGATAGGGGATGGTACAGCCTTCCGTTCTACTTCCCGTCCATACATTAGAACTCTATCAGTTTTTGCACCTCCACAAAGACTTTTAGCATCTCTCCACTTTTTGTCGTTTTCTAAGGTATGCAGTTGTTGATGTAAAAGATCTAGAGAAAAAGATTTTCTGCCGTTAGATTTTTTGTCAATAATCAAAACGACACAATTTTTATCGACTGCATCTACCCAAGTATGAGCCTCTACATCTAACGCAGAAAGGGGCTTATTGATGGCATTTATTCTCTGATCTAACTTTTCAAGTTTCAATAAATCTTCGATTGATTTATGAAAGTTTGAAAAGTGAATCTGAAAAACTTTCTTAGATTCGTTCAGGGATTCAGGCAGTTCCCAGAAATCATCTGCCTCGTCATAAAGAAAGCTTGAACCTCGCCAGCGTGGATTGCCATTACGGGAATAACAAGGTCGTCTTGCACCTTGTCCTACTCCTCCTAAGTGAAAGGCCAACCAGACTAGCGATTTGGTTAACGTCTTGAGAACATCTTTGTGTTCACTTGAGAAAAAACTATCTGATGGATAAATAGTCAGATTTCCTTGTTGTTGCGCCGGATCATCTTTTGTTTCTTTGAAGGAGTCATATTCAATTGTCCGAAATTTTAACCATCCTCGTACCTGTTTTGGGTTAATCGCCCCAAAAAGCTGCCCCTCTAGTTGCTGTACCTCCCGCGATGGTAACACCCCCAGGGCAAAGGCTCTGAACCAATAGCGCAACATCGACTTGAACGCCACCGGGCGTACCTCAGCATCAGGATTTCCCCGCATCTGCCACTCATCGCGTTTATTCTTTCCCCACTGAGTGAACTTTTGCCGACCATGAATGAGTTGGCCTTCTAAGGTGAAATCTAGGCTAAAGAAAGCATCATCTAAAGCTTTCTGACCTGCCCGGACTAAGCTTCCATAGCCCGTATTGACTTGAGAGCCAATACCTGAAGCTAGGCCACGGCTAAGCCATTGCTTAACCTGTTCTAGGATTTCTGGATCACCAGCACTTGTAGAGCGCAACCCAATTAAAAAGGTCGCCTCATTCAGCGAGTAGAAGGGATTGGGGTTCGGAGAATAGAGCAAATCTCGCCCTGCGGCATCCCACGACCAAATGTTGTTAGCCATATCAACGGTTAAGCCCCCGCCTTTACCCGATTGTTGGGGTAGAGGGTAGGCATCGAGAAAAACAACTTTACCAGATCGTTCTTCACTCCATTTGCTGTCCAGATAGCCAAAATATTGCCGAGAAATTTTCTCTTCCGCCTGTTTCCAAGATAATCCTTCTTGCTCCATCCGTTCCCGGATCGCCTGGGTTCTAGCGACACCACGTAATGTACTGGCCGGAATATAGGGCATTCCTAGAGCGTCAAAGGCAGGTAGCAAGATGCTCTCCGGCCCCCGGTGCCCACCCACCCGAATGCGCCACAGACATTTAACCTGAAAGGTATTCCCCTCCCCGGCAATGAGCTTAGTGCGGTTGGTCAAGGTATTGAGGCGATCCCGATAATTAGCCTTCTCCTCCGCCATCTGGAGAATCTGCACCTTAGTCGCGTCTTTGGTACCATCCTCCTTCTGATAAGCTCGCATCCACCGCAGATACTCCACAAAGCTGGCTGTCGGATCTGGGGTCGCATCTGGGGTAATGAGCCAAGGCGAAGGTTCACCACCGTTACCGCCGCCTCGTCCACCATTGCCGCCACTACCTCCATTACTTCCACCGTCAGAACCTTTGCGTTTAGGTGATGGAATTATCCTTTTGGGATTATTAGAATTTGACTGCTGAGATGATCTAGATACTGACTTGGACTTTTCTGACCATTGAGGCTTTTTTAATGGATCAACCATAATTAATTACTCTCCTAGTTCAATCCCAACATACACAGCCGTAGCCCAAAAGCTAAATTCCTGAGCAATTATTAAACCTAGGCCAGTAAGTCCCAAGTAGTCATCAGCGTCTAGTTTCTTTAAAATCTCTAATCCGTCAGAACTTGACAGATTCTTTGTTTCTGAGATTTTTTCTAGACATTCAAAAAACGTTTTGACAATCTGCTTTTTACCTTCCTGACTAAGAGCTTTTTCCTCTGCCTTCAAGCGCATCAGTCCCCAGGTCGAAAGATAGGTATATAGCTCAACAGCCTGATTTTTCTGATCCTTAAGTGTTGAGTTATCACCTTGGTGATCTAGGCTCAATTTATTTAGTGCCTCATAGACAGGCTTTCCCATTGTGCGCGGATCAAATCCCATAGCCCTTTTCCCTTTGAAAGCGATTAACGGTAAATATCTCGACGATGCCCAATGTGAACTACCTCGACAGTTTTCTGAGCATCATCAATGGTGTAAAGCACTCGATAATCTCCTACTCGAATGCGCCAACCTTCTCGACCTTGGAGCTTTTTACACCCAGCAGGACGGGGTTCCTCAGCCAAGGCTCTAAGGGCATCCCGAACCCGCTCAAAGACACCGGGGGGCAAATTTCCCAGTTCCTTTTGAGCTCGTCGTAAAATGGAGACCTGATAGCTCATGGGGATGAGGTCCGCTGAGCTTCGATTTCCATGATCGCATCTTCCAGAGGCATAGATTCATCCTCGGATGCTACTGCCTGATCAAAGGCATAAAGCGATTCCAACTCCTCCAGCTTGTCGAGCAACTGCTGATAGGCGGCAATATCCAGCAACACGCCAATGCGGTTGCCCTGGTCATCAGTGAGATAACGTTCCTGCAAGCTGTCCATAGGGCCACTGTTCCTTAGCGAATGGGTTAGTTAGATGCTAGCCAAGTTTGTACAAAACCTCGACCTAGGCTTTCTTGCCCACCAATTTGCAGCAGCTCATGGCTAGCGAGGAGATTCTTAAAGTCTTGCTTAGCATCACCCCCTTTACCATTAGCTTGGGCCGTCACGCCCCAAGGAAAATACATCAACGTATCCGGGGGGATAGCTTCTTCATATCGGAATCCCCCATCTACCGTTTTATGCTCATCTAGTTTTACCTTGACCTGCCGCCATAGCGTCATCTGAATCAGCGTGGCACAATGCTTATCAGGCAGAACTAGGACTGATTGAATTCCGTTAGCTTGCTCTGTCTGAGGCACAAAGATTTTCCAGGTATCCCAGTCCTTTAACTCCGTTGGTTTTAGGATGGCATCCTTTAGATAAACAGGCTTTTGGTTGCCCAGATTAGTGCTGTAATCGACAGGAATCTCCGCTTCAACACCATGTAGCCTAGCCCAGCGGCGCAGCAACAAGGGGCTACTCACCCATACCACCCCATGACTGAGAGACGGAACCGGAATCCAAAGAATTGAGCCATCACCAATCCAAAGATTGCCTTGAGTTAGATTGCTGTCACTTCCTTTAGTAACATCTTCAATCGTGTTACCCCAAAGTGCTGATCGATTGTCTGCGGGTGTAGCAGCCCTCAACCGCCCTCGAATAGAACTTGAAGGGATATAGGGTAGTGCTGTATGCGACTCGCGGGCAATACCTAGCAAATTACCTTCCTGGGTCGTACCTCCTGTATGCAGGGGAGACAACAGGTAGAGATAGACCAAATCTTCAATCATTTTTATTTACTCCAAAGGGAATCCAAAGTAGTTCTGAGTAGCCTAGTTTCCGCCATTTATGGGCTTTCTGGGCTGGGTCTTCTTGGTGTAGTGGCTCTGGCCGTTGTAGGTAATACACGCTGCCCGGTGGAGCCGCAAACACCTGAGGAGCTGGGACGCTTTCCTCATTCTGTCGTCGTCGTCCGCTAATCGGGACTGGGCTAGCGGTTGCCACACTCACCAAAGGGCCAGGGGTTTGATTTTTGTTGGGGGCATGGGCCAATTTCCATTCCCAGGGCCAAGCTTGGCAAGTCGCTACGCCATTGGAAGTCCGCTCAAAGACACCAGCCGTAACCAGGTAGGCTAATGATTTCGCCTTTGCAGGATCTTGGGCGAGTACGGCCTCGGCCTGTTGATAGTTTTCCTTGGACTTGGCTTGTAGGCTGTCCCACTGCTCATCCAAAGGCTGACACCGCTCAATCAAGACCCGATGTCCTTCGCCCCCTAGCTGTAAGACAGCGGGAATACCTTGCGCCTGGAGTGCCTGGTGAGTCTGGTCATCCACCGCCAGGGCAATGCTCCATCCTTGGTGCATCCGAATAGCATTTTCAACAAAATAGCCATCGCTGGTTTTAACCGTGCGATGCCCTGCTTCCAGGGTATTGTGGGGGCGAGATTCTTCCTCCCAGGGTTCTGGAAACTCGCCTTTAGGGCATAGCCAATCCTCTCCACTCAAAGACTCTCCATTCAAAAGTTTTTGAATGGACTCAACGCTCAGAAATTGACGCAGTTTGTCTTTTTTGGATTTGTCCTCATTAAAACTATCGTCCCCGGTTTCCGTCATCAAGGGCATGGGCATCTGCCGATCCCACATCAGGCGAGGTAACGGCGAAATCCATTCAACTGGAACAAGCTGCCGCTCACCCACAAAGTTCATTGGCCTAGGGAACTGTAACTGACCACCATGACAAAGAAATGGCCCCGTTAAGTTAATGTGAATATCCTGCTGCAACAGTCCCCGAATCGCTCCGGCCAGGGTGTGACCATTGGGAGGAAATACGCTCTTGGCCCAGGCCCGTTCACCAGGACTAAAGGGCTTAGCATCCCGAAATAGCAAGATATCTAAGGGGGTGAGGGTATACCAATAACGTGGATGCAATGCTTCTGCTGTAGCTGAAATTGACGCTGGGTCAGTCGCTATCATTGGGCACCTCCTGGCAATTTAATATGCCGTTTTCGTAGGACAAAGGCCGCTAGCTTCAGCCAGTTCATGATGGTTTTCTTACGTTCATCAGGGTTATCCTGAGTTTTTTGCCACAGAGTCTCTAGCCATGCTGTAAGAGCTTTTGAAAATGCTTCTCTATCACTATCTTTCCCAGCAAAGAAGTCTCGACGCAAACAAAAAGCCGTCACCCAGGCTGGAATAGCCCCCTGAACAGGCGCAGGATGTTGATCCCATAGACTAGCCGCTTGCTCAAACAGAGAAGGTTCCAAGTTCTCAATCAGACTCAGTAGTGCCTGCCACTGGTGGAACACCTCAAACTTGCTGGTGGCCGTCAGCTTGTTGCCATTGCCATAGAGCACTTGAACTTGTACCGCATCCTTAGCGGTCTTAACACTACCGTCCATGTAGGAGTGCTCTTTAGCGCCTTCTTCGGCTTTCCAAAGGGCTTCAAGAGCAATGGCCAATGGTACCGAATGATGGGCAATCACCACCCCAAAGCTAATAGTGGCATCTTGTCCTAAGGTAAAGAGGGGTCGCTGAGGTAGCGTTGCGGTTGCCGTTTTGCCCTGCCATTCCCAATAGTCACCAACACCCTTAAAGTATGGTTCATCTAGCGCCCGTTGTCCTTTTTTTGCTGCAATCCGCTCTTCTTCTGGATCTTTGGCTCCCTTAAAGCATTGGCGAATATCCCACAACCAGTTATCCCACTCCCAGAGGTTAGTGTAGGCCAGTACATCATCGCCACCGCCGTAGATTAAGCGTCCGGCATAGCGTTTTTCGGTTAGGTAAGGGACAAGCTGGTTAGAGAAATCTAGGAGTGCCCTAGAGAGTGCGTTATAGGTCGCTGGCCCCATTCGCTTTTTAACCTTAGTACAGAATTCATAAAAGGCTGATTTTAGTTCGTCAGGAAACTGATACTGATCTACTTTCTTGGCTAGTTCAGTGGGCATATAGTCTTTATAGGGTTTCATACGATTGCCCTTCAGCCAGCCATTCATATCATCGCCATCTCCCGCTGCCAGCACATACCAATCAGCAGGAGAGTTGCCGGGATAATTACTATCAATAACTTGCTGTATTGCTTGGCGAAGTCCTTGTCTAACCTCTGATAGTTGTTGTCGATAGCTCTGCTGAATCTGTGGGTCTTTCTCCTGTTCAATCTGTTTTTCTAGTTGGTCAATCTCGTCACTCTCAATTTCTTCTAGCAACCAACCCGCATTGAGTAGTCGAGCATGATAGGGTCGTAAATCAGCCTGCGGATCAGCGTCAATCCAGGGAATGCCCCAAGCCTGTCCTAGAGACCGTCTTAACCGACCTCCTAAATTTTGAATCTCACAATCAACCTCTTGTCCAACTTTCCGAAACTGCCGAAGATGGGCTTCTTTACCTTGGTGATGCCGCAAATAGCCTGCCACCCCAGCGGTGAGATCGGGATAGAAAGCCGTCATCTTGTCTTCATCGAGGCCGAATAATTCCTCTAAGACATGGTGTAATCCACGCTTGAGAACCTCAGTTGCATTTAACTGCTCGCTACCGTCAAATACTCCAGCCCGACGTTGCCACAGTTGCTTGATGGTCTGCTCGGATGCCTCCTTGTCAGCGTGGGGGTGAACTACTGGCCCAATGCCTGAAATCGTTGACCGGGTGCCAAAGGCGGTGGGCAATGTCCAGTTCCGGGCATTTTTCACCCCAGCCAGGGCTGTTCGTGTGCTGCTAAAGGCATAAGGCCACCAGGAACCCACGTTGACACTAAAGCTTCTGCCTTGCTTGTCTAGACGATGTTGATAGGCTTCTCGGAGAAAATTGAGTTCTTCTGGAGTGAAGGGTGGTAAAGTTTTCAGCCTGTCATCGTCTTCTTTTCCATCCTTCTCTTTTTGGCCAGGGATTCGATAGAGCTGGTAGAGTTCTTCCCGCCACTCCTCAAGCTCCTGGGCGCTATTCTCTCCCAAGGCAGCAATCTTTAACTTATTGGCGTCATAACCAATAGGTACGGCACTCCAGTAGGTTTGCCATTGGCTATCTAGCCAGCCTGACCAGGTTTTGTGTTCCTCGGTTAATCCCGGCATCCAGTGACACTCTGTATGTAGATTCTTAAAAACCAAGTTACCCAGTCGTAGCCACTCCTCCTTCAGAACAGCTTTAGCCTGCTGCATGGCAGCCTGAACCTTAGACTCTGGCAGCAGCATGACGATTACATTAGGAAATCCTGCTGTTAATAGCTGAGCTTCTTGTGGGGATGCAATATAGTCTTGAAAGGCAGATCCTTGACCGTTTTTACCGCTCGCCCACCCATTAAAGTCGCTGTTTGGTAAACCGTTCAGCAGCCAATGATCAATCAAGGGCTGCTGAAATAGGCTGGGATATAGCACACTATCCGGCCCATACTTCCAGGCCAGCGCCCAGCACACTCGTGCCGAGAGATAGTGCAAAATCCAGGAACCTGCCCAAAAATCGCGCATCTTTCGACTCGCTTTGATCAATTCTTGAATCGGTGTAAAAGTAAAAGAAACCAGGTGAGGTAACTCTTTTTGACTATCCTTATTCCAGCGTTCCAGGTCTTGTGGGGTCAGACTTGGGCCTGTCAGTGCCCCGGCAAGGGCCGCAGTAATGCTGGCATGATCCCAAATAGAACTATCTGGCAAACGAGTTTCCGCAGGCATTAGTAGCAAAGACTCATCATTATCAAATGCCTTAAAAGTGGCTACAGGTAAGCAACGCCATAGCCACCAAAACACCTTGCGAGCATCGGTTTCTGCTTGAATTTCAGGCGGTAGCAAAGTATCTTCTAAACGGGCTAAAAAGTCTCCTCGCTTTGGTTGCATTACCTTTTGATGGGCACTGCTACTGAGTTTGAGTTGACGGGGCTCACCAGAAAGTAAGTGGTGCGTTTCTAAGCCTTGATCGTTGTAGTTGATAGGTATGGATAGGCTACCAACGGCACCACGATCACTTGCCGATGCAATATAGTCTGCAAGGCGAATATGTTGCCAGCCCTTGCCAGACTTACTTTCAGGATCCCAGCCCTGATTCACCCAGTCTTGCATGACAGTCAGTTTTTCCCAAAAGCTATTGCCTCCTCGCCCAGAGTTATCGTGCAGCGCTTTCAGGGCTGGGTCATGTAATAGGCCCCAGATTTTGGCCTGCCAGAAGAGTTGTGTCATAGAACATGCCTGTGCGGTGGGATAGGGCTATACGGAGTGGATAGCCAGCGAACCATAGGCCCAGTATGGCTGAGCTTTTTGGAAAAGAAAATGGTTTTAACGCGAACGACGAAACGACCCACCTATCCTTGAATACCCAAGGACGCGAGAGGAATAACGGGGACTCGACATCTCTTTAGAAGACTTTGCAGGACGTTACCTAGGGATACCAACCGTTACGTTAGGCGTGGCCCTGAGTTCGTCCTTCGCGCTGGGCAGCGGCAGCGCTAGATCTGCGCTCCTACAATGGGCCTATTCCTTCCAGGGAGGACGGGTATGGTCGTTCCGTTATATTGCCACCTGTTGATTGGGCCACCGGGCAGCGGCAAAAGCACCTTGGCTCAGCGCATGCAGGCTGTTTTATCTCACAGTTGCATCGTGTCTACGGATCAGATTCGCCAGGAGCTTTATGGCTGCGCGGCGGAGCAGGGGTCGTGGCCGGAGATTGAGTCGGAGGTGATGCGCCGCATTGGGGAAGAGGTGGATCAGGGCCAGAGTGTGATTTATGACGCCACAAATGCGCGACGGCCTTGGCGCATGGCCCTGTTGCAGCGGCTAAAACCCTTGGGAGTCGATTGGATCGGCTGGCATCTTAAGACACCCTTGGCCACCTGTCACCAATGGAACCAGAAACGAGAACGCCAGGTGCCCGCTGGGGTCATTGAGGCGGCTCATTTGGCTCTGCGACAGTTTCCGCCCCTGGCCGCCGAGGGGTTTTGGGCGGTGTATGCCCTAGAGGCTGAGGCCAGCATTGATTACATCCAATCACGGCTCCAGGGCTTAGAACGGGGTCGCATCAACCGCCGCAACCGCCATAGCCGCCTGCAAAGCCACCGTTATTCCACCTTGCTCGATTTTGATCGCCTGCTGCATCTACTCAGCCTGCTGGTGCATTATCCAGGGCTAGGCCATCTTCAGGATCGAGATCCCAGTGGTTTGCAACGGCTATTGTCAGCGGGTTCTCCTCCCACCTTTCCCGATGCGATGGCGGAAATCTGCGCCGTGATGGCCCGTCAACGGGGGGAGTTGTATGCGGACTCGACGGCGCTGGCCCAGGATTTGGCGTGGCTGGAGGCGAATGGCTTTCTCAGCCCTCGGCCCACCGTGGCGGCCTTAACCTGGCCAGAGCTGGAGCAGCCTGTCGAGACTCCCCATCCCTACAGCGATTGGGTGGCCTTTCAGCGGGTGATGACGTTCATTCGATTCGTGGCCCATCATCCCCTCTGCTGGCAACCGGAGCTTCAAAGCAGCTTGGCGAGTGTAGCGGTAGCCATGCAGGCCCATGGGCTACTGGTGGGAGAGGGGCAGGCGGCGTTGCGGAAAGATATCGAACAAGTGCTCAAGCCCTTTGGATTACTCCCGGCGGCACGGCTACGACGGGGCTATTTTTTGGGCAGCGGCATTTTGTCGGAGTCGGAGTTGCTGAAGGTGGCCAGCGTTCTCCAGGCCCAGGCCAAAAATATCGAAGACCCCACCGCCCTGGCGCTGCTGGACACCCTGCGCGACCGTCTCCAACGCAGCCAGCACGACCTAGCGGATCTCTACCCGGTGCGGGCCATTGGCAACCGTAGCATCATTGACCTTGAACGACTGCCCGCCACAGCCCTCGCCAGAACCCTGACTCAGCTAGAGCATGAAATTGAGGTGGGGCAGTTGCTAGAGCTCAATCGGTTTGCGGGAGTGGGGCGGTTTGAGACCACCGATGACGGGTTCTTTCAGGCATGGCCCTTGCAGATTGTCTTCCACAACATTGCCTGGTACCTAGCCTACGAACGTGCCGATGGCCCAGAGATGGGACTATTGCAGTTTGAGCGTCTAGATCGCCTGTTTCGAGGCCGACTCCAACCTCAAACACGGAATGGAGCCGTCCAACGCCAAGCCCTCCAGCGGTTACAGCGGCTCTATCAAGCCAGCAGTGGACTTTATCTGGGCCACAGCGCCAAGATGCAGCGCCAATTTCTCAGCCCTCGGCCCGACACCCAGGCCCAAGCCTCCCTCATGCTAGAACTCTGGTTCACCGATGCCTTGTTTGCTTTTATCAGCGAGGGTACCCAGCGGTTTCCCATCGCAGCCATGAAGATGTCGCCGAAGCGATCCAAGACCAGGCCACCTAACCCCACAGCCTCCTCCGATGCCCTGTTTAGCCTGCCCCCTAGTCCAGACCCCATTTACCCGAATCGCCTTCAGGTCATGCTTCCCCGCTGGGCGGAGCAGGATCGAGACCTACGCCGCTGGATTCTAGGCTTTGGCGCTGAGGTCAAACTGGTGGCCCCAGCCGCAATGGTGGCTGAAATGGCGCATCTCAGTCAGGCGCTGGTTCAGCTATACAATCCTCACCCCTAATGGCATGAACAGTCCATAGGTTAGGAGTGCAGGCGGTGCTGACTCAAGGGATGAACAATTTTGCCAGTCTTTCAACTTCATTCGAGATTCCGCGAAATCATACGGCGATTCAGCAACGCCGACTCCTCCAGGTAGCCCCGCACAATGGTCAGGGGCGTTCTCAGCTCGTGGGTCAGGTCTTCGATCAGCTTCCGCCAACGCTTCATTCCAGGGTAAAGGTCACCGACACTACGGCGGTGATATCTTTGTCGATAGAGCTAGTGTCGTAGATGCCGTAGTCGCTGACATCGGTGGAGTTGCGCGAGGTAATTTGAAACACCCCCGTATTGGCGCTGCGCACCTCACCCACCCTGGCTCCGGTGCTGTCGGCAATCGCCTCTGCCCTGGCCTTAGCATCCTTCGTAGCCTCGGCCACCATCTCAATCCGCACCTGGCTCAACTGCGTGTAGAGGTACTGGGGCGGCTCAGACACAATATTGATATTCTCATTGAGCAACTCCGCCGACTGCTGAGCGAGTTGAGTGTAGCGATCGACATCCTCGGCACGCACCTCAAACCGCTGGGTTAACCGATAGGCCACAATTTGTCCGGTATCGCGACCGTTGGCATCCACCGCTGGAATAGCGTAGGACTCGATCGCCCCTGGCGTAATCGCGGCTTCGGGGACCTGCTGGGCTTGAAAGTACCCCCCCAGGCGATCGGTCTGGCGCGTTAAATCTTGGTAAGCCTCCTGGGCTGTCGGGCGCTGACTAGACACCGACACCCGCCAGATCATGGCGTCTGAGCGAATGGGCCTTTTGGCCGATCCCGTGACCACCAGCACATCGTTGGCCCGCTTAAAATCGCGAATGGCCTGACCCCCAATCAAGGAACTGACGACGAGCGCCAGAGATAAGGCCACTAAACCAGCAAACAATTCTGGAAAAGATTTTGGGGAAAAGTCTTTCATGGGAGCCTCCGCAGCGAAGAAATCAGTCCCAATTAGTCACAATCGCGTTGAATTTATCTTGGACGTTCCTAGAGGAAAGGCACGACCAACCTTTGGTCTGGCTCTATCACCATCGCCTCTGCACCCAGCGTCTCAGCGTGCGCCCCAGACTGTGCGACAAACGTCTCACCCTCTATTGTAAAAACAGAATTTTTGCCCATAGGCACAATGCCACAAGACATAACAATTCGGTGTTTTGGGCTTGAGCCCACCGCTGAAAGCCTTGCATAGGATCAACCGCACCCGGCCCTTTATTCGTCAACTTTTGGCCGAAGGGAAAATCCCATATTCGCAAGACTCCCCATGAGCCACGAAACGCTCCACCAAGCGGTAGTGGCCCTTGATAGACCGCATCCGGTACTCCAAAAAGTCTGAGATTTTAAGCTAAAACCCCCGTTTCAGCCCTCACTGTCTCACGTCCGGCTCAGTCTCACCTAAGATTGGCACATTGCACCGTCACAGTTGAGCTAGGCCAATCTAGTCCAGTCTTAGTCTAAAGCTTTTTACTAAGCTATAAAATCTTTATATGTCAATATTTTCAAGACCTTGAGTATTTGCGGTCATCGCAACTACTCATGCACAATCAACGAGTTTTCAAGGGGTTCAGCGATTCTCATGGCTAGACTCAAGGCGTCTTAAATCAGGCTACTGGCACACCGCACAAGCTTACACTACAACTTACACAACATAAATGGAGGAGGACCAACGTCGCCTCAGTATGCCCTCAATCATGATTAGAACGGCGCTTTCTAACGAGTAGAGAGTTCGGTTAAGTTGAGAAGTAGAAACCTATTTCATATCCCGTCCCCCCGCATTGTTGGCCCGCCCCGGCGGTGATAGCCTTTGGGTCTGAACAACGTTCCCAGCGGCTCAAAGCATTGTCCAGTTGGAGGAGTTGTTCTACCCATTATCTAAGGTGTGAGAAGGTCTGCTATGGCATCAGGGTTGAAGGTACCAGCATGGTCTGTGGGCCTATTCTTGCTGGGACAGGGGTTGGCGGGGTGTGCTCAAAATGCCTCGGCTCCAGGGAACGCTACGGTAGCCCGGGGGGGGTCTGCTGAGCAAATTGTGTTAGCCATTGGAGGGGAGAGCAACGAGGGCTTCGATCCTACCTTGGGCTGGGGACGCTACGGTTCGCCCCTGTTCCAAAGCACGTTGCTGCGGCGGGATGAGAACCTTGAGATTGTGAAGGACTTAGCGACCGACTACACCGTTAGCGACGACGGTCTTATCTGGACGGTGACGCTGCGCGAGGATGCGGTGTTTTCGGACGGGGTGCCGTTGACGGCGGCGGACGTGGCCTACACCTTCAACCAGGCGGCCCAGAGCGGTGGCCTGACCGATGTGACGGTACTGGACGAAGCGGTGGCCATCGATGATTACAGGGTAGAGCTGCGGCTGCGGGAACCCCAGAGCACCTTTGTGAACCGTCTGATTACTCTGGGCATTGTGCCGGAACACGCCCATGGCCTCGACTATGCCCGCAATCCTATTGGCTCTGGCCCCTATAAGCTAGTGCAGTGGGATGAGGGGCAACAGCTCATTGTGGAGGCCAATCCAAACTACTACGGCGAAGCCCCCGGCATTCAGCGACTGGTCTTTCTCTTTACCGAAGAGGATGTGGCCTTTGCAGCGGCACAGGCAGGACAAGTGCAGGTGGCCAGTGTGCCTCAGTCTCTTGCCGTACAGAGTATCGAGGGGATGCAGCTCTACGACATTGCTAGCGTAGACAACCGAGGACTGATGTTTCCCTTTCCTGCTGCCACTGGCGCAACCACTCCTGACGGACATCCCATCGGCAACGACGTTACCGCAGATCGGGCGATTCGGCAGGCGGTTAACGTGGCGATTGATCGGCAAGCCTTGGTGGATGGCGTCCTGGAGGGCTTTGGCTCACCCGCCTTTGGCCCGGTCAGCGGTCTGGCCTGGGAGGAACCGAGGGCCAGCATTGACGACAACAACCCAGACCTCGCCCGCCAAATTCTGGAGGAGGGGGGCTGGATCGACAGCAACGGCGATGGGGTAGTAGAAAAGGACGGATTACGGGCGGAGTTTACGGTGCTCTATCCGGCCCACGACAGCACCCGGCAGGCCCTGGCCCTGTCTGTGGCGGAAATGCTGCGCCCCGTGGGCATTCAGGCCAATGTGGAGGGCAAAAGCTGGGATGCCATTACTCCTCTGATGCACAGCAACGTGGTGCTGTTTGGCTGGGGCAGCCACGACCAAACGGAAATGTACAACCTTCACCACAGTCAGGCCGCCCAGGGCGATTTTTTCAATGCCGGATTCTATGCCAGTCCGTTCGTGGATCAAATGCTTGACCTGGCCATGGGAGCACCGTCGGAAGCTGAGGCCATCGTCTTTTGGCAGGCGGCCCAGTGGGATGGCGAGCAGGGCTTTACCGCCCAGGGCGATGCGGCCTGGGCCTGGTTAGTGAACCTCGATCACACCTACTTTGTCGATGAATGCCTCAATATTGGCCAGCCCCAGGTGCAGCCCCATGGCCACGGCTGGCCGATTACCGCCAACATCGCAAGCTGGACATGGACATGCAACTAAGATCCATTCTGGTATTTTTTGGCTACAAACTGGTGCGGCTGGCACTGCTGCTGCTGGCCGTGGCGGTGCTCACCTTTGGGCTCATGAGTCTGTCCCCCATTGACCCGGTGCAGGCCTATGTGGGGGCCGATATGCTGCAAATTAGCGCCGCCCAGCGAGACCTGATCGCTCAGCGCTGGGGACTCGATCAGCCCATGATTCTGCGGTTTTGGGATTGGTTGGGGCAGATTATTCAGGGTAACTGGGGCACCTCCATGGTGTTTAACCAGCCTGTGCTTCAGGTCATTAGCCAGCGGTTTTGGGTATCGCTGCAACTGTTGACGATTGCCTGGGTGTTTTCAGGCCTGCTGGGGCTCGGTTTGGGGGTGCTGGCTGGAGCCTTTGAAGGCACTTGGATTGACCGAGGCATTCGTCTCTATGCTTATACCCTGGCCTCGTCACCAACGTTTTGGGTGGCCCTGCTGCTGCTGATTCTGTTTTCCGTATCGTTGCGGGTCACGCCGATCTGCTGCGCGGCCCCGCCGGGGGTGTTGGCCCAAGATGTCACGGTCTGGCAGCATTTGCACCACCTGCTGCTCCCCGCCCTCACCCTCGGCATTATCGGCATTGCCAACATCGCCCTGCACACCCGCCAGAAGCTGATCGATGTGCTGCACAGCGACTATGTGCTGTTTGCCCGCGCCCAGGGGGAACGGCTGGGGGGAATCCTGCGGCACCATGGTCTGAGAAATATTCTGCTGCCCGCCCTCACCCTCCAATTTGCCTCCCTCAGTGAGTTGTTTGGCGGCTCGGTCTTGGTGGAGCAGGTGTTTGCCTATCCGGGTCTAGGACAGGCCACTGTGCAGGCGGCTCTACGGAGCGATGTCCCGCTGCTGGTGGGGATCGTATTTTTTAGCGCCCTGTTTGTCTACACCGGAAATACCCTAGCTGACTTGTCTTACCAGATCATTGACCCGCGTATTCGCCTAGGGGGGAGAACTTTATGACGACCCTTTCATCTCCGCCAAGGGTGGCCTCAAAAGTACCCCAGAATCGACGGCAGCAAACCCTGTGGACGATTGGCCTATGCATCTGTTTCTTGTTGACCATTATCCTCAGTGCCACCTTCATGGGCGATGCTGGCCTCAGCCCGGTACTCACCCAGCGCAACCTTCCTCCCTCCCTGGCCCACCCTTTTGGCACTGACTGGCTGGGGCGCGATATGCTGACGCGCTCCCTCCATGGCATGTCCCTCAGTCTGCAAGTGGGGCTATTGTCGGCCACGGTCAGCGCCTTGATTGCGGCTATTTTGGGCCTGACGGCGGGCACCCTGGGGGGCTGGGTCGATGCCGCTATCTGCTGGATGATTGACGTCTGTTTTAGCTTGCCTCACCTGGTGCTGCTGATTTTAGTCGCCTTTGCCGTTGGCGGCGGCACCCAGGGCGTCATCATCGCCGTTGCCCTCACCCACTGGCCCAGTCTTGCTCGTGTCGTGCGGGCCGAAGTGCTCCAGATCAACAGCTCCGACTATGTTCAGCTGTCCCATCGCTTAGGCCGCTCTCCCGCCTGGATTGCCCGTCACCATATGGTGCCCCACATGGTGCCCCAGCTATTAGTAGGGCTGATTTTGCTGTTTCCCCACGCCATTTTGCACGAGGCCGCGCTCTCATTCATTGGCATCGGCATTTCACCCCACCTGCCTGCTATCGGGATTATTCTGGCGGAGTCCATGCGCCATCTGTCCACGGGCTATTGGTGGCTGGGGGTGATGCCCGGTCTACTATTGTTGCTATCGGTCAAAGCCTTTGACTGGCTGGGCGAAAATCTGCGGGCCTTGCTCGATCCACGCACCAGTCAGGGGTAATTATGCTGACCGTTTCCAATCTCAGCGTCACCTTCAGCCAGTACGAGCAAGGTCTGCGCCGCCGACAGCTCACCGTAATCACCGATCTAGACCTAGAAGTCAATGCTGGGGAAGTGGTGGCGGTAGTGGGAGCCAGCGGATCGGGCAAAAGCCTACTGGCCCACGCTATTTTGGGCATTTTGCCAGAGAACGCCACCCTGGGCGGCACCATGCGATTTCAGGGGCAACCCCTAACGCCCCAGCGCTGCCAACAGCTCCGTGGCAAGGCCATTGCCTTGATTCCCCAATCCGTCGGCTATCTCGATCCGCTGATGCGGGTGGGCCAACAGGTGCAGCGGGTGGCACGGCTCAACGGGGCCACTCCCGTCACTGCACGCAAGGCCATGGCCCGCACCTTCGCCCGCTATGACCTGCCACCCCAGACAGAACGTCGCTACCCTTTCCAGCTATCGGGCGGCATGGCGCGACGGGTGCTGGTGTCTACGGCAGTGGTCAGCCAAGCGACTCTGGTGATTGCAGACGAACCGACTCCCGGCCTCCACCCAGACGTAGTCGCCGAAACCCTTACCCATTTACGCGAACTGGCTCAGGAGGGGCGGGGCGTCATTCTCATTACCCACGACATTGATGCGGCGCTGCGAGTCGCCGACCGGGTGGCCGTTTTTTATGCCGGAACAACGGTGGAAATCGCCTCGGCCCAGGACTTTAGTACCGGAAATCTGCGCCATCCCTACACCCAAGCCCTATGGCGATCTCTGCCACAAAATGAGTTTGTGCCCGTACCGGGGAACCAGCCCAGTCCTGAGGCACTGCCCGTCGGCTGTCTGTTTAGCGAGCGCTGCCCCTGGATGACCGAGGCTTGCTTGCCAGAGCGTCCAGCACTGCGGGCGGTGCGAGGTGGTTTTGTGAGGTGTATTCATGCTGAGCGGTGAAGGACTTTGGTTTCGCTACGGAGCTCGTTTGCCATGGGTCGTACAGGCCCAGACCGTCATGGTAGAACCCGGCGAGGTCGTAGGGATCATGGCTCCCTCCGGCTTTGGCAAAACCACCCTCGCCAAACTGTTAGCGGGCTATTTAACCCCTAGCCAAGGCCGCGTGAGAGCAGACCATCAGCCCCTGCCCAAACGCCAATACTGTCCAGTGCAGCTGGTCTTTCAACATCCTGACTTGGCCATCAACCCTCGCTGGCGCATCGACCAAGTATTGTGCGAAGGACATCCACCTCAGATTCACCAGCTCGATGCTTTGGGGATTCATTCTGGATGGCTCAGCCGCTATCCCCACGAGCTGAGCGGCGGAGAACTGCAACGTATTGCCATTGCTCGTACCCTCAACCCCAAAACCCGATACCTAATTGCCGACGAAATGACGGCCATGCTCGATGCCAATACCCAGGCGCTAATTTGGCAGGTTGTGCTGACCTATGCCCAAGCCCATCACATCGGGGTCTTGGTCATCAGCCATGACCTATGCCTCATGGAACGACTGTGCCATCGCTGCATCAACCTAGCGGCTACCCAGTCACAGCCGAGGGTCGTGGTTTCCTAGCCTCAGCGTACTCTTCCTGCATACATCCGTGAGGTCTCGACTAGTGAGGGATGACACCATGACGAATTCCACGCTAGTGACAGCACTCAAGGCCGCTTGGATTGATCCTGAGACAATCAATCTAGCTCGGCTTTGGCAGACGATTGAACCCGTCTTAGGCAGTCTGGCTCTGCATGAGCAACTGGCGGTGGGTGGGGCGGTGATTGACCGACTGGCGACCCTGCACCAGGCCAAGGCTGAAGCCCTCTTTGAACAATGGCAAGCGGTCTATGACCCGGAAGATCCGACCCTGGCCCAAGACTGGCTGCGGGGTCTGGTGCGTTCCAGTCAACAACTCGATACGGAAAGCCTTGTGGCCTCACCCACTCGACAGCGCCCCCAGGCTGAGGCGGTTGACGATGATGGCTCAGTGGTGGCACCCGTGGACAAGGCCACGCTGCTGGCGATGGTAGATGATATGGAGCCCAAGCAGCAGGCGATTGAGGTAGCCCACGATGAAGCTGTGGGGGTTTGGGTTGAGCAGCTACGAGCGTGGTTTGTGGCTCACCCAGAGGCGATGGAGGTGCGGCAGATCCAAGCTCAGATGGGCTGGCCCTTGGTGCAGGTGTGGTTGGGGCTATTGCTGGGCGGATTTCGGCTAGCGCCTGGGGAGGGTGAGTTTTACGCGAGGCCGATTTGGGTTGAGAAAGGGTCGTCCATTCATTCAGCTACACCCCTCTTTTTCTTCCTGACCATTTTCCCAACACCTTGGCCCCAGAGGACGGGACTAGCCAGGGTAGGGAGGCGTTGGCTGGGAGTCTTTCTCGCCTAGGGCTCGCAACTATGGAGGGGAATCATCGGCTAGGAAGGTGGGGATCACTTGGGCGAGTTGCTTAAGGCGGATGGGCTTGCTGAGGTAGTGGTTGGCTCCAGCGGCGAGGCATCGCTCTTGGTCAGCGGGCATGGCGAGGGCGGTGATGGCGATAATGGGCACTGTCGCCAGGGCAGGGTGTTGACGAATCTGGCGGATTGCCTCTAGGCCGTCGAGGCGAGGCATTTGGATGTCCATCAAAATCAAATCGGGCTGAGCTGTTGTGGCTAGGTTGATGGCTTCTAACCCGTTTCTGGCGATGATGAGCCTGTAGCCCTTAGCTTCTAGGTAGGATCTGGTGGTGCTGATATTGGCTTCGTTGTCTTCGGCCAGCAAAATGAGGGGGGCGTTGGCTGGATCGACCGAGGGAGTGGCGTCGATGGAGGTTGTGAAATCGCCGAGGAAGGTATCGGCGTTGGCCATCGCGATAATCGGTAGTCGCACGGTGAAGCAACTGCCAATACCCACGTCGCTGGTGAGGGTGATCTCGCCACCATGGGCGTCCACAATGCGTTTCACGAGGGCAAGACCAAGGCCTGTCCCTTCGTATTGACGGTTAAGGGCCGTGTTGACCTGCACAAAGGGTTGAAACAGGCGTTGGGCGTCTTCGGGGCTAATGCCAATACCCGTATCGGTGATGGAGATAGACAAAAGCCCAAAGGTTTCATCAGGGTTGGCCTGGGGGTGAGCAACGTCGCGGATTTGCGCAGCGGAGTCTGGGGAAAGGGCCGTATAGCTGGCAGCGAGGGTAATGTGTCCACCTTCGGGGGTAAATTTGACGGCGTTGGTGAGCAGGTTAATCAACACTTGGTGCAGGCGGCGGTCGTCGCCATAGAGATCCGGGAGCCCTTCAGGAATGAGGGTGTTAATTTGCTGGCGTTTCTTGTGGGCTTGCTGTTTCACAAAGGTGATGCTGGCGCGGCATAACTGGCTGACCTTGATAGCACTGAAGTCTAGTTCAATCTGCCCCGCCTCAATTTTGGAGAGATCCAAAATGTCGTTAATCAGCGCTAGTAGGTGGCTACTGCTGCGGTAAATCGTGTCTAGGCTGCGCTCCTGGCGTTCGGTGAGGGGGCCAAAGACTTCCTCCTGTAGCCCTTCAGTCATGCCGAGGATGGCGTTGAGGGGGGTGCGCAGTTCGTGGCTCATGTTGGCCAGAAATTCGTCTTTGAGGCGGGTGGCACGTTCCAGTTCGGCGTTGGTGCGGCGCAATTCGGCCTCGGCGGCTTTGCGGTCGGTGATGTCTTCGACAACCCCTTCAACGGCCAGGAGGTTGCCCACCTCATCTAAAACGGAGTGTTGCACAGCGTGAATGGTACGAACTGCTCCATCCGGTCGGGTAAAGGACATCTCAAATTCCTGGGTGGGCACCTGCTTGGTGAGCAGTTTTTCAATTTCGGCCCGGGCCAAGTCTAGGGACTCTGGAAACCACTGGATGGTATCAGCCCAGGACTGGCCCAACACGGCCTCTGGCGGCACCCCAAAAACGGACTGCAACCCGCCGCTCACGTAGGTGAGAACGGTTCCGCTGTGGCTAAAGACGACGAATTTATCGCCGATGTCATCCACGAGGCGCTGAAACTTAGCCCGACTCTTCTGAATCTCCTGCTCGGCCAGTTTGCGGTGGGTAATGTCTTGGTGAATCCCCACCATCCGCAGGGGTTGGCCTTGGCCATCGCAGTACAGCTTGGCGATGGTCAAGATCCACCGTAGTTCGCCATCAGGGCGGCAGATGCGAAATTCGGCACTGAAGGGAATGCTGGCCCGCAAGTCGGCCTCTAGTTGCGCCTCCACCCAATGGAGGTCGCCGGGGTGGATGCGATTGCGCCAGTCTTGGTAGGTGATTGGTCGTCCTAGGTCTTGTAGGCCATAGTCTGCATAAATGCGCTCATCCCAGATCGGATCACCGACCAAATCCCATTCCCAAATGCCGTAGGCCCCAGCCTGTAGGGCCAAGGTGAGGCGGTTGGTTTGCTCTTTCAGGGCTAGCTCGGCCTGTTTACGGGCGGTAATATCTTGGTTAACGCCAATCATCTGCACGGGCTGGCCGTTTTCATCCTGCTGCACATGGGCCGAGGATTGAATCCACCGCAGTTCGCCATCGGGGCGATAAATGCGAAACTCTGTGCCTAGATAGGGTGCGCCATGGATCGCGGCTTGTAACAAAGCCTCCACCTCATCCACATCCTCAGGATGAACCAGGTCTCGCCAGGTTTGCCAATCGGTGACTTGGTTGCTCCCCGAAAGACCATAGATGCGGCAGAGGGAAGGATCCCAAAACAGGCTTTGGTCTAAATCCCACAGCCAAAAGCCAATTTGTCCCGCCAACAGGGCCAAGGACAGGCGGTCTGCCAAAAGTTGCAGTTTTGCCTCAGCCTCTTTTTTCTCGGTAATGTCGCGGGTAATGCCCACCATTCCTATGGGCCGACCTGCCGCATCTCGTTGCACCTGGGCAAAGGACTGAAGCCAACGCAATGCGCCATCGGGGCGCACAATCCGAAAGTCTATGTTGAGTGGCGACAGGCCAGCTATCGAGCGTTGAATGTCAGCCTCAAGCCGATCCCGATCATCGGGATAGATACAGGCCAGCCAATCTTCAGAGGTGGCGAATCGACCCAGGTTTTGCAACCCATAGAGTTCATAGATGCGATCATCCCAAACCCGATTTTCGCCCAAGTCCCACTCCCAAAGGCCAAAGGCTCCCGATTCTAGGGCGAGGCTGAGGCGGTCGGTTTGCTCTTGCAAGGCAATTGCGGTCTGTTTTCGTGCCGTAATGTCTTGGTTAATGCCCACTACCCGGATGGGGTTGCCTTGGGGATCGGTCTGCACTTCGGCCACCGCCTGAATCCAGCGCAATTCTCCGGTGGGGCGCAGAATGCGAAATTCGGTATCGTAGACGGCTGCACCCCGCAGAGCCGCCTGTAATAGCGCCTCTACCCGGTCACGGTCGTCGGGATGTAGGCTATTGCGCCAGGTCGGATAGATCGCCCGCTCCCTCAGATCTTGCAGACCGTAGAGCGCATACATCTGATCATCCCAGTTCACCTCATTAACGCAATCCCAATCCCAGGTGCCAATGGCCCCGGCTTGCAGCGCTAGGGATAGGCGTTCCGAAAGGTCTTTCACGGCGGCTTCGGCTTCGGCTCGTTGCATCGTTGTCCAAAGCCGTTCGGCGGTTTCGCGCACCAGGTCAACCTCTGCTGCGGTCCATTCACGCGCCACCGATTCGCTGGCAACCAGGGCACCCACCAAAACACCGTCTTCGAGCAGAGGGATAGCCAAAATTCTCATCAGTTGAGCCGCCCCTAGCCTAGCCTGGTCGGCCTCGGAGAGGATGGGGGTGGCTTGGGTATCGGCTATCACGACGGATTCGCCCCGACGCAGATAGGGCAAACTCCAGCCATAGTTAGCTACGGAACACTCGCCAAGGAGGGAAGCTGAATCGCCACGCAGATACTCGCGATAGACGTGGGACGTGCCCGCCACTTCATCGAAGGCCACATAAAAGACGCGATCAACGCCGAGATGGTCGCCCAGCAAATGGCAGGCTTCGGCTTGTATATGGATCGGATTGGTGAGAGATCGCAGCACATCCGACAGCCGCACCCGAAAAGCATCGATGGCCGCCGCTGCCTGCGAGGCTTCCAAAGCCATGCGTTCTTCGTGCACGTCGATGACGGAACCATATACCTTGATCACGTGGCCTTCTGCATTTTTGATCGGGGAAACATTCGAGACAAACCAACGGTACTCTCCATCATGGCGACGGATGCGGCGCTCTTCGCGCCGTGGTTCTCCCGTTTCAACGG
The DNA here is from genome assembly GCF_016403105.1 of Leptolyngbya sp. BL0902. NCBI lineage: Bacteria > Bacillati > Cyanobacteriota > Cyanophyceae > Leptolyngbyales > Leptolyngbyaceae > Leptolyngbya > Leptolyngbya sp. BL0902. The sequence continues at coordinate 88,196 of NZ_CP046156.1, forward strand.
CGTCTCGCTGAATCAGCACCGATGGGGCGCGATCCTCGGGATGAACAGCCTCTAACCAGCCTCGGCCCAAGGATTGCTCTAGGGTTTGTCCGGTGTAGTCGAGCCAGCGTTGGTTGCACCAGGTGTTGAAGCCATCGGGTTCGCTTTCCCAGAGGAAATCGGGAACGAGGTTGGCAATGGCCTCAAAACGGGCTTCGGAGGCTTGGAGATGGGCTTCCGTTCGTTTATAGCGGGTACTATCTGTTACCGAGCCTAAAAACTGCTGCACATGCCCCTGTTCATCACGGCGATGGACTTGCCCCCGCAGCAACAAATCCAGCCATCGACCATCGCGGTGGCGCACTCGATATTCAAAGGTTAGGCTTTCCCCTGGCTGGCTTTGGTCGAGCTGATCAACATAAGCCGCAAACCGATCATGATCGTCGGGATGTACCAGTCTAGGCACTAGATCTGGCCCCATGTCCAAAATTTCGGCGGCGGTGTAGTCCAATAAATTGGCGACCGATTCACTGACAAAACTCATGCTCCGACTGGGCACATCAAACAGATAAACCAGGAGTGTTGGATTAGTTTGGATGGCGCTTTCAATAAATTTTTTCTGATATTGGAGTGTTAATTCAGCCTGTTTTCGATCACTAATATCCGTCGAAATGCCACAAATAGCGTAGGGCTGTTCCTGCGAATCATACAATAAAAACTTGTTCGAGATAAACGTTCTCTGCGTATCGCCAACGCCCACCGTTTCCTCAAAGGGCTTAGCGGTGCCATGGGCTAACAAGGTTTCGTCATTGACTTGGATACGGTTCGCTGTTTCAAAGTCAAAAAACTCGTGATTAGTCTTGCCAATGATGGCTGATGATTCGCAACCAAAGAGTTCTAAGAAGGCTTTATTGACAAACGTATGTCGCCCCAACAAATCTTTGGTATAAACCACCGCAGGCAACTCATTCAGAATTGCCATCATCTTATCTTGGGTCTTTTTAAGCTGATCTTCGACCTGTTTTTGTTGGGTAATGTCTCGACAAATACAGACCAACATATTGTCATCTAACAGCGTTAGAGACAAAAATTGTGGGAATGTTGTGCCGTCTTTACGGGTAGCTACGGCTTCCCCTTGCCAGTATTTTTGCTGTTGTAAACTGGGAAAAACCGTTTGCTCGAAGTACACCAGCATCTCTGGAGAGTAAAGGATTTTCCAGCTTTGGCCAATCAGTTCTGAGGCCGTTTCATAGCCAAAGAACTGCCCATGGGCCGAGTTCAGATAAACATACTGCTCATCCTGAAGGATAGCAATGCCATCCACCGCCGCCTCAATCGCCCCTAACTGCTGCTGCAAAACCGCTTCAGTCCTTTGGCGGTGTTGCAGTTCGGTTTTGCGATCCGTAATATCCGTGAAATAACCCACCACTTCCTGGGGAACGCCCTGGGCATCCCGCAGCAGCACCATGTCATCACGAATCCAAACATAGTGCCCGTCGCGATGGCGCACGCGATAATCACGCTGGAGTTTGCCCTGGGTCAAGAGCTGAGGAATCACCTCCAAAACCTGGGCGGCATCATCAGGATGGACGTGCTGCACACAGAAATTCGGCTCGGCGGTAAATTCCGCTGGGCTATAGCCCAAAATGGTTTCAATGTTCCGGCTAATGTAGGTACAGGTATAGGGCGGATCCGCCTGATAGCTGTAGGTGGTGGCTGGACTGGCCTCAAGCAGCCGCTGAAGGCGATGATTCTGAGCTTCGCCCTGTGCCAAACACTCCCGTTGTTGTTCAACCCGTTGTTCAAGCTGCTGAGCCGTCTCGCGTGCAGTCGCGAATTGTTCCTTAAGATCTTGAATTTGGGCTTGGGCTGCGGCTAATTGCTCTAGCAGCCCCTGTTCTTGAGGCATACGGCTCTACTCATTAGGGATATATCGCTTTTCTGGGTTCAGGGGGATAAGGCAAGCGAAAGCCTATACCCAGTAAGGCTTTCAGCAAATTTGAGAACGATGATAATGTATTAGCCAATACAACTCCGACGAGGCTGGAAGATCGGCATATAACGAGCATATCTCAGGAAAGATGATAGTCAAACTAAAGATATCGCAGAGCAAACGCATCCAAAATCGGTCTCAACGAAAGAATTAGGCTGGAAGCCATCAAGGTAGCCCCAGGATCCTCAACAAGCTGGCTTTTCAGGCTCCTTATTGAGAAAAAACGCGAGTATACATTTACCGTGGGCCTGCATTCGCGGGTTAACTCTGCTTGGTAGGTCAAGGAAACCTTGCCTCTACGGAGATCTAGTGGGTTAGCCGTCGGAGGTATGGGGTTCGGATTTTCTCTGAATCTAATGGTGGGACGTGACCTGAGAGAGTTGAGCGCTGGACACAGATCAAAAAGGATGGCTTAGGCCCTCGTGTTGGACAAGCGGTTAATGCCGACAATTCTGACCGTAGAAGGGCTGGCCGTTCGTCTCCGAGAGCCAGCCATCGTAGACCTGCTTCATGTAGGGGAAAATGGTCTTGGCAAGGCGGCGGCGGTGTTCTTCAGCTTCGGTGAGAGGGGCTTGAAGCTGCTCGGCTAGGGTGGCAAGCACGGCATCACGATCGACCCCGGTAAAGCGCCCATTCTCAAGCACGACGTTGCCGTTAATCATCACCATATCAATGGCGGTGCTGCGGCCTCGGTGGAGTACGGCTTCGATCAGGGGAATGTCGGCATCGAGGTAGGGGTAGGCCAGTTTGCGCCAGTCCATCAGCACCAGGTCGGCGGCTTTGCCTGGGGCGAGGGTGCCGATGCTGTCGCCAAATCCGGTGGTTTTTGCGCCCTGTTCCGTCGCCATACGAAAGACCTGGGCTGCCTTGGGCACCAGGGCATCAAGGCCGGGAACCCGATGTAGCTTCAGCACCAGGCGCATTTCTTGCAGCATATCCCGGTCGTCATTGAGGCCTGCTTCGTCGAGACCGATGGCCACGGAAATGCCCTTTTGGGTAAAGGCGTTGAGGGGGGCAATGCCGCTCTGGAGGCGCAGGTTGGAACTGGCGTTGTGGCAAATGTGGGTTCCGGTGTCGGCTAGGATGTCGATATCGCCCTCGGTGAGCCAAACCCCGTGGCCCAGGGTGAGGTGTGGCCCCAACAGGCCGAGGTCTTGCAGGTGTTGGACGGCAGTTTTTCCGGTGCGGCGTTGGGCGTAGATTTTTTGGTAAATGGTTTCCACCAAATGCAGATGCACGGGCACCTGGTATTTTTGGGCGTAGTCTTGCTGAAGCTGTAGCGCCTGGTCGGAACACCAGTGCAAATTGGCTGGGGCCAATTGAATGTTAACGCGGCCACTGGGATGGTGTTGCCACCGCTGCCACAGATGGGCAAACAGGTTGAGATATTCCGGGAAGGGCACCCGCTGATCCTTGAGAAGGTCGTCTACGGCGGCGGCAAGATCGGCGGGTAGGCGCTGAAGAAAGACATCGTCGGCTTCGTAGACGAGGCGGTTTTGGTCGCGGGCGGCAAAGCTGTAGGAGACCCGCATCCCAATGTCTTGATAAGCCTGGATCACCTGTTCGGCCAGGGCGGGCCAGGTGGCGGCGGGGCCGTTGCGCCAGGTGTGGATGTGCTGCACGGTGGTAATGCCGGAGGCGATCATCTCAAAGGCGGAATAGAGCGTGTCCAGATAGGGATCCACCCGTCGCGCCCCCAGCCGCGTAGCAAACCAAAGTTCTAGGGGGTAATCTAGCGAACCCAACTGAAACGGGGTGAGGCCGACGTGGTGGTGGCCATTCACAAACCCCGGCAAGATGATGTGGTGGGGAGAACCGAGGATGTGATCGGGCTGATACTGCGTGATCAGGTCTTCATAGGGGCCGATGGCCAAAATCGTGCCGTCTTGCTGAACGACAGCTCCGTCCTCAATCACCTCCACCGTTTCGTTGTCTAAGGCTCGACAAATAACGGCTTTACCTCGAATTAAGCTGATTGACATGGTTGGTTTACCTGGCTATCCAACTTCGCTAAACAACCGTCCCCAGCCCTGAATCCGCGTTGGATCGACCCCCGCTATCCGTAGCGATTGCCACACCACCACGGCAATGGTATCGAAGATAGGGATGCCTAATTCCTGTTCCAGTTCTGCCACCAGGGGGGCGGCGGCTAGGTTGGTGCAAAAGGTGGTGATTACTTGAGGATTGGCGACCGTGACCTGACGCACCATGGCCCGCAGTTGGTCGGGGCTGACCTCTGCAAAGGAGAAATTATCCTGGAGACTGAGGTGGTGCTCGGCGACGCAGTCAAACCCTTCCTGGGCGTAGTTTTGGAGGATGCGCTCCTGCACCGCTGGCAGGTAGGGGGTGACGAGGCCAAAGCGGGTGAAGCCTCTCGCCCAAAATTGTTCGGTGAGGGCCAGGACTGAGGTGGTGGCCGGGATGCCCGTTTTGGCGGTGATCTGCCGACAGAGTTCTCGGTCGGTTTCCAACCCCAACCAGCCTGCCGAGGTGCCGTTCCAGGCGATCACATCCACCTTGGCATCGGCGAGGAGTTGGGCCGCTGCCAACAGAGGTTCTAAGTTAAATTGCCCCAAGGCGCGGTCACTGAGGGCAATTTCCGTGACTGAAAAGCGGCTGAAATGGGCCGATACCTCCGGCAAATCCGCCAACAGAGCCATCGTCACGGGTTCCAGCACCGTGTTGGAGGAGGGGGTTAACATTCCCAGCCGAATCCGTTTTGCCATGGCAGGTGTTGTGGAAGACATTGGCTACAATCATGATGGCCTACAACCGTATACAGTGTACATGATGCAAAAATGGCGAAGGGCTCTAGCGTGTTTCATGGGTCTGCCATGCCCTTTCGATAGCTGGCTGGGATCGGCCATAAAGTAGGGTGTTGCCGTCTAACGACGCAGCGGGAGATATTCCCCTTTTGCCCATCCCTCCTGAAACCCGATGAAACCGCTCTACCAATGGTCTGCCACCGAACTGCAACGCGCTCTAGCCAAGGGTGCGATTAGAGCCACCGACGTTGTAGAAAGTTGTTTTCAGCAAATTTGCCAGGACAATGATCGGCTGAAGGCGTTTATCACCCTCTGCTCAGAGCAAGCCTTGGCGGAGGCTCAGGCGGTGGATGCCGCCCGCGACCGAGGTGAACTCCTGGGGCCACTGGCGGGAATTCCCATCTCCGTGAAGGATCTCACCGCAACGGCAGGGGTGCGGACAACCCAGGGCTCTTTGATTTACCAGGATTGGATTCCGACGCAGGACGATCTTTGCGTGGCGCGGCTGAAGCAGGCCGGGGCGATTGTGATTGGCAAAACCAACACGCCGGAATTTGGCCTCGGAGCCCACGTCACCAACCCCCTCTATGGGCCAACGGCCACCCCCTACGACCCCAGCCGCACCTCTGGCGGATCCAGTGGCGGGGCAGCGGTTTCGGTGGCGATGGGCATGTGCCCCTTGGCCCACGGTACCGATATGGGCGGTTCGGTGCGAACTCCCGCAAGTTTTTGCGGCGTGGTGGGGCTACGGCCTGCCGTTGGGCGCATTCCACGGCGACGGATGCGGTGGGACGACCTGGATACCGATGGCGTGATGGCCCGCACCGTAGAAGATGCGGCCCTGATGCTGTCGGTGATGGCTGGATGGGACGCCCAAGACCCCATTTCCATTTCGGCCCCCTGGCCCTGCCCCATCTTGGATGAATCGGTGCGCGACCAGGTGCGGGGCAAGGTGAGGGTTGGCTTTAGCGCCGATCTAGGGATTACACCCATCGATGCCGAAGTGCGGTTGGTGTTTGAGGCGGCCATCGTCAAGATGACCCCGATCTGCCGCCAAGTGGATCCGGTCTATCCCGATTGCACCCTGGCTTCAGCGGCCTTTGAACCCCTGCGAGCGGGGCTACTTTCCCACAAACACCAACGCCACTACGACCAACATTTCGACCAGCTCACCCCCACCGTGCGGTGGAATGTGGCCCGTGGCCAAGGGCTCACCGCCGCCGAGCTTCTAACCGCCGCTGGCCACCGCGATCAGCTGTATCGCAACTTCCTCCGCTTCTTTGAAAGCCACGACATCCTGGCCACAGTCAGCGCCTGCGTGCCCCCCTTCCCCCATGACCAACCAGAGGTGCTGACGGTGGATGGCACCCCACTCAACACCATCCTGGACTACCTCAAAATTACCTACACCATCTCCCTCACGGGGCTTCCGGCTCTCTCCATCCCCTGCGGTTGGACAGAGACAGGCCTACCGATTGGGCTACAACTCGTTGGCCCGCCCCAGGGTGAAATGGCTCTGCTTCAGTTTGCCTATCTGCTGCAAGAAGACCTCCAGTTCCGTCACCGATGGCCTACCTAAATGCCGTTCGGGTTAAGCTTGATAGCCCTCGCCCCCGGAAGCCCTTTCCGATGGGAGAGGAGCATGAAGCTTGGTGATGCAGGATTGCTCGTTATGGCGACTGGCTAAGCAGCAACTGCACGAATCGTCTAGTCACACCCCACCGAAATTGAAGCCTAGCGGGGTGCTGTAAATCAGTCTATCTGCCTATCCGCTTTCACTCTTGCTGGAGTCCGAGCAGGTTTTGGAAGTTGAGCCTGCCGCCTAGATCGCGTCTTTTGTGTCACCTTGGCTGGAGGCTCAATCGCTTTGACGGGCTGGTAGGGAACGCCATGACGGACTGACTCTTTGGCCGCTCGCACCGCTTTGACGCTGGCGAGGGTCTGGTCATCGGCCCATCCTTCAGTTTCTCTAGACGACTGAATCGGCACGTAGATCGAGGGTTGCTCGACATTCCCTGCGACCGCATTGACGATGCCCTGTTTATTGGCAGTGAGGGTCAATTCAGGAGCCCGAAAGACGGTGCCGACGATGGGGATTTTCTGGTTTTGAGGGAAGGCTCCCAGGATGTTGTCGTTGGACATCAGGCAGGGCTGTCCAGCGAGGCTTTTGTCGGGATGGTCATGGGGAAACTGACCCACCCGTAGGACGATGTTCGCTCTGGTGCCCGGTGATTGAGTCTTGAAGTCGCCATGGCGCAATCCAATGGCTTGAATGCCCTCTCGGAGGTGCTGTTGACGCTCCACAGCGGCGAGCAGTTGCGGCACACAGACGTTGTAGGCCAAAGAGCCTGTGCCAGAACGACTTCGTGGAATCGACCACTTGTCATAGTCAGCGGGTCGGTTCACCTGTCCCTCAAAGCGCACGGAACGATGGTCGGGGTGTTGGTTTTCCAGGTAATGGATCACCGATTGGGGGGTGGATGGGGCCAGCACAAAGTCCATCATCGGAGCCTTGGCCTGTTGGTAGGCGGTGTAGGTGACGTTGTTTTGGTCGAGATAGCGTTTGACAGACTCGGTCTTGGCACCGAAGGGGGCGGTGACGACATCCACCTCACTCAGGCCCGGTTGTTTGTGCAGTTGAAGGGGTTTAGGGCCAAAGGTAATCGGCTGTCGTTGGCTCCACTCATCAATCTCGCCACCGGGTTCGAGGGGCCGCTTATCGTGGTGGGTCTCCGAGGTATGGCAGACTTTCCAGAGGGCGAGGTGAAACAGGTCTTTGACCTCCTCAATGCCTTCAGCATCTAGACCCTCAATTCCCAGTCCTTGAGCCACAAACTCGTCACACTGCTGGTAGAACGCCCCAATCCGCTTAGCCGATTCTTGGGCGGTGAGATGTTCTTTAAGATTGCGGGACACAAGGGCGTTGAACTGCTCTTTGTAGGCCAGGGCCGATTCTTCAATGATGGGATACAGGGGATGGGCCATCGCCGCCTGCCGTTCTTCGTCGCTGTGTAGGACGGCTTGAAAGTAGCGTCGTTCCTTCTGGCCCACGGGCAGCGCTTCCCAGGCTTGGTTGGTGATGCGCGGCAGCACTTCAACGGCAGACCCAGAGCCCGTATCGGGCAATAGGACGTGCTTATACAGGTCGGGGTCTTTTTTGTGGTCAAAGAACGGTACCGGGTGGGCTTCCGTCCAGTCCTGAGCATCAGCAATCAGGGTCTCGCCACCAATTTCTTCGATGTCTTCCAGCCGTTCGGCACTTTTGCCGTAGTCCACTTCAACCTGGAGTGCGCCCATCAAGCGCTCCAAGAGGTCATGCTTTTCGGTGTGGAACGCCTTCATAGATTCGTGGGTGAGTCGGTCTTGCTCATTCGGTTGGGCGGACTGAACCCGACCAATTAAGTTAGCCACCAGACCCACTTTGTTCTGCTCTCCGCCCAGGGCACCTTCAAGGACAGAGCCACGGAGGATTGGGGCCATCTGTTTAAGCGAGTCACGGTCGTCGGTGTAAACGCTCAAGTCGGTGGTGACGTAGGGCTGTTTGGGCCGTTGCTGGATGCCCTTGAAGTCCCCTGGTTCCCCAGCCCATTTGACTTCTTGGGCAATGTGGGGCAGGTCTTGGGCCAAATCCCACTGCATCTGGTCGCCATCAAAGTCGCCCTGGTGGTACTCAGCGGCATCGGTGGCGTTCATCCAGATGCAGCCTGTGTAGCGTTGCAGACGCTCGACGGTGGCGTTGTTGACGTACTTGCGGATGTTGTCTCGGCTGGGGATGGGCGAGCGGGTGACGATGATCACTTCGCCATTGGGCAATCCCGGAAGGCAGACCTCACCACGGGCCAACTCCCGCGACGGCACGGCTCTAGAGGACTGATGTTTGTGACCCCCATTGATGGCCAGTTCTTTCCAGGCCCGCTGGAGGCGAGACCGTTGGTAGTCTTGGACTTTAGGCGTGGCGTTGAGGATACCGAGCTTATCCTGGCGCAGCAGTTGGATCATCACCGGATCTTCTCGCTCAGAACCTTGACCTTCATCGAGATCTGGGTCAGCGTAGGTGTCGCTGCCCTCATCACGACTGTCGAGCATGTGTTGGCTTTGGTGGTACAGCTGAATGACATGGCGCTTGAGCATCACCGGGTCGCTTTGGATGACCCTAAGTCGTTCAGCAGCAGCTTGCGTGACGGGGCCAAAGTCTCGCTCAATCGCTTCGGCACTAAAGCTGGTCGTGAACTGCCAACTGTTGCGGTACTGCCGATGGCGGGCATTCTCCCGATTGCCCATCACCACTTGGGGCAGGTCATAGTCGCCTCGCGGCACAAATGTATCTAGGACGCTTTTGTGAATGCCCTTGATGGAGGTCTGGTCGAGGATGATTTGGTTAGGCTCAGGGGCCAAGACATCATCCACCGCCAGCACCCCTTTGCTGAGAAAGCTGGGCAAGAAAGGCTGGTCGGGGTCAGCCCAGGTTTCGTTCCACATCAAGCGAAACTGAAAGGGTCGGTCTTTGGGGGCACCGAGCTTCTCGGCTAGTGCTGAGTTACAGAAGCCAAAACAGTCATCGGTGTTGAATTTCTGGTCTTCAGCCACCTTGTAGCTCACCACCTTGAGCTTGATGGCGCTGACATCATCGGGACTCACCGGATTCTGTGGCCCAAGGGTTTCAAGTCCTTCATAGCAGTTGGAGGTGAACAGTGACCCATAGCGAACGGCGGCATCGGGCTCGGAGCGAAAGAACGTCGCCAACTCCTGCTTCAACTCAGGACTGCCGAAGTAGTGGGTTTTGCCGGAACTAAACAGGTGGGTGCGGGTGTCGTTACCTTGGGTGATGTCGGCGAGTAGGTGCGGGCCTTTGTGGTCATCGTTGGCCTGGGGGTCGATTTTGACCACCATCAAGGACTTGAGTAGCTGGGTCGGAAACAGGGCGGAGATGGGCGCATTCTCGACGGTTTGGTAGTCGCAGGTTCCCCCTTCTATCGCACCCGCACCGGGTTCACTCCGTTTAAGTCGGCGCTGTTCACCGGACGCCGGAACCGAAAGGACAACGGGAATGCGTAGGGTGCGTCCGTCGGCGGAAAGCTTCGTTTTGTACATGGGTTTTGCAGGAAGGGCTGGGGCAACAATCCAGGGGCGAGCCGCTAGGGTCTGAACGCTATGTCCGTTCTAGCGGCTGGCGATTTGAAGCAACGTCTGTCTGAGGTCTGAACTTAGGACGGTGCGTAGCGGGACAAGGCTGCGGCGATACTGGCCTTGGTGGTGTACTGAGAGACCATGGTTCCAGTCTGCTGGTCGAAGTGGGTAGCGAATGTAGTGAGGGTGTTGTTCAACAAATCGACCACGTACCGACCCATGAGCGTCGCCACTTGAGGGTTCACCAGCAGGCTTTGGGCATTCGCTAGAGCGAGTTCGGCACAGGACAATCCCGATGAATCTGGGCCTTGCTCCTCTGGCCGGGGCACCAGCAGGTCAGGCGCTTGGACGCTGGGCATGGGCAAGGCACGACAGACCGTGTCTATCACATAATCCTTGGAGTCAGTGGAGCGACAGTTCCCGACCAACACCTGGCCGTGGTGCTGACTGTTGCCGCCATCAATCCACCAGGGCGAGGCAAGGCGGTGGTACCGAGGAGCCTCGATGGCCTCAGCGATGCTCTGTCGAGCGGCGGCATTATCGACACAGCCACAGAGGATTTGCAGGGTCTCGTATCGACTCTCTAGGAGCATGGACGGTCTAAAGGGTTCGGCAATGGCGTCGATGGCCACTCCGAAGGCGGCACTGTAGCGGAGGGCCAAGGTCTGAGCTTTGTTGAGGCCAATCTCGGCTTCGCAGAAGCATTGCCGGGTGACGTTCTTGGCTTCAACCCGGTCTGGGTCAACCAGGACGAGTTGGGTGGTTCGGCCCTGGGCGGTGAGGGCTAGGGCGACTCGGCACAAGAGCTGCACCAGAAATGACCCCGTGCCGCCACAACCAATGATCCAGAGTTCAAGGGTTTGGGTGGGGGCCAGCACGACGGGTTTGGCATGGATGGCCTCAAAGTTAGGTGATAGGGACATGATTCGGTTCTTTGGCTCGGTAGTAGGGCAACGTTGGGGGCGCGATGTCGATGAGGCGGCATCCCGACTCGAACGGCGCAAAGACCGCAGCAACCGGAATGATCCAGAAATGCCCAAACAGACCGACCCGCAGCAGCAGTTCAGGTTTAGCCTGGTGCAGTTTGCCCAGGACGCCATAGATGCGAAAGCCGCCCGTTTCATCGGCGTCGTCGATAGAGGAGAAGTAAGCCGGACTACGACCATGGCTATGGATTTCAATCACAGCGCGATGGGCCGAAGAGTCATAACCTGTCTCGGTCGGTTGGCAGTGGGTGGCGCTCTGGGTTTGCTCTGGAATGGCCAGTTCCCAGTCCCCCGCTGGCGTCTGCGTCCAGTGGAACAGGGTTTCGTTGGGTAGGTTCGCCTTAGCCATGCCCACAACCCGTTCCAGCCAAGCCGCATTGAGCTTGGTCAGGGTGACAAAAGGCTGGAGAACGCCGAGTCCCAACACCGGATCTTCATGGCGCGAGACGGGCAGCAGGGCATCGAGTTCAGGTCGGTGGCCTCGCACAAAGACGCCGTTTTGGGCCACCCAATAGGTTAGGGCGGCGGTCGGGGGGGACTGGAGTTGGCTGGGGTCAGTGTAGAACTGGTGCTGGATGAGAGGGTTCATAGGTCGAGAGCTTGGGTTAAACAACGGTCAATCGTGTTGTCGTAGGAACGCAAAGGCTGAAGGTCGCTGACTGGATAGGTTCTGCGTCCGGCGACGGCTTTGAGTTGGCGGATGACGTTTTTGGGATACTGGCCAGACTTGCCGTAGACTTCATGGCCCGAAAACGGACTGGTGATGAAGGTGTGCCATGCCTGGGGCAGACTCTGGGCCGTAGCGATAGGGGGTACGTTGGCACCCCAGCAAATCTTGCCGTTGTGGCCATAGACGTTGGGTAAGGGGGGCTTCAGCGCTTGGGATTTCGGGTCAAACGGGGGGTTGGACACCGCCCACAGCCAGTAGTCTTGATTTCGGCCTACCCAAACCAGCGCAGGTAGGGGCACAGTCAGCGTCAGGTCGGTTCCGTCTGGGCCTGCCCCTGCTATCGTCAGGCAGTGCTTTTGTCGAGGGATCCACAGCACGGCCCAGTCTCCGGCACTAGTGCTTCCGGTGCGAAGGATACGGTCAGGCATCCAACCGCTATCGAGGGTGTCGAGATGGAAGGCACGGGCCAAGGTCTGCGGACTCAGGTACTTGTAGCCCAACCGAAGCGGGCCACGGCTGACCCGGTATTGGTACAGGTAATGGTCACGGTGGAGGAGAATGGCCCCGTCAAGCTGCTCCCAGTTCAGGGTTCCATCTGGCCCGATGGCAGGCGTTTGGCTGAGGATGGCGGCATGGAGATCATGGTGTTGCTCAGGCGTTAGGTCAAACATGAGTTCCAGATATCGAGGATGTGGTCAAGGCGGGTTGGAGGGTCGGCTTGAATCCACTCGTTCAGATCACTCACCTTTTGGTGATACCCTTCGACTCGATTACCATGCTGCTGGGCGATGGCGAACGCTTCTCGGTTCCAGGGCATGTGATAGGACGACCCCGACGGAAAGCGTTCCGGGTCGGATTCCGCGTCGAGCCAGTAGTTACCCGTTGCTTTGTCAATCAGATTGACGGCCATCGGCACAAACCGGACGGGCATAGGCTCTCGGTTAAAGCGACGCCGGATCGCATTTCGTTGGGCGGGTGGCGTGGCAATGGGGCCGTCCAAAGCTCGCTGCATCACAGGCCAGAGATCCTGTGCTTGGAGCAGGTCTTCTACGTCCTCTAGGCTCTGAGACAGGATGAACTGACCGGGTTCGCTCAGGGCCGCTAGCACGAGAAACCAGGGTTCCAGGTGCTCCAGCACACCGTCAGCGTGGAGATTGATGCCCAAATCCAGGAGCGGCAGACCGTCCCTGAACACGCCTTGTTCGTTCAAGTCGCCGACCTCCCCCGCCTCGTTCCACGGCACGGCGGGCAGTAAGGTGTCGAGGTGGGTCAAAAACCCCACTTCCAGCAGGCTGTGGCTGAGGTCTTCACCTTCAAGCGCAGGGCGATAACGGTCACGGTGCGGATGTTGGCGAAACGCCTCCGGTAATGTCCACTGGTACAGATCCAGCAGGGCATAGTGGTAGTGCTGGCGGCGCAGATAGTCTCTGGCGTCACCCACGTTCAGGCAGGGTTTAGCCTGGGTCAACGCCTGGAGGCGAAACTTAGCCTCATCGAGGTCGGCAATCATGGCTAAAATCCCCTCACGACAACGGACTGGGGCTTGGCTTTGGCCAAGGCTTCTAGCGTCGCCTTTCGGGCCTTGGCCTGGTGGTCACTTTCCGCTAGAGCCTGCTCAATGCGTTGGGTGATGCGGTCGGCATTTTCAGCATCAAGGCCCACTCGAAACGCATGGTTCTGGAGGGCATTACACACCGCCACCGCTGGGTCGATATGGGGCAGAGCGGCCTGAAGCAGGTCAAGGACGGGCAGCGAATGGCCCTTCGTGCCTTTGCGGGCCATCAGTTCGACCTGGGTGCCGTTTCGTTTAATCTCAGCATTGGCCAGGGCAGGGTTGACCGTACTGAACAGGGTCAGAAGTTTGTGGTCATCGCTGGCAATTTCATCGGGAATCTGATGTTGTTGGCCTTCAAGAATGACAAGGTACATGGCTAAAACAGCGTGATTTGGGTACTGGAGACGGTGGGCGTGGGGTGGGTGGTGGTGGTCTGGGGTCGAGGGGCAACGGGTTGGCGCTGCTGCTTTTTGCGGCGCTGTTGCCACTGCATCTGGCGGATGGCCAGGGATTGCTCTAGTTCCGTAAGCAGGGCTTGAAGCTGAGGCAGCAGATTTTCTAAGGGCTCTTCTGAAACCAGGCGAGCAATGGGAGCATCGTCATAGGTGGTGACGGAAAGCATCACGGGCCGGGGTTGGCCGGGTTGCTCTGGGGCAAACCAGTGGAGGGTGAGCTGCATGGGCACCTCGCCCCACGCGTAGCGTCGGTCTGAGGTGTCTTGGATTGAGTCTTGAGTCATGGCATTGGGGCAACACAACAGGGGTGCCAGCCCTAGGGGACGAGCACCCTGAATTTACAGAACGAACGGACTAAACCTGGGCCTGATCCGTCATCCGTCCTAGGCTGGTGGGGGCTGCTTCATAGACCACTTTGCGCTTGCGCACCAGGTCAGCCCCAGGCACCGCTTCGCCCCCTTGAATGGCCGATTTGATGGCGGACTTGTCAGGCGTATAGGTCGTTTTGGCCTTGAGGTACGGCTCTGGAATCATGGCCTCATCCAAGACAATGCAACTGGGCGGATTGTGCTTCACCCGAATGCGGTAGGTTTGACCCACCGCTTCATCGGCCATCAGACCTTGCTCATGCAGGTCAAGCACGCCTTGGTCTAGACTGTTGGCCCACCGCTTCAGACGTTGAATGTCCGCTTCATGCACCGCTGCTAGGGCATCTAGGCGAGCTTGGGCTGCGGCAATCTCCGCATCAATGTGCTGGCGTAGGGCGACATGGATATCAACCGCATCTTCCTGGTGTCCTTGGGCCTGTTGGAGGGCGGGCAGCAGGTCAGTGGGGTCAGCCATCCCGGACTCTAGCTGCATCCAAAGTCGAGCGGCTTTCCGACTCGACAAGGATAGGGAGCGTTGCACCACCGACTCAGGGATGGCGCGAGTCCGGTTGGGTTTGGCTGGAGTGGGTTTTGGGCTGGGTTTGGGTTGGCTGGGTTTGGGCGTTGGCATGGGGGTTCCTTTCCGAGGGATCAAGGTCAAGGGGGTCGCCTCACCCCAGCGATAGCGGGCATCGTCAGAACAAGGTTGGCTGGGTATAGGGGGCGTGGAACTTGGCCCACATCGCCTCCCAGCCCGGTCGGTGCTTTTCCTTGGCCAGGGCCGGAGCCATGGTCAGCAGGTCTTCGATGCGATAATCCTCGGTGTGGCGCTGCTCAATCCAGGCTCTCAAGAAGCCGTCCGGTTCCCTTGAAAGTTCACCGCCTAGCCGCTTGGCTTGCTCCCACAGCTCAGTCTCGATGTGAGCGTGGCCCTCGACCGCTAGCAGTTCCACCTTGCGCCAGGGGATGCCGCTGCCGACGATCCGCTGAACTCGGTAGATAGCCCAGGGCAAGGCTTCAAGGTGAGCCTGGAGGTGGTCTAGAGCCGCTTGATTGCCGTCATCTTTGAGCATCTGGAACAGGCTGCGGCCCTGGGGATAGAGGGTCTGTTTGGGGTTCAGCCGTCGAGCGAGATGTTCAATCAACAGCGCAAATCCCGCCTCCTCTGGGCATTGGCGATGCTTAAACAGCACCTCTTCCTTGGGGCCAGCGATGCCTGAGAAGGGGCAATAGACACAGGCTGAACGCCACCAGGGTTCGATGCCCTTCGCCACAACGTTTTGGGCATAGGCTTCGGTTCCGGTTCGGTCGAGCTTGAACTGGTCAATCAGGGGATAGAAGTTGGTGCGCTTGACCCAAGACGGCTTGGCTTGGCTGGCCCGTTTGGCGTCAGCCAAGTCGCCTCGCTCCCGTCGTCGCTCTTCACCGACCGTGAACCCGATGGCGACAAAGATTTCAGGCACAGGGCCATGCTCTGAGCCTAGCCACTGCTCGCAGGCATTGGTTTTGAACTTGGCGCTGCACCGACGACGGTTCTGCACGAACTGCGGCACGATGCCGCCCTCGATCAGGTCTTGGGCTAGGCCATAGCCGGGAGGGTGGTCAAGCCACTGGCTAGCGGGGTCTGCCTTAAAGTGGTTTTGGCAAAGTTGGCCCTTGCCACTAAACTGCGGCACCCCCCCGACCTGCATCAGTTCTTGGCTGAGGCCATAGCCCAGCGCATGATCCATCACCCATTGGTCTTGGCCCTGGTGTTTGAATTTGGGGGAGCATTGTCGCCTCGATTCTCCAAACTGAGGTACGGTAGCCCCTCGGAGCAGTTCATCGGCCAAGCCAAACCCACCGGAACTAGGCGGCTGCACCGTCACCCCTGGAAAGCGTTGAGCCAGGGCTTCAGCACTGATGAAATCGAGTACCCGTGGGTCGAGGGGTGGCAGGGCATGGGTGAGGTCAGTTTGTCGTCCTCGTATCCAGCACCGCTGGGGCTGTCGCGTGTCATCGAGGGTGAGGTAGCCGTCGAGGGTGGAGGGACCTGCCCGCATAATCTGTACGGTGCGAATCCCCTTCTCAGCCAAGACGGGGTACAGATAGGTCTCGTTGAGGTAGGCGGTATGCGCCCACTCCCCCAGGGTTTGGCTGGTCAGGACAATCAGTTGGTTGAGGTCAAAGGGGTCGCCATTGGGCAGTCGTCGGGTGTCGGGTTGGGTAGCCCAGAGGTGGGCAAGGGTCGTGCTGTCACACCCAAGACCGTGCATCAGAACGACCCCAGGTTGAGCGAGGGTCATGGTTCAGCCTTTGAGGGGGGCGATTTCGTTCAGGGTTTGAATGACGTTGGCGTAGGACATCGCATCGGCCTCGATGTGATTGAGGTGCGACACGATGGAGCCGGGTTCTACGTGGCCGTAGAGGGCCGCGCCTATGGTGGCTCGCAGGTAGGTCAGGGTGTCGTGGCTGTCGCCAATCAGGCCCGTCACTTCCGGGATGGCGATATACACCCGCTGCTGAAACAGGGTGAAGTGGAGGTACCACTTGCGGTCTGGGTCGGTCATGGTTTTCCTGGTCTGAGAATGAACGTCACCCTGCCAAACGCGATAGCGGATAGCTCTGAGTGACGGGATAACGGCCTAGTTCAGATGGGTGTGGCGAAGCGCTTTTTCGA
The DNA here is from genome assembly GCF_016403105.1 of Leptolyngbya sp. BL0902. Lineage (NCBI taxonomy): Bacteria > Bacillati > Cyanobacteriota > Cyanophyceae > Leptolyngbyales > Leptolyngbyaceae > Leptolyngbya > Leptolyngbya sp. BL0902. The sequence goes on from NZ_CP046156.1 coordinate 104,753, forward strand.
GATGCTCCCGGCGCTGGGCTTCAGTCACCATCCGGTTCCAGCCCTTAAGCCGTGCCCCTTGGTTGACCGCAGAGCGGGCGGCGGTATGGGCCAGTTTGAGCAAGGCTTGGTCACGCATGAGGTCAGCTAGGGCAAACTTGGGAACCCCGGCCTGCTTGTGCCCTAGGACGTCACCTGCCCCTCTCAGTTTCAGGTCGGCTTCGGCAATGGTGAAGCCGTCTTGGTGCTGAACCAGAACTTGCAGCCGTTCGGCACTGGCAGCGGTTTCCGCGCCATCCACCAGGATGCAATAGGAAGGATGGTCACTCCGCCCCACCCGGCCCCGCAGTTGGTGCAGTTGGGCTAAGCCAAACCGTTCGGCTTGTTCGACTACCATCACCGTGGCGTTGGGCACATCGACCCCGACCTCAATCACGCTGGTGGCGATGAGGATGTCGGTCTGCCCTGTCCTGAACGCTTCTAGCGCCTCGGTCTGGGCCGCTGAACTCATCTGGCCATGGAGCATTCCCACCTGATACTCAGGAAAGGCTCGCTGATAGGTGTCCAGAGCCGTTTCCACGGAGCGCATCTCGCTGTTGTCGGTGTCTTTGACCAGGGGCAGCACCACGTAGGCTTGAAATCCCTGGGCCAGTTGACTGTCAAGCAGGCGATGGATCTGGTGCGATTGGTCTTGGGTTAGGACTTGCGTGACGATGGGCAGGCGACCGGGGGGCAACTCGTCAATCAGGCTCACGTCCATATCCTGATGCATCGCCAGGGCCAGGGTGCGGGGGATGGGTGTGGCGGTCAGGCTCAGCAGGTGCGGATTGGGGCCTTTTTTGAGCAGGGCGTTGCGTTGCTTGACGCCAAACCGATGCTGTTCATCAATCACCACTAGGCCCAGGTCGGCATACTGGACGGCTGTGCTACTCAGGGCATGGGTACCCACCATCAGGTGGATGCGGCCTAGCCACAACTCACTCAACAGGATGCGTCGTTCCTTGGTCGAGGTGTGGCCTGTCAGCAAAGCCGTTTTGAGGCCCAAGGGTTCTAGCCACGCCTTGACCTTGGCATAATGCTGCTGAGCCAGGGTTTCGGTGGGCACCATCAGCGCCGCCTGGTGTCCCTGCTCAATCACCGCCAGACATGCCGCTACCGCCACCACGGTCTTACCGGAACCGACATCGCCCTGCACCAGACGGTTCATCGGGAAGGTTTGGGTCAAGTCATCAAGGATTTGGCTCAAGGTGCACCGTTGCGCTCCGGTCAGGGCAAAGGGCAGGTTGGCTTTGAACCGCTCCACAAGAGAGCGCGATAGGTTTTGAGGCTTGACCCGCTGCGGCACTTGGCCCCGACGCAGCAGCAATGCCATCTGGAGGTAGAAGAACTCGTCAAAGACCAGCCGACGGCGGGCCGCTTCGAGCTGCCCATCGTCAGGCGGAAAGTGGATGTGAGCCAGCGCTTCGGACAGTTCCATCAGGTGGTGTCGCTGCCGAAACTTGGCCGGGATGGGGTCGTGAAGGGGTGTGCGCTGGAGTGCCTCTCGGATGCGGCCTTGTAGAGTCTGCATGTCCAGTCCTTTGCTGAGACGGTAGACCGGGTTCAGCACTCGCTTGGGAATGGTTGATATCGACTTGGGCCGGATGGGCACCACATCGCCCTTGATAGTCAGACCACCGACATAGCTATCGTGGTGGACGGGGCCTGTGACCGTCACTAACTGGCCCTGGGCATAGGTTTGGCCCTGCTGCTGTCGCCACTGGGCTGAGGTGTAGGGCAGACGGGCTTTGTGGAACTGGGTGCAGACCAGGCGATGGCGACCTGTCTTGTCACGGATGACCCACGTCTGCACGATGAGCTGGCCACCCTTGGCGTCTTTGATACTGTGGCGAACCACCCGACCCATCGTTATGACGGTCTCTCCGGGCTGGAGGTCGGCGAGCTTCCGGCGGTGAATCACCTGGTGCTGCTTGGGGTAGTGGTGCAGCAGGTCAAGATCCGTGGTCAGGCCCAGTTTGGCCAGGGCTGCGTCGGGGGTGGGCGTTTTGCGTTGGGTTTGCGTTGAGGTCATGGCGTGGGGGGATACGGTTCTCCCCCTCAACGCGATAGCGAGGAACCTAGCCTTGCGGTGGCCCTTCACCCTCGGTCTGAGCCTCGGCCTTGGCTTCAGCCTTGGGTTTGTGGGCTTGGATCTCGCTATAGGGCACCCGATACGTCCAGCCCTCAATGTCGAGCCAGCGGGTGATGGTCACAGACTTGGGGTTGACGCGCACCACCTCATACCAGCGCCCAATGAACCGAATGAAGTCGCCCTTAGCCATGTCATCTGGGGTCAGGACTCCCGCAGAGTCCAGTTCCTGGCTCCAATGGGCAATGGCGGCCTCGGCGTCTTGTAGGTTGAGCAGGTAGGTTGGGTGGTCAGGGAACTGAGCCAAATCCCGCTCAGCCTGTCGTTTCTTGGCTTCGGCGTCCCGCAGGCGATTCCCCAGATAGGCTTTGGACTGTCGCTTTTGTACCTGAGCTTGGCTGCCAGCCGCCTTTTCGCTCAGTCGGGTCGCCGCACGGTCGGCCTGAACCGATTGGCCCATCGCTCGGTGAGACCGCTCCAGGGCACGACGGTGATGGGTCTCGCTATGGTGGCCCACGAGAACAGGTTGGCCGGGTTCGATGCCTGCCACAGCGGCATGGGAGCGATGATAGGCCTGGTCTCGCTGTTGGCGCTTAGTCTGTGCCCGCTGGCTATAGCGCTCAGCGCGTTCGGCTGACCGTTCATCTTTGAGCGCCACTTGTGCTTCGAGGGTTGCTTCGCCCTGTTCTTCGATGCCCTCAGCAATGTCGATGGTTGGATCGTCCCAAAAGCTGAACGTATTGCGGCCTGAATACCGGGTTCTTCCACCCAGGTCATACAGCAGGGCTCGGAACGGATCTAGGCGACCTGATACCAGCCAGACGGGACGGGGCGGCTTATGGGCTCGCTTAGGTGTGGTCATGGATTCCGTAACGGTGAGGCCATGCTGGTGGAGCAGGGCTTGGGCCTGCTTTAGGGTCATGGTTGCATCGGTTGGATCGTCCTGAGTGTCTTGGGGGGTTGGAAGGGGGGGATTGGATTCGGTCATCGGTGTGTAAAGTGCGTCCCAGATGACCCGCGATAGCGGCGTAGGGTAGACCCCTGGCCTAGATCACCTTGGCAATGGAATCGACCTGAAAGCCATCGCCAAACTCAAGCTGAATCTGGCGAGCAATCCAGGCATCATCGAGGCCATCCTGTTCAGCAATCCTCACCATGCGTTCGAGGTATTCAGCCTGTTGCATTGGCGTTGGTTCAGACCCAAACACCGCGCCCTGGCTCCACCAGGCCGGGGGATAGATGCGGTACATTGCCTTGAACTTGACTACGGCCAACCCCGGTTTATGGCCACGACGGTAGGCTAGGGCGAGCTGGCGTCGGTAGTAGGCTTGCTGCTTTAACTCCTCGGGGCTGAGGTGTTCTGTGGCCCATTCATGGGGAATCGGCTCTAGCACCTTCGGTTGGTGGGGTGCTTCCGGTTTGAGCTTAAAGCTGCACTCCGGGCAGGTGTGATGAAAGACCGTCACCATCGCTCGACATTGGGGACAGGGCACGAGTTTGACTTCGGTTTTGGGGTCTGGGGGCTTGTCTAGGCTCAGGTCTAACTCGTCCTCGATGCGGCCAAAGCGCTTCAGGTTGCCTGTCCCGAAGTCGATGATGATGCAGTCGGTCTTGCCCGTTTCAGGACTGATCCGCAAGCCCCGCCCTATCATCTGAATCACCAGGGCGCGACTCATACTGGGTCGCCTCAGCACCACGCATTCTATCGAGCGACAGTCATAGCCTTCGGTGAGGGTACCGACATTGACGACCACTTGGATACGACCCGATTCATGGTCTCGGTAGATTTGCTTGCGCTTGCGGGTGGGCACCGAGCCATCCAGATGGGCCGCTGGGATGCCCGCCTCATTGAAGGTCTCGGCAATGGCCTTCGAGTCAGCGATGCCTGTGGCAAAGACAATCCCTTTGCGATGGCCTGCCAGCTTTTGATATTCCCGCACCAGCTTCTGGTTGAGCGGTTTCTGGTTGACGGCCTGCTGAAGTTGTCGAGCATCGAAGTCTCCGGTACGGCTAGAAATCGTCACCTTACTCAAGTCGAGGTCGTCGTAGCCAAAGTAGCGAGGCGGCACCAGCTTACCCCTCCGAATCAGTTGAGCCGGAGATGGCCCCTGCACCAGAGCGGTGTAGTGGTCAGCCAAGTATGACTGGCCCAGGCGGAAGGGGGTGGCGGTGAGGCCAATCACGATGCCCGTGGGGTTCGCTTGAATCAGGGCTTGGACGACCTTAAAAAAGGTGGTGCTGTGGGCCTCATCAATCAGGCACAGTCGCCAGGGCGGAACGGTATGATTCTGGCTGGCTAAGCTCTGCACCTGGGCAATTTGAGCGGGCGCACTCAGGTCGGGGGTGATGCCTGACTTAATCCTTCCGGTACGTAGCCCAAACACCTGACTAAACGTGCGGTAGGCTTGGTCAATTAAGGGGTCACGGTGGGCCAGAAACAAGGTCGGGTTGCCCTTACCGACGGCTCCAGCGGCCAGGTTGCCCGCCACAAAGGTTTTCCCGCCCCCCGTCGGCAGGTAGGCCAGAATCCGACGGTGCCCCGCTCGGATGGCCTCTCGAAGGTCGTCACAGAGTTGGGCTTGGTAGTCATAGAGCGTCATGGGCGGTCTTGACCTTGTGTCTGACGGTACGAATCAGGGTCTTGAGTTCAGGATGGGCGACGGAATCATCGGTCTGAGCGGCTTGGGCGTAGGGATTGGAATGGGCGATGCCGTAGTAGTAGTCCACGGTCTTGCGAATGGAAGCTTCGCTACGGCTCGGTTGTCGGAAGCCACGATTGGCATCAGCCCAGATTAAGTCCGCCTCTAGGGCATCTAAGGGAGGAGAGCAGCGGGCGCAGTAGTCTCTAAATAGCGCTTCAGGAGCCGGATAGTAGCGGGCATTTTCGCGCTCTAAAAACCCGGCGGTGCCCACTAAGTTGCAGGCCAGTTTATACCCCGAGAGATGCCGAAATCCTTCCGGCACGCCCTGACGAATCAGCGCCGCATCATCTTGGGTCAGACATTCAATCAGGGGGGTACTGTCGCGGCGATGGGCGTGATGGACTCTCGAGACAGGACGTAGTCGATAGCTTGAACCTGTACTGGTTGCTCTGGCTTGGGCTGGCCGGGGCGCTTCCAGCAGGGCCGCATTGGGGTCAACCGCTTCTCCCGCACTGGCTTTCAGACGCAGCTTGAACCATTGCCGCCACCGGGCATCGTCGAGACCGTAGGGAAACAAGCCCGTGCTATCCAGTTTGGCCTCGAAGTCCATGGCGCTGTACGACTCACCAAAGGTAGACATGACCTTAATCATCTTGGGCCTAGACAGTTCGCCATCAACCACGCTTCGTCTGAGCATTCCCGGTAGGCGCATCGCCCGTCCCAGGTTACAGATCTGGGGGTCAGCGTTTTGGACAATGCACAGCTTTCGGTTCAGCCGAATCCAGTCCTCCGGTTCCAGGTCATGGCTGATTCTGAAATAAACATGGAGCGACTTGTTGCCGCTAAATAGGGCCGCCGCAGGTTTGACCTTCAAGGTGCGGCACAACCGACGCAGTCGTGCTTTTTGCTCCTTAAAGCTAGCATCGTCAATCTCATAGAACAGACAGCGACACCGTTTCACGTCGAGGTTGCTGATGCCCGCCTGGGGTTGGTTGGGATAGAACGACACCGTTGCGCCTTGCTGTGACCATCGGTAGACCCATTTCCACCCGTCTTGATAGACCGGGCCGTCAGGCACCCAGCGCGTCCGGTTGCGACGTTTGCCTTTGGGCCGACACCGCCTCAACTTGAATCCGAGGTGGGTGATCGTGCCTTGCAAGACTCTGTGCTTAGGAATTCGCTGGCCTTTGCGGAGATAGCACTCCCAGTCTGGGGCCAGGTCTAGGGGTAAGTCCCAGCTGAGCTTCAGCCAGATGCGTTGACCCCGTTCAAAACCAATGCGTTTCAAGAACTGAACCGTTGAGCGGCGCAGGTCGCCTAGGGTCAGGGGTGGGCTGGGCTGGGGATGACAAACCATGGGTTCATGAACTCCTGAGGGTCACAGTGCCGCCCCTGGGGGCGATAGCTCATCGCTCCATCTGACGATGGCGTCGCTTCTGCCGCTGCGGTTTCCGTGTCCGGTCTTCAGCGTCCTGGGCTGGGTGCGGCTGGGCTTCACGTAGGTTTAGGGCTGGGTCAACGTCTACGGGCTTCGGATCCTGAGCTTTAGGTTGAGGCACAGGTTCACGTTCAGGTTTGCCCTGGGCCTGGGCTTCAGGTTCGGATTCAGGTTGACCGTGATCCTCATCCTGAACTTGGGCTAGCTCTGGCTCAACCTGTACAGATTCCTGCCCCCGCTGCCGTTGCTCCCACCAAGCCATCACGGCGGCGCTGTCCTGGGGTGACTCAATCCCTCGAAACTGGTGAAGACCATTCAGGGTGTAGGCACGACCGAGCTGAGAAGCACTGAAATAGAGTCCTTTGAAGTGATAGGTCAAGCCAACCGTGGTCTCGTTGATGGGTTTAAGACTCAGCTCAACCCCAGCTTCTTCTAGATGATCCATAAACTCGTCCAGGCTATCGACTTGGCCTGAGAGGTCGTCAATCAAATCCTGAAGTTCAGGCTTAACGGCAGGTTGGCCTGTCTCTCGTTCATGGCGAATCATGCCGACGGTGGGCGGTTTTCGTTCCGTCTGCCAGCTTGAGAGGGTTGGGGTCAGGCCATACTCGACTTCCAGTTCTCGGGCCGCCGTTTCCGCTTTGTAATGATCCCAGCTATCGGGCACCCGCTTCCCTCGATTCAGATCCAACCGACCCGCCACAATATGAATGTGATCATGGTCAGCATCGGTATGGCGCACCACCAGATAGGGGCACAGGCCGTACTGCATTTTGGCTAGGTAATCCTGAGCAATCTGATGCCACAGGGCATCTGAAAGCCGTTCGGGTGGGGCAACCGCTAGAGAGGCATGGTAGGTGGTAAGCCTGAGGCGCTTCGACGCGGCACAGCTAAAGCGAATCTCAGCCGCAATGGCGTGGGGGTCATCGGGACAGGCCAAGGTGCTACCAATCACCTCGGCCCCTGGCTTACCGAGAACGTACTGGACGATACCGAGGGGGTCGTGGCGTTTGCTGTGCTTAACCAACATCGTCTTGGCCTAGAAACCGTTCATGTTCGATTTCGAGCCTCAGTTCTCGCTCCAACGTCAGCGGCTCTAGGTCGGCCTGGGGGTCAAGATCTAGGTCAACGTCGTTCAGTTCCAAGATCAGGCGGTGAAGGGCATTAAGTTGGTCTGCTAGGGATGCTACGGGCAGGCCCATCGCCTTGAGGTCAATTCCTTGAAGGCGAGCCTGGGCTTCCATGCGATTGAGGAGTGTCTTCATCGCTAAGACCGCACCATAGATCCGCTCTGACCCGCGTTCGGCAATCCGAACGGTGTTGAGACAGCTCTCAATCACCGAACTCGGATCCGTCTCTCTGCGTTCGGCCTCTGCCATCACCCTGGCGTAGGTGGGTTCTGGAAGCCTAATTCTGAGTTGATGAGTACTAGACATCGCTACGCTGTCGGTTCACGTTACTCGAATCTTGGCAAATGGGCTCAAGAGGCTGACTCTGTCTGAAGTGAGATTTTGAGACGGCCTGCGCCGCACAAAAAAAAGGCTTAACCTGCCTGCTGGCAAGCTAAGCCCCTTCGGTGGGAGCGATTCGTAGAGCGTTCAGTCCAAGCGATTAGTCGTCGAGGTCGTCGTCGTCCAGGTCGTCCTCCGATTCGCTGGCCTCAGCCGCTTCCTCGTCGTCCAGGTCGTCCTCCGATTCGTCATCGTCTAGCGTGGTGAAGTCGTCGTCGTCCTCATCGCTCAGGTCATCATCCGCTTCCAGCGAGTCGGTTGCACCCATGGCTTGGGTGACGGCTTCAGCAAGAGCGGCCTGGTCGCGCCGAGCGTTGTTACGAGACTGCACGCTCTCCAGGTTCTTCGCCGCCAGTTCCTTCAAGCAGGCATTCACCTCCTTGCTAAAGTGGGGCGCGAGGTAGAAGCTGGCAATCTCCGTCATCGCCTCACCGATAGCGTCGAGGGTATCGGCAGCGGCAGTGACCGGGTTGCCGCCAATCATCTGGTCAAAGGCGCTCTTGTTCCAGGTGCCCCAGTCCAGGTTGGCCTGCTTGTTTTTCGACAGGTAGGCTTGGGACTGGAGTTGCTGGCCCAGCAGTTCCCGCAGAGCGTAATAGGCTTGCACCAGCACCACTCGCTTACCGCCTAGGGCAGCAAAGCCTTGCTTTTTGCAGTAGGCCTTCACCCGGTCTTTAGGCGAGGCCGTAGCGGTACGGGCACTCCGTGTTGTCGTTTTCGTTGGCATAGGGTTCCAAGGGTTAAGGACAGATTGAGCCTAGACCCACGCCCCTGACCGGGTTCAAGCCCCCGTCAGGTCACGCTCTGGGTCTAGGGTGGAGCAACACTCCACACCTCCAAACCCCGATAGGGGTTCTATTTCATTCAAGTTGAATGAGATTACCCTCAGATTCGGCTCATCCAGGTCGAGGCGGAGTGCCGTCATGCACGACTCAAGCGAACCTCTGTACGATGTGACAGTTGACCCAAACGAACCTTGTTCTGCTCCATCGAGTCTGGGCCGAGTCGAAGCGGATCATCACCAACAGCATCACCTCGACTAGGGCCAGGGCCAAAGCACCCTCTTGCCGCCACCTGGTCTTGGCCATAGTCAGCGTTAGCACCAGACCTATGACGCTAACCCATGGCCTAGAGGGTCATCACCACCGACTCAACCCAGACCCGATGAGCGACATTGTCAGTCCCACCCTCCCTGAGTCAGCCCCTCGCTTCACCCAGTACGTTCTCAGCCTGTCCCAGGATGGCCCCTAGCGGTTCGAGAGCGTTCCTAGCCTGCCCCTAGGGGGTCGGGATTGTCCCTAACGGGTTCCTATGCAGTACTTATCGGTACGGAATGGATCTCGAATGGAATTTTCATGTCTTGGGGCACCCTTGGGGTGGGGGTGTCACAGGAACGCATTGCTTGCCTAGAAAATGGCTTGCAGGGTTTTGACCCCTACCCCCATGGCGAAAATGGCCTGATTTGGGCCTGATTTGGGCCTAGCACTGAGGTTGACCTGCCTCACCTTGGCCTCACTTTGGCCTCGTTTTGGCCTCACTTTGAGGCAGATTTTGGCTTGAAAAGGGCCTTTGAAAATCGTTTCATCTCAGAAGCGCATCGAAGGGTACGTTGGCGGAACCGTACTGTCCCGACCCGACTCAGGTCTGACCCACTCAGTCCCGCATCGGTACGCTTAGGGCCATCCACGGTTCAGTCACAGAACGTGAGGTGCAAGCTGGGGGCCATCTAGGGTCAGGGTGGGGGCTAAGGGAGTACCAGGTTGGGCCTGACGGTGCGCTGACAGGTCGGGCTTAGGTTGGGCTTCACTCAAGGTTGGGTTTAGGTTGGGGTCAGCGTCCGTGATGACTTGAACATGACGGTCGAGGATGGAGTCTGTTGAAGTCAAGGTGCTCTGTCCGGGAATGCGATGGGGCCAAGGTGAGGTCACTAAGGGGTATGTGCCAGTTGGGGTGCGGTGGGTGGGGAAAAGACCCCGGCCCATACCCCTCAAGGTACGGGCCAGAAATCGTTAGGCAGAGCGAAGGGCTTCGGTGATTTGCTGCATCAATGAGAGTTCAGCCGCATCAAAGACCAGGCCCAGGGTGGGGAGCCGATAATCATTCAGAACGTCCACCGCCGGAGCCAACTCAGGATGCTCGACCTCAACCCGCTTTGCCCATACGTTGAACGGACAGTCATAGACCAGATCCAGCAACGCCTCCTGCCAGCGCTGGTGCCATGCATCGGGCCAATCGCGCATGACCTGGGCCAGGGCGTCTGCCGCACCACGGGTCAGCACGATAGCCGAGACCGTGGGCGGACATCCATGCAGGCTGGGCCGCTTGACCCTGGCAATATCCAGGTTTCCGTAGGGTTTGAATTCCATGCCAGTTCACACGATTCATCCCCCTGGCCCAACGAACGTTGGCGTCAGTCGCATCCGTCCAGGCTCAGGTGGGTGGAGCTTGGGTGCGGTGGGTGGGCTTAACAGGCACTCTGCCCAACCCCAGGGGGCTAAGCAGAGTCCGTTACGCTAGTCGATGGCGTCGAGAATGTCGTCCACCGACAGGTTGGCCGCTTCGATGAGCGTTGACAGTTGGTCTACCAAACGCTCGAACTGTGGATTGGTTGTCTCACGTCCGTCAAACTGTTTCAGTTGTTCGATGAGATTGACCACGATGTAACCCTTGAATGCATCACCCCGGCCCAGCGCAAGCGGTTGATACCACGCTGGGCTTGGGGGACGGTGGGTGGGCTAAGGCCAAAGGCCAACCCAACTCCCGTTTAGGGTCTGGGTCAGCCTTCGGCCTTAGTAGCCGCGTTGGGCTTGGCGAGCCCGTCGCAATTCCTGCATCTTGTCGTAGGCATCGGCCACGTCCTGAGCGTTGCTGAATCCGTAGTAGGTCTTCAGGTTCGCTCGGATGTCGGCCAAGGGGAGGTCGCCATAGTCGGCATGGAACTGGGCCCTAAAGGCTGTCCAATCAAACGTGGCTCCGTCCATCTCGAACTGGGCTTTGGAGCGCAGTTCATTCCCCACTCGGTCACGCAGCACCGCAAGCTCACGCAGACGCAGCTTCTCATCATAGGGAAGTAGACTGGCAAGCAGGCTGGGCTTCGTCGCTTGGCGAGTTTTAGTTTGGGTTGCCATGGTTGAATTACCTCTGATTTGAATGTCCATTCACCTAACACCAGCACGAGCTGGCCTTGGGTCAATGAGTCAGGTCAACTCACCCGACACCAGCCCACGCTGGCTCTTCCGCAGCGGTGGGTGGGCGTGGCCAAAAATCAGCCCAACGACCCGTAAGAGCCGTTGGGCTGAGGTTCGTGACTAGTCGATGAACTCCTCGTCGAGGTCGTCGTCAACGGCATCGTCTAGCTCATCGCTGGCCGCAGGTTCCTGGGCCGTCGGGCTCCCGTAACCGCTGGCTCGACGCTTGCGGCTCCGCATCTGGCCAAACCGTTCCAAGATCTGCACCTGGGTCTTGAGGCCAAAGGTGGTCGCCAAAAGTTGACGCAGCTCAGCCTCGTCAAAGTCTTTCAGCTCGTCTTTGGCCTGCTCCCGTAGACTAGACCAGTCGGGCTCTAGACCTGCGGCGCGTTGGTCACGTCCGGTCGCATCCACCACCAGGTCAACCGCCAGATTAAAGAGCATCAACGCACTCTTCTCAGCAAAGGGTTTGACCTTAGTCAGCGCATGTTGGTAGAACCGCTTCGGTAGGGTATTGGTGAACGTCATGGGTCTCTGTCCCTCTTGACTAACATCAACTCATCCAACACCAGCCATTGGCTGGCCTTCGGTGAAATTCGAGTCAATTTCAACTCACCTAACACCAGCCCTTGGCTGGCATCAAGTGAATGAGCCCACTCCTCTCAAGTCAGCGCTAGCGGATCTTAAGGTCGAATTGAGGCAGCCGTTGAGATAATGCACACCGTCTTGTCTCAGCTTTTTGTACTCTCGACTGGGGTATTGGGGTCTGGCTTGCCAGATTTTCTCGCATGTTCTCAGAGGGGTTGATTGGGGATAGTCACCGTCATCTTTGAGGCTCTGGGTTCAAGAGAATAGAAAATGTTGACCCTTCTCCGAGACGGCTATTCACCTCAATGTGGCCTCGGTGGGCCTGCACAATTTGTTGCACGATAGCCAACCCTAACCCTAGCCCGCCAGAGGCTTTACTGCGTTTTGGATCAACTCGGTAAAACCGTTCAAAAATCATGGGTAATGAGGCTTCAGAAATACCGATTCCAGTATCTTTAACCTCAATGATGATTTGAGATTCTTTCTGCCAGAGCCGCAGTTGAATATGTCCCCCAGCAGGTGTGTATCGGCAGGCATTGCTGAGGAGGTTTGTGATGGCCTGACGGAGTAAATTGGTGTCGGCATTGACCAGAACTGCGGTATCGGGGCTCTGCGATGAAAAGTGGAGGTTGTGGGCTTGGGCTTCGCTCTGAAAATCCTCCGCAATCTGAGCCACCAGGTCGGTTAAATTGACAGGCTTCAACGCCTCTGGAGCCAGTAGTCCTTCATGGCGGGCTAAAAACAGCAGTTCGTTAACCAAGGTGCCCATCGTTTTGGTTAGGCTCACAATGTTCTCTAGGCGCGGACGAACATCATGGATTTGAATCTCATCCAGTTCACAATGCTCGACTTCAAAGTCTTCTAGCGCCATCAATCCGACCTGGGCATTGCTCAGAATGGCAGCGAGGGGGGCACGGAGTTCGTGGGAGGCGTTGGCAGTAAACCGCTGAAGTTGATGACAGGCCGTTTCGAGTCGATGGTTGGTGAGTTTCAGGTGGTCTTCACGGTTGGCGAGTTCTCGCTCTAGCTGATGGAAAAGGTGCATGGCAAAAAAGGCGGCTAGGGTGCCCATCACTGCCAGCAAACACAACACCAGCCAAGCCCCTTGCTGATAGCGATCTCGGTGTTGAATGCGCTGGGTGAGCAAGGTATCTTCGACCATCATGAAGTGGTCGATGGCATCACGGGTGGCATCCATGGTGTCTTTGCCTTCCTCCAACCAGGCGTAGAGTTCGGCGGCGGGAACGAGGGTATCGGGTTCGGCAGGGAGTTGCTGAAGGTCTTGATTGAGGGTCAATTTTTGCTCAAAAATTCTCACATTGTCATTCACCAGTTGTCGGATTTCCTGCACCCGTTCCACTTGGGCGGCGTTGTCGCTGACTAAACTTTCAAGACGGTCTAGGGAAGTCGGAATTTCGAGTTGTGCCCAGCGGTAGGGTTCTAGAAATTCCTCCCGCTGAGTCAGACCATAGCCGCGCACACCCGTTTCAGCCTCCACCAGGGCGTTGGCAAGATATTTCGTTTCCAGCCGCACGGTTTGGGTGTGCTGAATCCAAATTTCATCCTCGGCTAAGCTGGCCTTGAGCCACGCAAAGGACGATAGCGCCGTGAACATACAGGTGACGGGAATGGCAATGATGACCGCACCCCGCCACCGAATCGGCAGGGCTTGCCAAGGTTGAGAGAGGTGGTGGGCCAGGTTTGCCATCGGTCAAAGCTCAGGAGGGTCGAGGCGATACCCGACACCATAGACCGTTTCAATCCAGGTGTCGGCGTCTAACGGGCGCAACCGCTGGCGCAGGCGTTTGACGCGGGCCGTAACGGCGTTGCTCTCCGGTTCAGAGCCCCATTCCCACAGGGCTTGCTCGATTTGGTCGTGGCTGAGCACCTGGCGAGGATGGCGCAGCAGATATTCCAGCAGTTGAAAGTCGCGGCTGGAGAGTTTGAAGCGATGACTGCCCCGCTCGACCTGCATGGTGTCGAGGTACAGCACCAAGTCGGCCCCTTGCAAAACATCCCCGCACCAGAGGGGCGACCGTCGCCGCAGGGCGCGAACGCGGGCCAAGAGTTCTTCCAAATCAACAGGTTTGACTAAATAGTCATCGGCCCCGGCATCGAGACCCATGACCTTATCTGCCGTGGTGTCTTTGGCCGTCAGCATCAAAACGGGGGCGGTTTTGCCCGCCTGACGGTAATGCTGGCACAGGGAAATTCCCTCCTCTCCGGGCAGCATCCAGTCCAAAATCAGCAGGTCGTAGTCTTTTTCGCCCAACAGCCAGCGGGCGGTGCCGCCATCTTCAACGGCGTCAACCACATGGCCAGCATGGGTCAACGCCGCTTGAAGGGGCTCGCATTGGGCGGGGTCGTCTTCAACTAGCAGGATACGCATGGACTAACGCTTCAACTGAGAGGAAGAACAAACTAGGGGGTGGGGCGAACGGTGAAGGCGTCGAATTCGCCATCGTCAAATTCTCCCGTAACGGTAACGCGATCTCCCGCCGAAACGTAGCTGGCGGTGTTGTCGCCATAGACATCCCAGGTATCGACCCGCAGGGTGCGGTCGCCTGTATTAAGCTGAAAGCCATCTTCCCACACCCGTTCAACGGTGCCGTTGTAGGTCGTCGAGGATTGGCGAGAGCTAACTGTCATATCGTCCGCAGGGCGGTTGGTGGCGGCTGGGGCAGGTGCGCCAGCAGCGGCACCCGTGATGGTGAAAGCATCAAACTCGCGCCCTTCAAACTCCCCGGTGATGGTTAACTCATCGCCCACCGAGACATACCGGGCGGTGTTATCACCGTAGACATCCCAGGTATCCACCCGCAGGGTGCGTTCCCCCGTGTTCAGGCGAAAGCCATCTTCCCACACCCGTTCAACAATGCCCGTGTGCGTGGATTGGGCATAGCTAAGGTTGGGTAATACCAGGGCCACGCCCAGTCCGCTCGCTACCAGGACACCCATCACAAGGCGATTCAGCATGATTACTCTCCAGGCTTTAATTTAGGAATGCCCGTAGTCTATCGACCAACCATGACGCAAAAATGACAGGCTCACCAGCAGAGAAGAATCCGTATGCTGCGCAACTCCCCATCTAGGCCACCGCAAAAACTAGACGTCTAGGGGTAACTGGGGTAGTGCTGAGTTGGCCCATGATTTACCTGCACTAGGCCGTGGGTAAGAAGACTAAAGCGACGGGCACATGACTCTTTTGGCTCACGCTTCTTCTCGCCTCAACCCGATTGAGAAAATTTTCAAATCGATGACGTCAAAGCAACGGCATTCACAGATTAATAGGGTAGCCAACACAGCTACCCTATTAAGTTCAGGGGGATATCTTCCAGATTTGATATTAGATTTAGTCTGCAGCAGCCCCACATGATTTGTAAGTGCTTGTAGTGGCGTAGCCCTTGATGAAGCTAGCCTTTGCTCTTACGAAAGACCTAAAACTGCTGTAGATCAGTCATGGTAATAGTATTGGCATCGATATTCAACAGCAAAGCTACACGGTTGCCGTTAGCAGAAATGAGAGTATCATTCCCCCGCTGCTGCAATGTTAACTGATTAAATGACAAGCCGCCGGAAAGATACAGTTCATCTACTCCATCCTGAAAGTCTCGGATGATGTCATTGCCACGTGGTTGTAAAACAAATTCATCGCGGCCTGCACCGCCAATGAGAATATCACGACCAGGGCCACCAATTAATGTGTCATGACCATTGCCACCCCGCAAGGTGTCGTTTCCAGCTCCCCCGAAGAGATCATCATTTCCAGATCCACCTAGCAAAATATCGTTCCCGGCTCCACCAAAGAGGTCATCGTTTCCATTGTCACCTCGCAGGGTATCGTTCCCGCCCTCTCCAAAAAGATCATCATCTCCAGCCCCGCCTATCAAAACATCATTTCCAAATCCACCCAATAGGTCATCATCTCCACCTAACCCATACAGTCGATCATTTCCTCGACCACCTCGAAGATCATCGGAGCCATTAGTGCCAAGGATCGTGGTGATTCGGTTAGGGTTCATAACAACATTGATGCTATCTCCACGGGTGCTTGTGTGATTACTCCTGTTACCTTGTCGAGTGATGGAGGAAGCATCAAACTCCCTATCATCAAATTCGCCTAAAACCGTTAACCTATCGCCAATCGATACGAAGTTTCGAGTTGAGTCACCATAGAGATCCCAGCTATCCACTCGTAGAATTTGGCTACCTAAATTTAAAGAAAAGCCATCTTCCCATACGTTAGAAACAGTACCGTTAAAGGAGGTACTTCTTGACGCAAGACTTCTATTACTCATTGCCTTCTTTCCATAACTTTGACATTTTTTGAAACGCGCACTACGAAAATAACAACCCAGGCCAACCATTGATCCAAAGTTCGTTAACTCCTACTTTTCTTATCTGCAAAAGGAGTTGAAATGAGCTTTAGAGTCTTAGGCGAGTTGCTATTCGATTAGAATTCCTAGACAATGCCCCGCATAGCCATAGTTTTAGATAGATTATCAGCCACTAGGGCAGCCTTCGCGATAGGATTCATCATCACTCGTCTCTATGTAGTACCTCAAGAACATCCGTAGGCTATCAATCAACCATGACGCAAACATGACAGGGGCATTAGCAGAGAGAGATAGGCAATCTCTGCAACCTCCCATCCAGATTGCGTAGACACCCAAGCGTTTAGGATGGACTGGGTTGGACAATCGTTTGCTGACGCTAGACCTTGAGGTTAAGGGCCTACCTCTTTTCGCATGGCTAGGCGGCTGGAAGGTAGTCGATACTCGCTGTTAGCAAGGTATTCCGTAAAGCCTACTAGCCTTGAACCCTGCACTGGTTTAGCCGTGAGATATCAGAGGACGACGGCTCGGGCTAGGGAGACGCGCTGGCCTTGAGGAGCGCTCCCGGCCCACGTCAAGGCTTGCCGGATTCACCTCCACCACATACACGGGCATTCCATCTGTAACCCGGTAAAGGGTGAGGCAGGTGCAGACCCAGCCTTCAGCCCTGAGTTGGGCCGCGCTCTGGTCTCGCTGGGCGATAGCGCTTTCGCACTCATCCCAGGCGGTGGGCAGAAAAGCTTGATGGAGGGTCGGCATAAGTCAACGGCCTGACTGACGTTGACCCTAGTGTAGGGGATGGGGGGACGGCCTGACTTGGCGCAACGCCCCCGCCACCTGCTTACCGTTGAGGTTGACCGTCAGGGCTTGAAGCAGGATAAGCGCGACCTGCTGAAGCTCTGCTTCCGTTAGGTTCGTCCAGTGAGCGTTAAAGTCAGCATCGCTAAAGGTTTCGAGGGTGGCCAGCAACTCAAATAGGGCCAGGTCAAGCGCTGGGGACAGGGGTTGGGTTTGACTGGAGGGGTGGGTCATGGGTGAGATGGTAAAAGGACATCTCACCCTGGGCGATAGCCCTGTTGATCTGAGCGTGAGGATGACGGTGACTTCGTCATCGTTCTTATCGACTTGAAGATGCTCTACACTCTCTTGGGAGTACTCTGGCCCAGCTTTTGTGACTGGGGTAGATTGACTTACCCGCAGGGGATAGCAACATGGCCGAAGGCTGGCGACATAGGATAAAAAAGCATCGCAATCGGGCCAAGCGCCAACGCCATCCGGTTGATAGCTGGCGACAAGCCCTCGGTATCAACCTAGGCCAAGGTTGGAGGCCCGCAGGTCAGGAGCCTCTGCTTTCAGTGGATATCCCCTCCAGCAAACAGAACTAAAGATGACCGTTACAGCTTCGTTGAAGATGAGTTAGGACAAAAGCCATGGTGTATAAGATTGCAGTGAGTGGTCGGAAGGGCGGCGTAGGGAAAACAACCGTTGCTTGTGGGTTGGCCTCTGTGTTTGCAAGCCAAGGGCAACGGGTACTGGTCATTGACCTCGATCCCCAGTCCAATACGGCCTATGTATTAGGCACCGACCCTACAGCGGCAGGCACAGCCCAGTTGCTGTTAGGACAATTCCCCATGCCCGTTGAAGCCCTGGAGAATTTGCATGTGCTTCCAGGCGGCCCTGATTTAACTAGTTACGGGGTTCAGTCCTCAGACCCTGAAGATTTAGCGGATGCGGTTGATGTATTGAACTACGACGTGATTCTCTTTGATTGCCCACCTGGGGTTGAGTACCTCGAACGTTTAGGATGGGTGGCCGCCGATACCACGCTGGTCTGCACGAATGCTCATCCTTTGGCGGTGATGGGGGCCGGGCGAGTTATCAATGAACTGAATGCGCGACAGCAAAAAGGGCGACGAGGCTCCAAACGCTATGCCTTAATCCTCAGCATGATTGATTTACGTCGCTCCATGGATCAGTCTCTGGATGCACAACTGGCCTCGGCCTACCCAAACACTCAGCGCATGGTCGTTCGCCAAGATACGACCTTGGCCTGGGCCAGTGCCGAACGGGTGCCGCTCATGGAGTATGACCATAAGTGCAAAGGAGCCGAGGATTTACAGAAAATTGCGGAGTGGATCAAGAATGCCTAGGAAACGTAGGGATGCAACGAATGTTTTCAGCAGTGCGGTAGATACGGCAGGCGCGATTCATCAACAGGATCAGTTAGCCGAAACCAAGGCACAACAAGATCGCGGTCGGCGCTCGCTCCTGGCGCTTAAACAAATCCGGCAGCGAGAAACCGATACTCGCCCACTTCGGCCCAACCATGTCCAGGAGCTAGCCGAGTCCATTGCGGCCCTCGGACTCATTGAGCCATTGGTGATTGATAACCAAAACGTCCTACTGGCTGGGGGACACCGTTTAGCGGCCATCACCCATCTCAAAACCCATCAGCCGCAGCACTTTGCGGAGCACTTTGCCGATGACCTCGTGCCCGTCCGAATCATGCCCTTTGATGCGGGGGCTGATCCAGAAAAAGCTCTGCAAGTCGAGCTGGCAGAAAATGAAAAGCGGGTCAATTATTCCCGTGACCAGATTGAAAAACTGGCCAGTCGCCTACGAAGCCTAAATTATAAGGAGACCCGTGGTCGTCCTAAAAAAGGAGAAAAGGCACTGGGGCCAGCCCTCGCTGTTGCTATCGGGGTCTCAACTCGCTACGTTCGCAAAGTGCTTGGGGAAGAGAAGGCCGAATCCACCTCCAAAAATAGGAACTCAGATCCTATTTTTTGCCGTCGTCAGCTTCTCCGGAAAATGGAACGGGCTCTCCAGGAGCTAGAAGCTCTGAGGGAGACCCGTCAAGGCTATGAGGCTAACCAATCCTTAGACGAGCAGTTGCCCGAATGGCTGATACAGGTGCAAATGAGCTTAGAGGAACTCCAAGATATGGGAGGTTGACCGACGCTCCTGGAACTGAGTTCGATACTGTAGTGGATACGGTAGAAGCGATTATGATGCCTGAGCCATAAGGGACCCCGTGGCTAGCCTCAACAAGGTGAAAAGACCCTAGGCTAGCGGTCGCTAGCGGGCCGAGACCCGCCATATTCGTAAAGTCCCAGGGAAGAAAGGGCCGAAGCTACCTCCAAAAATAGGAACTGAGTTCCTATTTTTCGCCACCGATAGATCCTTAAAAAGATGGGACAAACCCTACAGAATGTAGACTGCATGAGGGTAGCCAGTCGAGGCTATGAGGCCAACCAAACCTTAGACCAAATCCGAACTTTACTCTAATTCACCCAAGGACGGATCCACTCCAGAGTGCCCATCAAGGACATACCCTCGATAGCGACGGCGCTTGAGGATGTTCTGCATCAACCGCTGTCCATCTTCAAAGTCAGCACACAACGTTTCCCGCTGGCACCCCTTACCCGTGCGGCGACCGCTCCACTTTCGTAGCAACACCCACTCACCAAAGAGATTCTGGCGTAGCGCACAGGCATAGATACAGTCGCCCCGTTGCCAAAACCACTCTTGCCATTGGTCGGGGTCATAGTTCGGCTCGGTCATCGCCTCCACCGTCCTAATTCACAAGCCCTAAAGAACGTTACCGCTTGCGCTCCATCCTAAAGTGCCCCCACGAGATCCGAAGCCTGTGGAGTTTCCATGCAGTTGAGTCAGCGGGCCTTATCCCGCCAAATCTAGGGCTATCAGGTCAGTCAGGGGCACGGTGCGAACCGTCTGCACGATGGGATTCTGGAGTTGAATCGTCGCGCTATCGCCTTCGGTGTCCAGCACCCGCCAAAGGCCAAGGGAACTGCCCCACCGAACGTGCTGCCCGACCCACGAATCATCGGTTTTAGGGAGGTTCAAGGTGTCACAACCCCTCCATGTATGGTCATTAACCATCGGGGGTGTGTCAGAGGTTGAGGCTTGATGGTCGCTGCCGTTCCGCCGTTCGGCCCGACGGTTGAGGATGGCCAGGGCTTGAGCCTTAGCGTCGGGGTCAATCTGGTAGATGCGGATGCGTTTTGGGTGGCCTTGTCGGGTCTGCCGGGACGTGGTGGGCAGGCCCATCTGGTCAAGGAGTTGGCCGAGGATTTGCTGGGGCCGCATCTCTGGCTTGAGCGACACATTCAGCGCCGCTTTGACTTGGGGAGCCAGGGCCAGGGCTTGAGCCGCAAACTGAGCCAGGGTGTCATCGTCGCTCAACCATTCGTTAGGATTGTTTACCCACTCCTCTAGGCCCAGTCGCACCCTGACCTGTCGCCTGAGTTCTGCTGTGGAAATATCCCAGGGACACAGGCCGAGATGGTGTTGGGCCTGTCGCTCTACCGAACGCACCACGGCAGCGCTGGCGGTTTCGGGATACAAGAAGGCTTCAAGTTCGAGTAACTGGCCTCGATAGCGACCGTGATTGTCGAGCAGCACCAGGTCAGCGGTGACGGCATCGAGGGGAATGGCATAGAACTCGGCGAGGTGCCATTTGTCTAGGGCCAGTCGTTCGTCGGTATCGAGGTGTTCGGCGGTCTCCAGGGCTTTGGCCTGGGTGGCAGTGAGGTTGACTGCCGATGCGGTGGCTCTGGCTTCAGAAGCCTTGATTTGGAGACGCGCTTCAGCCATCTGTCGTTTAGCCTCCTGGTGCGTGTCGAGTCGTTCAATCGTGACCTGGTGTCCTTCATGGATCAGCCGCACCTTCAGGGCTGAGCGCAGGGACAGCATTGAGCGGTTGCGCTGGGCTTCGAGGGTGGCCCAGAGGTGGACGTGGGGGTTGAGCCAGTCGTAGTCGGTGAGGTGATTGGTCAGGGCTCCCAGGCTGGCGGCGGTCATCTGAGCAGTGGCGGTGGCTTTGTCCTGGAGTAGCTTCTTGAGTCGTATTGAGTTAGTCTCCCGACCGACCTTAGAAAAGTTACGACCACCCTTGGCACACCACACGATACGGGGAACGGGTTGGCGCACTCGTGCCAGGGCTTGGCTCATGTCGGCATCGGTGCTGCTGGCTCCCCAAAACAGGCCGTAGACCTGGTCAAAGTGTTCGACTTCAATGGAGACTCCGGTGCCCATGCTGGGCGTAGCAATGACCACGGGATAGTCGGTGATGGTGGTATTAGGATCCATAATGACGGCTTTTTCTAGCTCACCGCTGCTGGTGTCGCTGTTGAGCAGCAGCACCTTCAGCCGAGCGGCTTCAAGGTCATTGATTAAGCGGTCGAGGCGCTTACTGCCTGCCTTAGAATCCGTGGCGATGAAGACCCGCTGTCCGGCCTGGACGGCTTCGAGGAGTCGAGCGGTAATGGCGCTGGCGTCTGGGGCTTCAATGAAGGTGACGGGCCAGGGTTCGACCTTGGCCTCATTGACCAAGAGCCAGAGGGTTGCCCCTTCCCCCCGCAGGTGGGCCAGGTAGTCGAGACAGGGTTTATCGAGGTCGGCATCGGCCACAATCACGCGCTTAGCCGCCTGCACCAGTTGGGTGAATCGGGCCAAGAGGACAGGCCGTGCGCCGTCTTTGTTGCAGGTAGAACTGGTGAGCAGGTGCCGCATCAACTGCACAAACTCATCGAGAATCAGGTCGCAGCCGCGAAACTTCTCCGGGTCAATGGCGAGTAAGGTGCCGTCCACACAACCGCCAATACGGAGGGTGTAGCCGTCCCCATCTATGAACTCGCCCTTGAGTCGGTCGAGGTCGCCTCGATAGTTGACCCCTAGCCGTCGGCAGAGGTTACGCATCAGCACGATGCGGTGTCCGAGGGCGAGGGTGGTGTCTCCGTCTGCCACTAAATCAGCGATGAGGTTGGTTTTGCCCGTACCCTTCGCCGAACGCAGGGCAATGATGCCTGTTTGGGGAAGGGATGCGGCATCGAGGGTATCGAGGTCACGGGTGTTGACCTGCATCGAGGGCAGCAGACTTCCCAAGGCATTATCGAGGGCCACTTTGAGCCGCCATTCGTCGAGGCTAAGTGCCTGGTCGATAGCTCGGTGGAACGCCTTAGCGCCTGCGTTAGCGACCAGATCATCGAGACCTTTGCCCTGAGTCGCTGACCATGCCACCACCTGTACCACATAGCCTGCGGCGGCCAACAGCCCGCCAAATCGAAAGAGTGCGCCCGTCACCCGTCGCTTTGCCGTCGCTTTGGTGTCTTGGTCAAAGGCGAGGTAAACCGGGCGGCCTGGGGTAGCGATGACCTTCACATCCTCGACCAGTTCCGGGGGACAGGGATGGCCTAGGGCATCTTTGACCCGATAGCCCGCATTGACCCCCACCAGGGCGATGGCCGCATAGCCCGCACTGAGGGCACAGCCTGCTTTTTTGGCCCCTTCAGTAATCAGGATGGGAGCCTCTGGAATGGACAGCCACCAGGCCCAGAAGCCCTCATCCATGGCTTTGACGGCACTCAGTAAGCTCCTGGTGTCTCCGAGGGCTGTCCGCATCCGTTGACGGTAGGCTTGACCATAGCCATGGCGCGTTGCAATCTTCAAGCCCACGCGCCAGGACACCTTCAGAAACAACGCCCGTGGCTTTTGGCCTTCGGGGGAACTGTACTTCTTAGCCTTACCTTTGTGGTCGAGGTCGGGAGTATCAGCCTTGAACTGGCCCCAGTCGAGGGGTGCCCAGTCGTTGAGGGGGTCAAGTCCTGAGACCCACCAACCGCCATTCACCGATTGCTCGTAGCGACGTAGCACCTGGTTCACTGGCCCGGTCACGTACTGCTGAGACCAGCCCCCAAAGCCTGCGAGCTTATCGCCCACCAGGCATTCGAGGACGGCCTCACCTGCAAGGCTGCTGACGTTAGCGGTAATCAGTTCAGGCCATACTTTGGATTGTTGCCATTCATGGAGGTGTGCTGTTTTCATCGCACTACCTCAACGAATAGGGCGGCAATGGATAGCTCCATGGGAGAGGAGAGGTGGCCGAAGGCGAACAAACCATTCCTGGCGTGAAGTCCGACGTCAAACCGTGGAGAGAGACCAAAAAGAGTGTTCATGATGAGACTTGTGGGTCTAAGTTCGCGCCATGGTGGGCGGTTGTTCCCTCTATTCCCTCGGTGTCCCGCCAGTGCCGAGAGGATGAACCATGCATCGCCGCCATGCCCAGACGTTCCGGCGAGGACGGTGCGGTTACAAGAGAAGAGAGCCCCGCCGCTAATGGCCATGGCGCGGGTTGACAAACGTGGTGGAAATCAATGCGGGTAGCCATCCCCGGTCTGACGGAAGCCTCGTCCAGAAGATAGATTTTTCTGGCCCGAAGGGAAGATTCAGAGGGGCGATAATCGGCCAAGGCATTGAAAACTCAGGGATTCCCCGATTTCAGAAGGTAGGCGCAACAAAACGGGCGCACTATTGCGCTACTGATCTGAGTCAGCTATGATGATGGGGAATTGTTTAAACGAACGACTCCGGCACGTCCCTGTGGCGTGTTCTCAATAGGTCAGCAAGGCGATAGCGGTTTTCTTGTCACGGAAGAGCTATCGTTTTTGCCTTTTAAAGGGTTCGTTCCAATCGGTTCACATCATTATCACCTCCTGTATTTGGCCTAGTTTACCGGATCGCTCCAAGGGATGCACCTCTGCCTAAGGGACGGAAGATCCTTGTGACGAAAGATAGAAGACAACGGCCAGCGCCATTATCACATCCCCACCAGTATTGATCATCCAGGCCCGGTTGTGAATCGGACAGTGATGACTTGCAACAGGGCCGTCATAGCTGGTGGGTTAGTCATTCAGGGTGTCCTCGCTAGGAAGTTGCCAGGGTTGTCCTCCGAGGTCGATAACCTGCTGGCGGAGATGCTCAACCTCCATCCTCAAGAGGTCGGGTTCGGCGTAAGCTTCCCCCAACAGCGACAGGGCCGATTCGGTCTGTTGCAGGCGTTGGGCTAGGAGGAGGTTACGGTCAGACTCGCTACGCTCAACGCCAAAGGCGGCATCAAAGCGTCGCTCTAGGGTTTCAGCCATGAGGGCATAGCAGAGGGCGATGGCCTGCTGATTTCCCTTAGAAGCTTCCCAAAGCCAATAGGCGCTGATGACATCCAGGGGTAGCGCGTTGACCCTAGATTGACCTCTACTCTGATCTATCGAATCAATTGCCACACTGTCGGGCGTATAACCTTTACCCCGTAAGGCTTTGATGCCCTTTGAGTCTAAAAACCGTCGGGCGTTAATTTCAGGCTTGCCAATGCACTCAGCCGCCTGGGTTTGACTCATCCGATAGCTACCATCGGGCATTTGGAACCCATCGACCGATAACGAGCCGATCTGCATCGTGGCGCGTTGGGCCTTGTCTTGGGTGGTCATGGCTACGCCTCCCGTGGCAGTAAGGTTGCTGCCACGCCTATCCGCCGCTCAACGTGTTGGGCTTGCATTTTGGCGGTTTTTAGTTGGGTGATGGACACGCTGAGGCTGGCCACCTGGGCGCTGTTGGCTTCGACTGCGACTGCCGTGCAATCGAGCGACCGGGTGATGATGGCCAATCGGGCTGAAGTGGCCTCAAGGATGGAAAAGGGTGCATTGGGACTAGCCATCGTTACTGACCTCATCAGGACTCCGCCAGGGTTCTAGACCCGCAGCTATCAACTGTTGCCGGAGATGCTCAACCTCCATCCTCAAGAGGTCGGGTTCGGCGTAAGCTTCCCCCAACAGCGACAGGGCCGATTCGGTCTGTTGCAGGCGTTGGGCTAGGAGGAGGTTACGGTCAGACTCGCTACGCTCAACGCCAAAGGCCGCGTCAAAACGCCGTTCTAGGGTTTCAGTGGCTAGAGCAATGCAAAGTTGTAGGGCTTGTTTATTGCCCCGGTGTGATTGCCAATGCCAGTAGGCAATGACCACCTCAATCGGGATGGCATTGATCCGAGCTTGGCCTCTACGCTGCTCTGTGTTTTCAACCTCTACTTCAAAAATCTGACCCGTGTAACCCTCTCCCAGTAAGGCTTTGATGGCTTTTGAACGCAAAAAGTCTGACACGTTCTGTCGTCCTATTCCCACCGCATCAGCCGCACTGGTTTGGCTCATCCGGTAGCTACCATCGGGCATCTGGAACCCATCGACCGACAACGAGCCGATCTGCACCGTGGCGCGTTGGGCTTTGTCGTTGGCAGTCATTTTGTGGTGCCCTCCAAGGTCTTAAATTCACCGCTGGCTTTAGCTTGCCTGAGGCCAAGTTCAATGAGGAATGCGGCTAGGTTGGCAGTAGGGCGTCCCTGATACTCAGCCCACGCTTCAAGGTCAGCGGCAACAGTATCAGGCAGTGTCACCAGAACTCGTTTTGACACAGGTTTTTGGCTCATTGAGTACGCCTCAATAGTACGCATTCCAAGTGACTCCTAAACAAACGACATCTTTATATGCCTGAAGTATATCCTAAAGATACTAATTTATATCTTAAATATGTTATAACTGCGTTCAGCAGTGAACAGTCCATAGAACGTGCCTTGTGGGCCACTGCTGATTCACCAAGGGCACAGACCCCTAGTTTTTATCAGCCGTTCAGCCGTGAACGGGTTTTGTTCAGACGAGGTTCTCAAATGGTTGAAAACATCTCTCTCTCCAGTTTTTGCAGGACTTATGAGCTTTCTAAAGGCAGTGTTCACAAGTTCCTCAAGGCCGAGGGATTCGATACCAGCAATGGGCTAACGCCTGACATGGTGAGGGCCGCAAGCGCTTACTTCTTGGATACTCCCCAACAGGCCGCAGCCGCAGCGATGGAGGCCGAGATTGTGCCCGCCAACTTCTTCCAGAGCAGCGAACTAAAGGCGACCGACTACCGAGAAGCCCGGTTGCCAGAGGGGTTTGACCCTGCCGCGATGGTCAAATTCTTTGATGGCGTAGCGGGACAGGCGACCGATACTAGCGCCCTGGTTAGCGTGGCCCAGATGGCAATCCAGGCGGCGGACGTGGCGATGCAAAGCAAGATTGCCCAGCAGCGAGACGTCTTGAGCCAAGCCGAAAAAGACCAGGCCACCCTAGACCGGATGTTGGCCGAGGCCAAGGTCAAGCTCCAGATCAGCGCGATGGAAAGCAAACTTCTGACCGAGCGGCAAACCACGGCGACCCGAGTTACCGAAGCGCGTTTCCAGGAGTTGATGGGTATGGGAAAGCCGCAACAGCCTGCCGAAAACCCTCATCTGTAGGGGTTTATATTGCCCTTGCCCTCGCCGGGATGTTGCTGGCGCTGTTGTTATTTTGAGACTTGAGCCATGACCCTGAATCGGTTTGAAACCTTCGACCTAGATGAACCCCTGCCCATCGTTGTGCTTGTGATCCCGGCCCGTGAGCCCTTTGTGATTCGAGGCCACCTCACCCCTACTGAGGCTGAGATTGCCCGCCGCCTTGCCCCTAACCCCCAGGGCTATCGGCATCCCACCGAGGGCTGGGTTTCTGAGGGGTGGCCCGCATGAGCCTTCAAGACGACCTTCGTGAATGTTACGAACAGGCCCAAATCTTTGGTCTTTGGTACTGGGAGGCTGGGGACTATTGCAGCGAGGACGGTTTTGAGGCCGAGTGCTACGCCGACTTTGAACAGTTCATCGCCACGCTGGAGGATGAGTCACGATGACTGACCTCACCCTAGAGCAAGTCTTTTGCCAATGCCTGGAGGTGGCTGAAGCCCAGGGCGAACTCACAGAACATGACCTCGAACGACTGCGCGGCCTGCTGCGAACGGGGGTTGATACCTGCGAGATCGACAGCGAACTTGCGCCCTGGTTTGCCGAACGAATCAATGCCTTAGACCCCAGCCACGGATAGGAACTTTGCCATGCAACATGTCACCGTCACCACCTATCTACAAGGCCGCACTCCTAAGGGCGCGTTAACGGAACCTGAGGGCTACGAGGAATTTGAACTGACTCGCGCCCATCCCTTTGCGCCCTGGGAGTGCCTAGGATACGCCTTTACCCTGTACCCGATTCATCCCGGCCAGACCTACCAGCTTTGGGAGTCCCTCGTCCGCACCGTTTGCTGTAGTTCCGTGTACTAGGAAAGTGTCATGCCCATCCCGCAGTTTCCGATAGGGGCCACCTGCACCGTCCAGACGGGCTACGGCCCCCACACCGGAGCCATCACCAGTTTCCGCTGGGATTCTGAGTCCGGCACTTGGTATTACCGCCTGAGTGGCCTTGCCTCATTAGAGTTCGCTGAGCACCGCCTCGCCAAGAATTAGGAGCTTTTAGTCATGACTACCACCAACCCCAAAACCTGCCTTGATTGCTGCCAATTTTCTGACGATGGCCCCGACGGGTTTTGCCGCCTAGCGAATCATCCCGCCGTGATTGAGTATTGCCGCAACGCCCACAACTTCATCGATGCCGACATGAGCCGCTGCCCTGGCTTTGTGGAGGACGTGTGATGACGCGCCAATTCCTCGAAGCCCTCGCTTGGCTGCAACGGCTGGGGGAGGATACCGACGAATTTTGGATAGCCCGTGCCCTAGAACGCTACGGGATTGAGCCGACCGAAGACAACATCGACAACCTCAGAATGCTGGCCACTGCCCAGCGCTACTAACAGGATGCACCGCCATGAACGTACCGCCCCCTGTCTCGCTGAACTATCGCACTGAACGCCTTGAAACCGCCCCCGAAGGCCCGATTCAGAATATCCACCTTGTCCCCTTGCCGTGGTGGCAGAATCGTCGTTACTGGGCGGTGGGTGGCCTGTCTGTCGTAGCTGTGGCCGGAGTGGTGGTTGCCTTGGCCCAATCAGCCAGAGTCGGTACTGAGGGCATCTACCAAAGCCAGACCCCAGGCCCTAACGTGGATAACGTCCTCGCGGCTGGCCAGTCCAGGATGGAGGGCAACTACCACGATTCCCGGATGGTGCTGGAGGACGTTGCCCGCTCAGTGCTAGAGAATGAAGCCTATCGGTTTCGCACCGAAGCGGAACGGGCTGTGCGACTCTCTACGGATTCTTGCTACCAACAACAACTCATCTGTCCTCTAAACCGTTACCAACGAGATGCCCAAGCTCAACTCGACCTGGCCAAGAGCGAACGAGACTGGGGCCGAGCCCAGGCGGCCTTGTTTCGAGTCAATGCGGTGGAGTTGGCCCGGTCGTTGCCAGCATTGCCCCAAGACCCACCGATGAACTTGGCCGTCATCGCCATCGAGAACATCGCCCAACACCATGAACGACTGCACAGCCTATCGCAGGAGGTGAAGGCCCATGAGATTCGTCGCTAACCTAGTCTGCCTGGTACTCGCTCTGCTAAACCAACAGAGCCCCGAAACCCTCCTCGCCGCTGCTGTGGTGGTGCCCCTAACCGGGTTTGTGGGTTTGGCCCTAATCAAGGTGTTGAGCCATATCATCCCCCTACTGGCAGTGCTGCTGCTGGCCTGGGGGGCGCTGCTGCTGAGTTTGGCTGTGGTGAAGTTTGCCCAGCGGTTGCTGTGGAGGTTCATCCGATGACACTTGACGGTAACGCCCTACTCTATACCGCCCTTGGAAGTGCGGCGTTGGGCGTGTTTTGTGGGGTGCAGCGTCCAGCCTCGAATCTCACCCCTGCTGATTTAGAAACCTTTGCTAACGGGGGGCAGATCGAGTACCGGGTGACGAATCCCTACCTGCCCTTGGCGTTGGTGTTGGGGCTCACCTCGGTGGGGTCTGGCCTAGCTTGGGCCATGAAAGGGCAAGCGCCTGCGGTGGCCATTCGACAGACCGTGCCTGCTCCGGTTGCCCCTGCCTGGGACGGGCAAGTTCCGATGCCCACCGGAAGTCAACCCGACCGCTACCGAGTCGGTAATCCTGCCGCTATCCTGGCCCAACGCCTCAGACCCACCCTCATTAGCGCCAACCCCAGGGTGGGGAAAGGGGTCACGATTGCCCATGCCTACCGCCAAGCCCAGGCTAAGGGGGCGGCAGTGTGGGTGATTCAGCCCAAGTATCATCCCAAGGAACGGGGCTATTGGGCCGATGCCGATAACGTCCTGGGGTTCATGGCCGATGAACTCGAAACCAAGGAAGCTATCGAGGCCACGCAGGAACAGATGCAGGACTTTATCTTTGCGTGGCGACAAATCCCGCAGCGGCCCAAGGTCTTGATCATTGACGAACTGGCCATGCTCAAGGTGACGTTCAAGACCTGGTATGAGGCGTTCCTCAAGCCTCAACTCGTCATGGAGTTGTCCTCAGGCGAGACGGACGACCGGGCGCTGTGGGCCATGACCCAATCCAGCCTCGTCGGGGATATTGGAGTGAGTGGTGGGATGCGCTCAACCTTCGACCTGCTGACCTTGCAGACTCCCACCAGCCAGGGGCACCTGGAATCTTTGCGGGCCTCGGATAAGACCATCCCGGCCATCGATGACCCTGCCATCTTCGAGCGCTCATTCAGCCCCAAAGGTGCCGTCTTCTACCACAGTGCCCTGGACGAGTGGTTGCCGATGGTGGCTTATGAAGTGCCGAAACTCGAACCCGAAGAACTGGGTTATGCCCATCGAACTCAGCCTGAACATCCCCCAACCGCAGACCACACGGGAGCTGTAGCCTTACCCCAAACGCCCGTTAGCGAGTTCGTCGAGGGTCAAAATACCCCCGATTTGGCCCTGATCTTGGCTGTAACCAATGCCCTGCACCAGGGGATGCCTCGTAGCCAAATCATCAAGGATGTGTTGGGCTACAAAGGCCAGCGCTACCAGCAGGGGGCTGAACTGTACGACCGCATCAAATCCATCATCGAGGAGAACTCCACTCATGAATAAGCCCGCATCGTCTGCCATTACCCCCGCCCGTAGCCCTCAGACCATGGATGCCCAAGTGATTGACATTACGCCTAGCCCGGTAGGGCGCAGCTCTATCCAGCTTGCCCCTCGCAATACGATGCAGTCCAACATCCAGGACGGGGGCTGGTTTGATGCGACCCAAGGTAAGCGCAAGCCCGTGTTTGTGATTACGCCTGCCACCGACCCCTGGAGCATCTTTCCAGTGTTGCGCTCTGGCCTAAGCTGCCTACGGAACTATCCCCTGCAAACGATGGGCGGTGCCTTCATCTCGGTGTGGGGTGGGCTGTTTGTGTTGGCGGCTGGACTCAACATCCTGCAAGGCAACGCCGTCAAAGCCAATGGCGACATCTGGAATCCGGTCGTCGCGGGCACCAACTTCGGGGCGATGTTGGTGGTGCCGACTCAGAGCATTGCTGGAAGCGCTCACAAGGTGCTGACCGGGGAAGAACGCATCGGTCAACCCATCGAAGTGCGGCCCTACACCCGTGCGGTGAAGGTTGCAGAATGAGAACCCGCCACCTCGCCATCCTCGCCTTGGCTGTAGCAGGGATAGCCTTTTTGGATTTGCTAGAGCCAGGGCGGGGCAAGCTCTGGAATCCTATTCACCATGGTCGTAACGCCTTCAATGCTTACCGAGATAGGGCCGACCGTGACGCTCGCCGGGTGGCCACCGATGACCCTAGGTTGGCAGGATGCACCGACGTGAATCCCAATTCGTTCAACCTTGATGCGGCTTTGGGCGACCTACGACGGGCCTTAGTAGGTGAGTCCGAAGTCATTACGCTGGTTGCCCTGGGTACTCCGGCCTGTGCCCTAGGGGAAGGGGGGTACCGCTGGCTACTGACCAATGGGTTAGCCATTGACATCACTGTACAGGAAGGAACCGTAACTCGTGCAGAACTCCAACGTTAGCCAACACAAACCCCACTGGAGCGAGCTGCCGCCCACCTGGCGCTGGGTGATTGGCACGGTAATTCAGGCAGGTGATGTGGCGCTCAAGCTCGGTTGCGTGGCCGTTATTGGTGCCTCTGCCTGGGTCATGCTCGATAGAGACACCAACGAACGCCTGACCTTACGACGTGCCGCCATTATCAATCCTGCTAGCCAAACCTTCGCCTCGCCTATCGTCGGGAAGTCGTTGCAAGACTTAGTGGCCTACCAGCCTGCCTTTGGTCAAAGCTTTGGGCCTGAAACGGGCAACCAACGCCGCTATGGCCCCCATGGTGGCGTGGACTTTGATTGTCGAGTCGGGGGCTGTGCCGGGGCCGATGTCGCTAGTCCCATCGCGGGCCACGTCAGTGCGATTCGTAAGATTGGCACATCCACCAATGGAGCAAGTTATCAAGTTCACATTCAGGGCACCGACTGGCAAGGGGCGGTGGAGCATCAACTGGTTCACGTTGATTCCATCACTGTAGCGGTGGGCGATATCGTCACGGCTGGGCAGATGGTGGCCAAAGTTTCACCGACCGATAGCGTCAGCACCGGGCCGCACCTGGACTGGAAAATCAAGCGCAACGGAGCCTGGGTGAATCCGCAGACCTGGGCTAAGGAGTCCATCCAGCGGAACGAGGCTAAATCCGCATCCGCATCCGCACCAGGTCAATCCCTATCCGATGACCTCCTCAAACGCGCCATTGGACGAGCCGAAGGAACCCGCGACGCCAACGGCAACCCCACTCAAGCCTTCTTCGGCCATCGCGATCCAGGTTGGCAGGGACGGTGCCAGAATCAAGGCAGTTTCTCCTATCAGCACTGCGCCCCATCGACGGAAGCTGCTGACCAGTCTTGGCTAGGCACCCTACGCCAAGCTGAAAAGGACATCCAATCTCAAGCGCAGGCTAAGTTTGGGCAACCCCTATCCCAAGCGGCCCTGGTTGCGGCGTTAGACGGGTATACCCAATCCCCCGATGCGGGTAAGCGCTTTGTCGATAAACTGCCCACCGCAGACCCCAACCCCCAACAACTCATCACCGCCCGTACCGCAGCGCTTGATGCCAGTCGCAGAGCCAAGGGTGGGCCACCCATGAATGTGCCTGCCGACCAGCAGCGACGGGTGAATGCCGTTCTAGAGCAGCTACGTCGATAGCCTGACACAAAACCCCACCCAGTTAGCGCTGCTGGATGGGGTCGCTCTCGTAAGTCTCTTGAGTGGTTTCGCTAGAGTTAGTGTGCCCCAAACGGGGCTTGGTCTCGCGATCCTAAGCCAAATGGCGGAGATCCGCTAGCAGATTAACTCCAGGTCTTGTGCATTTTTGGCCCTGCAAGGCCCATGGCCTTAACCTTCGTCCCTCCGCCCATCGTCCTGAGTGCCCTCGATCTCGATCAGCCCTCGTCCCAGTTGCTCGATCAACTCACTGGCCGATAGACCGTGGGCTGTGGCGAGTGCCTTAAACCCGTCCCAGCCTTCAGGTGTCACCATGACCTCATGGCGTTTTTTCGCTTCTTCGTAATAGCGCTTACGAGGCTTCAAGTTGTCACGACTACGGGGGTTGTAGGGCATCGCTCACAGATCAAGGTGCAGGAGTTAACCCTAGCCAGAATGGTGTGCGCCAGGGGTTGACAATTCAAAATATCATGGGCATACTGATTTTTGTGACGGGCACACCCCACCGCCCCACATCACAGCACCGCCCCCCAGCGGGATACCAAGTCGGGTGACGGGCTGAACAGCGGCCAAGACCAAACCAAACCCCAACCTCTACACGGGATTAACGACCATGCAAGCTTTGTCCTACTTCGATCTTCTGTCGATTACCGCCAACAGCGCCGTTGATACCGCTCACCTCTGCTACCGCAAGGCTCGTCGTGATGTGCATCGCATCTATGCCCTGCTCACTCATCCCCGCACGGTACGGGCGATCAAGATTGCGGTGTGGTGTCTCTACATCGGGGCTGTGATTGCGTTTGCCCTCGGTCAGACGGCCCGCATTCTGGTTCAGCATTGGGTGGATGACCAGATGAGCCCTGCTCTGGCCCCATCCGAATCCGTAGACGATTTGCCTAGCTTGGCTGAACTGCTGGAGGTTGCTGCCGAGATGACCGGGGTAGACTTGGCTATTACCGCGATTGAGGCCATTCTGCCGGATGTCCAGGACGTGGATGGGGCAGACGTGGAGGCATTGAACTATTGCACTATGACCACCGCACAACTCCGTCGGGAATGTACCGCTGTCGGGATTCGGTGGAAAAATGCACGGGGCAAGAACCGCGACTTGACTAAGGCGATGATGATTGCGGCTTTGGAGTCTAGCGTGGCGGCCTAGCGCTCGTCTACGATGCCCTTACCCTGTGCTGAGGGCATCGTTAGCCCCATCGCGCCACGGTCATCGACCCTGTGAGCGTTATCTAAGCTGTCCGATATCGCGACTCATGCCCAATTGAGACAAAGCATGGTTAGGAGGATGACCCTGTAGCCGTCGCGCATCTGGGCTGGGTCTGCGGTGGTGACAGGCTGAAACCCTAGAAAAAGCAGGATTTCCATGGGTCAGAATATTTAGTTTTGTAATGTGTGATTCCGCTGTTGGAGTTGGGTACTCTGAATGGAGTGAAGCTCACTGAGTCTGAGGTCGTTCCAGACCTGTGAGATGGTCGTTCCCCTGGTCGTTGTTTCGATAAACCCATAGTCGTTAGGCATTCCGAGTGCCTGGTTTTGCTGTGGGGATGTTCTGGGGATGTTCTGGGGATAACGCGCCCATGGCCTACTGGCTTTTCCAAGGAAATCCAAAGTATTACCGCATCCTGGACGGCATTCGGGACTTTACCCAGATGCCTTGGCTGGTCACGCGCTATGCCAAGGAGATGCAGCCCGGAGATGGGGTGTTGGTGTGGATGGCGGGGGCCAATGCCGGGGTCTATGCCAAGGCGGAGATGATCGAAGCCCCTAAGCTGATGAAGGACTTGCCCGACGTCGGCTACTGGTTGGATACCTCCCGGCTGGGAGAGAAGCCCTTTGCGACCCTGCGGTTCACCGACAAGCTGCTAGAGCGGCCCCTGCTGCGAAGTGAACTCAAGCAAGACCCAGTGCTGAAGTCGTTGACGGTGTTGCGCCAGCCCAATGCCACCAACTTCAAGGTGACGGCGGCGGAGTGGCAGCGGGTCTATGAGTTGACGGTGGGGATCTGACGGCTATCTAGGGCATTCTTTAGGAAGAGCCTTGAACCTCCATCTGCTTAAGCGTTATTGACTTTGCCATGCTGCCATCTGTTTTTGACACCTGTATCCCCAGAGATGAAATCCGCTCTGGGGATCTCTCCCTGGACTTATTTGCCGCCAAGCTGCGGCCTGTGGTGGAGGGAAAGGCTCCTCAGATTTACCAGCGGCCTGAGCTGTTTCTGGCGAATACGTTCCCGACCGATGGCCTCAAGACGCTGATTACGGAGGTTTTTGGGCGATTGACGGGGCAGTTGATTGGCTCTCCGGTGATTCGGCTAGAGACTAGCTTTGGGGGCGGCAAAACCCATGATGAGATTGCCCTATGGCACCTGGCCAAACATGGGCGTCAGATTGATGGGCTAAACCGCTTTGTGGATGACCTGTCGCTGATTCCAGATCGTCCTATTCAGGTGGCGGCGATAGATGGGCGAGACTTAGACCCTGAGAGTGGGGTCTATCATCCTGAGACGGGCATCACCACCTATACCCTGTGGGGTGAGATGGCCTACCAGATTGGCGGCATTGACGGCTATCAACTGCTGCGAGGGGCCGATGAAAACCGGATTAGCCCCGGTACGTCGGTGATTGACCGTTTGGTGGGCAAAGAGCCGACCCTGATTATTTTGGACGAGATTGCCCGTCATCTGCGGGCGGCTAAGGCTAAAACCATTGGACAAAGCAACCTGGCGGAGCAGGTGGTGGCCTTTTTGTTCTCGCTGATGGATCAGGCGGCGTCCTGTAACAATCTGGTGTTTGTCTATTCCTTGGCCTCCGAGACTGACACCTTTGCCAAGGAAACGGCGGAGATTCAGCAGGAGTTGATGCGGGCCTCGGCACGGCAGGAGCGGGTGCTGAGCCCCAGTACGGATATCGAGGTTTACAACATCGTACGCCAGCGATTGTTTGCCAGCATTAGCGCTGAGGCGGCAGAAAAAGCTTCCGAAGACTACCTCCAAGCGTTCCGGGCGAGTCGAGTCAACCTGCCTGATGGTTGTAAGGATGCCACCTATGCCCAGGCCATTGAAAACAGCTATCCCTTCCATCCCGAACTGTTTAACCTGCTGACCAAAAAGATTGCCTCCATTCCTGAATTTCAGCGCACGAGGGGGGCGTTGCGCTTGTTTGCGCGGGTGGTGCGCTACCTGTGGCAACACCCAGAGACTCGGATGCCGATAATCCATCCCCACCACCTGCCCGTGGGCCTAGAAGAAGAAATTACCAGCGACCTCACCTCGCGGCTTCAGCGGCCCCAGATGCGGTTGCCCATTGCGGCAGACATTTATAACCCCAACGGTCGAGAGGCCCATGCCCAACTGCAAGACCAGGAATGGCTCAGCGCAGGCAAGCCGCCCTTTTCCACCTGGGTCGGGCGCACGGTGTTCCTCCACTCCCTCACCCAGGGCATCTCGTCGGGGATTCGGCGGGCGGAGTTGAACCTGTCGCTGCTGACCCCAGGGCTAGATATTGGCTTTGTGGATCGTGCCCTAGAGCGGCTGAGCGGTGTGGCCTGGTATCTGGATGTAGACCCGATCACCTCCCTAGCTCGGTTCAAAGAAGAGCCATCGATCAACAAAATTATTGCCGAGGAGAAGGAGCAGATTGGTCTGACCGAGGCCAAGGAAGAACTACGAACTCGGCGCGACACCATCTTTGCCACCAAGTTCTTTCAACTGGTGGCTAGCCCCGATGGTGCCCACGATGTCGATGACGACCCCAGCACCCTGGCCCTGTGCGTGATCGACTTCAACGAGGCCAAGATTAGCCACTCCACCGATGGCCCACCGCCCTTGGTTGAGCAAATCTTCAACAACACAGGCGAGTCGGGCAAGTTTCGTACCTTCCGTAATCGGCTTCTGTTCTTGCTGGCCAACGACCAAGAACTCGACCGGGCCATCGACATCACCCGCGAATATAAGGCGGTGCGGGCCATCCTTCGGAGCCAACACCGCATGGATGACCTCTCCCAAAGCCAGCAAGATCAGATTAAGCAAAAGGAGGGGGAACTGGATCTGGCGGTACGCATCGCCCTGACCAACGCCTACCGTCACCTGTTCTACCCCGCCAATGACCCGGTGAAAGCCCCCAAAGGGTTGATGCACTATCCCCTCCCGGCCCAGGATGCCAGCACCGTGAAGGGCAACCGCAATCAGCAGGATGTGGTGCTGAAGGCTCTGAAGGATTGCGCCAAGGTGCGGGGTGAAGATGCGGCGGCCTATGCCCCGGCTTACATTCTGCAAAAGGTATGGCCACCGGGTATTGATCACTGGACGACCAAGGCGCTGCGGGAGCAGTTTGCCAAAGACCTCAGCCTTAATATTTTGCTGGATGCGGAGGTCGCAAAACTGCGAGATACGATTCGGCGAGGGTTGCAGGAAGGCCAGTGGGATATGAAGGTGGGCGAACGGCTGTTTATCAAAACGGATGCCCCACTCTCGCCGCCAGACACCATCGAGTTCTCGGAACGCATGGAACTCTATCGGCGGGGCATTCTTAAGCCACCGGAGCCGAGGGTGATTGAGCTGGATGCCCAGGTATTGGCTGGGGGGGGTGAGGAACGCACGGCCCGGGTGCGCTGGCGGGCCAAAGAAGCGCTGAAGGTGAGCCTGTACCAGGATGGAGAACTCATTCAGCGAGAGTTTCTACCTTCTGACTCCTACGAAGCCCAAATTACCCGCACAACCCAGTTTCGCCTGGTAGCGGACTATGGCGATGGTGAAGTCGCCGAAGCAAGCTGTAGTGCGGTGATTTATCCCCGTGGGGGTGATCCAAAACCGGGCAATGGTAACGATGGCGAAGGAACCTATCCCTCACTGCTGGAAAAACCTACAGAGCATGATCTAGACGGTAGCCCCAGCAAGGTGTTCAACGACCTCACCGACTGGACAACGGATCATCAGGTCCGTGCCATCACCGCCATGACCCTCACCGTTGCCGATATGGTGGACTATCGCAAGATGGGCACGACCCTGCCGCTGTTGGTGCGCTACTCGCTGGAGGTGGAGCAGTTGATCACCATCCAGACCGGGCAGCAGTTTATCCGGCTGGAGTACCAGGGGGATGTGAAGGGCTTTCAGAGTTTCTTTAGCACCATCAATGGCCTGCTGAACCAGCCGAATGTACAGGCGAACCTGAATCTCACCCTTAAGTTCAAGTTTGAGCCCCCCATTGCCCCCAATAGCCCAGAATTCAAAGCCCTTCAGCAGGCGCTATCCCGAAATCCGGTGGAGCGGATGAATCTCCATGTCCGGGTGGTGTATTGAGATACGGAGAGGGGGAGATATGGAGATGGGGAGAGCGGGGGATAAGGGGAAGGGAGATGGGGAGTATTCGGACGTTTAAGGAGTTGAGGGTTTGGCAGGGGGCGATGGCGGTGGCGATGGAGATTTTTGAGTTGACGAAGCGGTTTCCGGTAGAGGAGCGGTATTCGTTGACGGATCAGATGCGGCGGTCATCTCGGTCGGTGGCGGCGAATATTTCAGAAGGCTGGCGGAAACGGCGATATCCTGCTGCTTTTGTCAGCAAACTGAGCGATGCAGAAAGCGAAGCGGCTGAAACCCAAACCTGGCTAGAAATTGCTCGGCGCTGTCAATATTTGACCGATGCCCAAGCCGAGCGCCTAGACCAACAGTATGAAGAAATCCTGAGTCAGCTTGTTGCTATGATCTCCAAGCCAGAACAATGGACTATCCGCCCAACGCCCTCTAACCGTCCCCCCACCTAACGCCCCGTCCCCGCATCCCCCCGTCTCCTCCTCTCCGCGTCTCCCAAGCCAAGACTATGCAAGAATTCCAACTTCGCGTCGTCCCCCTGAGCAACAATGACTTTGCCTTGGAGCTATACCAGTGTGCCTATAAAAAGGCGGGGGAGAAGAAGCGCCCAGCGGCCAAACGGGTGGGGCGGCTGAAGGGTAAAACCCTGGTGCAGGCACGGCAGGCGATTTACCAAGCGCTGAAGGCCAACAACTACGACCCCAAGACCCTCAGCCACAAGCGGCAGGCTCCCTATGTGCTGAGTGAGGAGTCGGGGGTCAATTTGGCGCTGTTGTTCCAGGCGTTGCAGCCGTTGTCGAAGCCGGAGCGGATTGCCAATGTGACCGAGGGCATTACGGCCATGAGTAATGAGGAGGCCCATTACTGGTTTGGTAAGGTGAGTAATGGCAAGAAGCGTCCAGCCCTAAAGGCCATGCGGGTTTTGCTAGGAGACTGATGTTGTAGGGAAAATTATGACAGAAGCTAACAGTTCAGCGGTTTCGATGGTTGATGTTCAGACGGCTACTCAAAACGCAGCCAGATTTTTGCAGAATCTTGCTCCTCAAATTGGTGCTGAGATTATTGATATTCGCCTTGAAGAAGTTGAACTATCAGAAGATGAAAAGTTTTGGTTCATCACTTTGGGATTTTTACGACCTACAGATGCTGCATTTGCTATACTTCAAAGCCAAAAGCAACGAGACTATAAGCAATTTAAGGTTGATGCAGAAACAGGAGAAGTGAAGGCCATGAAAATTCGTAACGTATGATTGAAGATATTAAAAATATCTTTGCACGCTATCAACAGGCAGGAATATTGGTTGACACTAATATCTTGTTGTTGTATGTCGTAGGATTAGTCAACAAGCAAAGGATTTCAGCTTTTAAGAGAACGAAGCAATTTACTTCTGAAGATTTTGACTTGCTTGCTCAAATTTTGAAGTCTTTCCAAAAAGTAATTGCCACTCCAAGTATTTTAACTGAGGTCAATAGCCTCGCCAACCAATTAGGAGAACCGGAGCGTTCAAAGTGCCTTCAGCTTTTTGGGCAAACTATCATCCAAATAGAAGAAGTATATCAACCCAGTCATCAGTTGGCTCAATTACAAGAGTTTCAGAAGTTTGGCTTGACAGACTGTAGCATTTTGGAAGTTTCTCAAGGAAGCTATTTAGTACTCACAGATGATTTCAGGCTTGCTGCTACTCTTCAGCGTAGAAAGATTGATGTGATCAATTTTAACCATATTCGAGTTCTAAATTGGAAAAATTAAGGTTAGGGTCAAATGCTGATGAAACTTTCAGGTTTGTCTGAAGAATCTTTGGAGGCAATAAAAGCGGTTCGGTGGGATCGCATCATCGAAAAACATGAGGGGCCATATACCTGGGCCTCGACCCTGGAATGGTATGACCCAGAATTTATGATGATTGAGGGTCGGGCCGTGTTGCTGCCTGTGGAGCAATCTCGCCATGGCAATACTACTATTCTTCGTACGATCTGGAGTGCAGACGGTAATTCTCTGACGCTATTTTTGAAAGACACCACCTACGGCGATGACTGGTTTATGAGTGGATACATAGCCGTGTGTGACCGCATGGCCAATCACGATTTTTATCTGGCGATTCTCTACCATGAGTGGTTCATTATTGAACCTTCAACGGTTTTAGAAAACGATAGTAATTAGGACGTTTTCTGAACCCGCACCAGCTTTCCCGCTAGATCCGGTTCCGCCTGGATGGCCTGATCGATGCGCTCAGCCAGTTGAATTTTATCCCGGTCGTCTTTACAAACCACGATTCCGGCGTGATTTGCGCCCTGCTGATGCAGTCGGATGAAGTCACGACGGTTCAGGGTGAGCACCGCTCGATTTTGCTGAGTCGCAAAAGCCAGGACGGCTTCGTCAGGAATAGCCTGGTTGGCCTTGCCAGCTTCCTGAACCGTTAGCACGTCGTAGCCTAGCTGCCGAAGCTGTAGAACCGCTCGGAGGGGAAACTGTTCGTCAGCATAGAGTTTGGCCTTAACCACGGTTTCGGAACTCAGGGGCATGGCTCAAGAAGCGTTACAGGACACATATAGGGTTCCCTTGCCTTCAAAACGCCCCTAAGCTGCATCGTTGGATTGAATAGCCGCTCTAATTTCCTCAGGATTAGCAAGGGCATAGGCCCAAGCGGTGGCTAGATCGGCAGCGGTAATGGTGGGATAGTCTTGCAGAATTTCGGCATCGCTACTGCCCAGGTCGTGGGCCTGTACTAGCACCCAGATGGGGATACGGGTATGAGCAATGCAAGCCTCGCCCCCGCAGATACCGGGAGTTTTTTCAATGCCAGCCCAACGTTGACTCAGGCTGTTGAGCAAGAGCTGAATCGCTTCTGCTTTTTCGGCCAAGCTGAGGGATAGCAGTTGGGATTCGATGTCGCGGAGAGCCATGGAAGACAGCCGTTGAGAATCCTGAACTTCTTTCATCATAGTGCCCAGCCGACCGGGAGCAAATTACCCCGCAGTTACTCAAGGATTTGTGCTGATAGGCGTTACACACTCAGCCAGCCTTGGGTTCTGAGGTGGTTCCAGGCCATGGCTAGGTGCTGAGGCTTAAAGAGGTTCTTCTTACGATCACTCCATTCCCGCACCCGCTCAATAGCCACCTCGCAATCGACAGCCGCCTGAGGGTCTTCCTGAGCCACCCAGTGCAGGGTTGCTAGCATTTCCATGCCGTAGGGGGTTTCAAACCCCTCGATGAGCTGGCTAACTCGCTCCAAGTAGGGGTCAGCATTTTGGCCCTTAGCCAAAAAAGTTTGGGCGGCCTCGTGGCCTTCGGGCAAAACCTGGATTTGGGCACGACCGCTACCGTCACCGTAGCCGCGAATGTAATGGCCTTCCATGGCTTGCAGGGCGTGGCCTAGGTTGTGGGCATAGGGGCCATAATGAAAGCGCTGGTAGGTTAGGGTTTGTAGCGTGGGCTCTCCGGCCACCTTGAGAAAGTACGCCAGCTTTTGAACTTCGATGCGGCTGGCGCTATACCCCGGTAGTCCGTAGAGTTCTAATATCCGAATCAGGGCGGCTCTAAAGGCTGTCATGGGTGGCTTTGAGGTGGCGATCATCATCGCTTCGACGGGCGGTGGCCCCGCAGGTTCAAACACAATCACTTCAATATTCGGCAGTGGTTTGAAGGCATCTAAAATGAGCGGTTTGACCTCGGCCCAGTCTAAGCCCCCGTTGCCGCAGCCCAGGGGAGGAATGGCAATGGATCGAATTCCTAGGCGTTGAATGTCTTCGACTAAGGCGGCTAGCCCAGTCTTGATATCGTCAAGCTGGGAGGGTTGTCGCCAGTGGCGTTTGGTGGGGAAGTTGATGATATATCGTGGGTTGAGCAGTGACCCCGTGGCAACGATAAACATACGCCCAGGCTCGACCTCGTTGTTTTTGCACGCTTTTTGATACTGCTTAAAGTTGTCTGGAAACGCCCGCTTAAATTGCAGCGCCACTCCTTTGCCCATGACACCCACGCAGTTGACGGTGTTCACCAGGGCTTCTGTTTTTTCGTCTAGGAGGTTGCCACGCTTTAGCTTGAGCATTATGTTGCCATATATTTAGTTCAATTGTACTAAATAAAGAAATTAAGTTCAAGATGGGTTAGGGGCAATCGATCCGTCTGCCTTTTATGAGTAGTACCACTGGGGACGCAGGCTGGCGGTCATCGTTTGCTCAAATTGTCGCAAAATTTGGTTCACTTCGGTAGCGATGCCTTGATCCATCACCCCAATGCCGCGAATCAAGGGCCAGGGCACCGCTTGGTGTACCAAAAACTCGGCTTGGCGGCGGCGCTTGCGATCCCCATCTTCAGCGGTATCTCGCCAATACTTGGTTTTCATGATGTCCCAGTCGATGGCGGTGTTGATTTCGTTGAGGTCGTCGTAGAAGCTGGTGTAGCCCATGACGGCATGGCCATCGCTAAATACAAACCCCAGGCCCGCTTCGGCGATAGCTTCAGCCGTGGTCAGCAGGTGCAAGATAGACCGCTGGCCGCTGGTGTAGCCGGGAACATTGCCGATGTGGATTGCCCCAAGCATGGGCGAACGCGGGGCAAAGTAGAAGGGCACGTAGTCGTGGAGAACGCCGCCAGGGCCGCAGGGCACCGTTTTAGAGTAGCGTCGATCTTGAATGTGCTCGTAGGCAATGGATGTGTAGTCAGCCTCGGTGGCTTGCAGCCGATTTTTGGCCAGCAGAGTGCCGGACTGCACAATGGTGGTCAGGTTGCTGAGGGGGGTAATGTGGTAAAGCCAAACGGGCATTCTGCACAGGGCGGTGGAGAGTGTTCCTTAGCGTAGCAATGGTTGGGCTTGCTGCTGCCAGATTCGGTGACAATGGAGGAGATTGAGTATTTGCTAGAGCTGGATCCAAATCCAAAGGGTCGATGTGTCAGGTAATCAGGGTTAAGGCTTTTCAAACCGAATACAGCCCAATGGCGATCTGAATCGCTTGCTGAATGCGTTGTAGAGATTCAGGCCGGACGCTGCCGTAGGGGCCACGGTCTAGGTAGCGCTTTTCGACGGTGGTGATCAGGTCGCCCATGGCTACAGAGTCGCGTTCTAGCCCCCCTTCTCCAGCTGGGATGAGAATGCGGCAGGGGTTTCCGGCGCAGGCTTCCACATCGGAGGAAAAGGGAACCACGAGCAGGGTGGTGCTGTACTGGTTCCGCACGTCCATGGAGACAACCACGACTGGACGTTTTTTAGTATCGCCGCCCTGGCGGAGGGCTTTGGACAGGTAAATTTCGCCCTGTTTTGGGAAGGAAGCCATGATCATTGAGCGGGCCTGTCGTTCCAGGCGCTATCGTTGTCCCATTGTTGAAGGGCGGCATCTTGGGTTTCCTGGGCCCAGGTGGTTTCGTTCTGAATGTCGCTCTGGGGACGGTTCTGGTAAAACTGGCGCAGTTGGTCTTGAATCTGCTGGGCCTGCCACAGCCGCAGGGCTTCTTCGATGATGGCTGAGCGATTGTCTGAAAACTGGTCGATGGCGTCGAGCAGGTCGGCGTCGATGGTGACGGAGACGCGCCGCTTATTGGGTGCATTTGCCATAGAAAGAGGGCAACATAGAGATAGCCCAGTGAGTAATACTTTTCATATTACGTGATATGTCAAACCCCACCCCCACCCGCCCCGCTGTCTTTATCGAAAAAATCTTTCCGGTGAACCTGTTGAACCAGCAGGTGTATTACGAGCACGGGGGCAATCCGTTTAAGGGGCTGCATCGGTGGTATTCGCGGAAGCCGTTGTCGTTTAGTCGGGCGAGTGTGTTGGGGTCGTTGTTGCCGGATACGGTGACGATGGAGGAGTTTGAGTATTTGCTGGGGTTGGATCGGGCGAGGCCGGAGGAGCATGAGCTACACCGGATGCAGCGCTGGGGCCGAACGAAGCTGTATAAGACGCCGCCTAGCCCGGAGCGGATTCAGCAGGTGCATGATCTGTGTGAGCAGACCTGGGGCACGCGGACGCCGACGGTGCTGGATGCGTTTGCGGGGGGTGGCAGCATTCCGTTTGAGGCGGTGCGGTATGGGTTGAATGTGCTGGCGAGTGACTTGAACCCGGTGGCGGTGGTGACGATGAAGGCGGCGATGGAGTACCCGCTAAAGTTTGGGCCAGATTTGCAGCATGAGATTGATAAGTGGGTGAAGTGGGTTGGCGATGAGGCGGAAAAGCGGTTAGCGGAGTTTTTCCCGTCGCAGGAGGGGGAGACGGTTCAGAATTATTTGTGGGCGCATACGGTGGTGTGTCCGCATTGCGAATCTGAGGTTCCGTTGAGTCCGAATTGGTGGATTGATAAATCCCCTAGTGCACAAAAGAAGGGGCGATGGTCTGCGGCAAAGCCTGTCCCCAATATGGAACACAAAAAAATAGACTTCCTAGTTATTACTGGTAAGAAAGGTAATGGCGCTTCTATTCGATTACCTGATGGGGAAGAATACTTTCCAGACGATACTGTGACAATTAAAAGAGGAGAAGGTAGATGTCTAAACTGTGAACAGGTTATCGAGAGTCAGTATATTGATGAAAAATTACTGAAAGGCGAATTTAAACATTTACTATATGCTGTAATTTTTAAGCGGTCGGATGGAGGTATAGGTGTGCGATTACCTGTAGAAATGGATCTAGATGGCATTTCTAAGTCCGACTTTAAACTAGACAAGATTCGTTCTGCATCTCCAGAGGCTATTCCATCTGAACCTCTTCTTCAAGGACAAGATACTCGGTGCTTCAATAGAGGAGTTAGAAGATGGGAGCAACTCTTTAACTCTCGGCAACTATTAACACTCTTAACTTTTGTAGAGATAATCAAAGAAGCTAAGCCAGACATTCAGACACAGTACAGCTTAGAAATAGCAGAGGCAATAATAGCCTATTTAGGAATTGTCATTAGCCGATGTATTGACAAAAACAGCAGATTGACTCACTGGAATCAAGGGAAAGGATTACCAGGCCCCGAAAATGCCTCTGCTCAGCATTCCTTAAATTTGATGTGGAACTATCCAGAAGTAATTGGTTCAAGTCGCCTTTGGCGATGGTGTGCAAGTCCTACAGCATCAAACTATTCAGAATTATGCAACTTCCTAGGAGTAAAGTCATCAAAAATTCAGCTATTAGACTTTAAGAAAGACTTCTCTTCTTCAATTCGTATTTCATTAGAATCTGCTGACAGTCTATTTGGCATTGAAGATAAGTCAGTTGATTCTATTGTCATAGATCCCCCTTATTATTCGACCATCCAATATTCAGAGATATCAGACTTCTTTTATGTTTGGATGAAGAGAACTTTGGGCGATATTATGCCTGAGCTTTTCTACTCAGAACTCACCGACAAAGACCGCGAAGCCGTCGCCAACCCGTCCCGCTTCCGCAACATGGGCGAGTCTGCCGAAGAACTCGCCAACCGCGACTATGAAGCCAAAATGGCCCTCGCCTTTGCCGAATACTACCGCGTCCTCCGCGACGACGGCGTCATGACCGTCCAGTTCAACCACAAAGACTCCGGTGCCTGGGACGTGCTCGCCAAATCCCTCATCGACGCAGGCTTTGAGATCACCGCCAGTTGGGCCGTTAGCACCGAGAACCCGCAAAACCTGCACCAGGCCCAGAAAAACTCCGTCTCCAGCACCGTCCTCCTCGTCTGCCGCAAGCGCGACCCCAACTCCGGCTCTGCCTGGTGGGATGACCTGCGCCCTGAACTCTCCAACCTGGTCGAGCAACGCGCCCCCGAATTTGAAGCCAACGACATCAGTGGCATCGACCTCTACCTCAGCGCCTTTGGCCCCGCCCTCAACGTCTTTAGCCGTGCATGGCCCGTGCTGGATAGCTCCGGCGAAGAAATGCGCCCCGAAGTGGCCTTTGCCGAAGCCCGCAAAGCCATCGCCAACTACCGCTTCCGCAAACTGCTCGAAGCCGACACCGCCGGATTCGACCCCCTCACCCAGTGGTA
This sequence comes from Leptolyngbya sp. BL0902, assembly GCF_016403105.1. NCBI lineage: Bacteria > Bacillati > Cyanobacteriota > Cyanophyceae > Leptolyngbyales > Leptolyngbyaceae > Leptolyngbya > Leptolyngbya sp. BL0902. The sequence continues at coordinate 149,634 of NZ_CP046156.1, forward strand.
CATCCTCGCCTGGGATGCCTTCCGCGCCCGCGAGTTCCCCTTCGATGAAGCGCGACAACTCGCCCTCGCCGTCGGTGGATTCAACGTCTCCGACCTGGCCAAAACCCACAAACTAATCGACTCCGCCAGCGGCACCTGCAAACTGCTCACCCCCCAACAGCGCCTCAAAAAACACGCCTTCTCCACCAACCCCGACGACTTTTCCGCCGCCGCCCTGGTCGATGGCCTCCATGCCATCATCGCCCTCTACCTCGAAGAACAAAGCATCGACCCCGTCCGCCGCTTCCTCAAAACCACGGGCCTGCTCAGCAACGACCTCTTCATGCGGGCCTGGGAAGTGGCCCTCAAAGCCATCCCCCCCATCGGCGACGAACGCAAACGCATGGTGGAAGAAAAAGCCCTCGCCGATCTGTGGCTAGCCATGGATGAGATTCAGGCCAAGGTGCTCTACGTGCAGCCGGAGTTGGCGTCGGAAGAGGGGCAGATGGGGCTGTTTTAGATGGGGAGAGGATGCTGAGAGGGGGAGACGGGGAGATGCGGGGACGAAAGGGGAGGGGAGTGATACAGTCAGAACGATGACGAGAGGCCCAGCGTGCTATGACGGCATCTTTACTCCATATTCCTAATTCGCTCCCCCAGGCCGAGCAACGGCTGGTATTGGAGGGCGTGACCTGGCAGCAGTACGATGCCCTGGTGGCGTTGTTTATGAACCAGTTTCCCGCCCTGCGGATGACCTACCTAGAAGGCTCCCTAGAACTGATGACGACCTCTCCTGAGCATGAACGCCTCAAAACCATCATCGCTCGCCTGATCGAAGCCTTCGCTGAAGAACTGGATATAGACCTGAATGGGTATGGCTCGGCCACCTTTCGCAAAGAAGCCGCCGCCCGTGGGTTAGAACCCGATGAATGCTACTGCCTCGGCGAACTCCAAGCGGTGCCCGATATCGCCTTAGAAATTGCCCTCACCAGCGGCGGCATCGATAAGCTTAAGGTTTACCAGGGCTTAGGGGTAAAAGAAGTTTGGTTCTGGGAAAACCAAACACTCAGCCTCTATGGTCTGACAGAAACGGGCGAAGCTTACGAAGCCTTAGCGATCAGCCCACTTTTGCCACAACTCGATATCGCGCTCTTGGCCAGCTATGTTAATAACACCAGCCAAACCCAGGCCGTTAAAGCCTATCGTCAGGCGCTAAGAGAGAGACTGTTTAAGCATGACTAAAGTTCCAAAGTCGAAAAAGAAAACCTTTTGCAGCTTTAGCTATGCCGAAGCCTTCAAACAGCTTAACTTAAACGATCTCGTCCCTTGGGAACTAGACGCGCCCCCGCTGGAACCCAGCGCCTTCTTTCAAGAGCGGCTGCGCCGTTTAGAGCAAACCTTTGACCTAGAAGGCTACGAAGAATCGAAAAAGCTGCTGATCGATGCCATTTGCGAAGAGGCTATCGCCAGCACCGACCATCTTAAAATTTGGAAGGGAGCACAACTCGAAGGCGACACCGCCGCAGGCTACGTCGATTATCTCATCGCTGAGCGAAAGCGGTATTTAGACATTCCCCTACTGTGTATCATCGAAGCCAAAAAAGACGACTTTGAGAAAGGGTTGGCCCAATGCCTAGTCGAAATGCAGGCTTGCCAATGGCAAAATCGCCAATCGGGCCGCGAGATTGATGTCTACGGCATCGTCACCAATGGCCGAGCCTGGCAGTTCTACCGCATGGCCCCAGCAGGCACCGTCTACGAAACCCCCGTTTATTCTACCGGGGATATGGATCTATTACTGGGGCGACTGCGTTATATCTTCCAGCTATGCGAACAGAATCTGGACTAGGGTTTGAACATGTTGAATGCCATTAGACGACAAACCATCGTAAAACCTGGGGGCATCATTGAGCTAACCTTGCCAGAACTGCCAGAAGGGGCTGTCGTGGAGGTGATTGTGTTGTTCCAAGACTCTAGCGAATTGGCTAAAGACACCGCGCAATCGCTCACAAGTCTTATTGGAGAAGCCCCTGGAAGCTTTGCCACTCCCGAAGAGGCTGACCAGTTCATCCGCGAACAAAGGGACGAATGGGATTACTAAAAGATATGTCAATTTTGGAGCTAGCCATGACCTTATCTGCCCAAAAACCGATTGAAACTGAGGCCGATTACGAAAACGCCCTGGCGCGTATAAACAACCTTATGGATGCGGCCCCAGATACCCCCGAATCTGAAGAATTAGATAGGTTGGCTACCCTTGTAGAAGCCTATGAAGATGAGCACTACCCAATTGGCTTACCAGACTCCTCTACATAAACCATGCCATCCCTGCTAAACCAATACCCCTGGAAAATCAGCTACGCCAGCGACACCAGCAACCCCGTCGCCGACTTCTACATCCCGGCCCTAGAGCGGTCTACGCAATATGATCGTAAATCCGGCTTCTTCAACAGCGCTATCCTCAGCCAGGTGGCCGGGGGGCTAGGGGCCTTTCTCGAAAACGAGGGCCACATCCGGCTGATCATGAGCTGCCACCTCAGCAAAACCGACCTCCAGGCCATCCAGCAAGGCTATGCCCTCCGCGATGCCGTTGCCGCCCAATTGGATGCCAACCTGACCCCACCCACAAGCTTCGCCCAACTCAAGCGCCTCGAAATCCTGAGCCGGCTGATTCAGAATGATCGCCTCGATATCCGCATCGCCATCCCCCTGCGCCAGGACGGGCAACCCCTCGACCCCGACGAGGCCATCAACACCCACTACATCTATCACGAGAAAGTTTGCCTCTTCACCGACGCCGACGGCAACCAGATCGCCACCACTGGCTCCAACAACGAATCCAGCGGCGGCTGGAACTTCAACGTCGAATCCTTCCACGTCTTCTGCTCCTGGGAAGGCTCCCGCGACTTGGCCCGTGTGCAGGAAGAGGTGCTGCGGTTCGAGCAGCACTGGCACAACCAAATCCCTAGCGTTCGGGTATTTGAAGTTCCCGAAGCCGTCAAGCGCAAGCTGATTCGCTACGCCCCACCCCAAAAGCCGACCTGGAAGCCCGACGACGAATTTAACCAGCGCCCCCTCACTCAGCAGGAGCGAGAACAGCTAGAGATTCCTGCCCCAGCGCCCATTGAAGAGCAGAAGCCCGAAGCTGGGATGGATGAGGCGACCCTAGCTCAGGAACGGGAGATGTTTCGGGCGATCGCCAACATCCACCAAGATCCCGGCTGCCTCAGTACCTGCCTCAACTCCATCCCCATTCAGCCCTGGCCCCACCAGATCAAAATCCTCAAACGCGCTGCCGCCGAATTTCCCCGCAGCTTCCTGATTGCCGATGAAGTCGGCCTGGGCAAAACCATCGAAACTGGGCTGATTCTCCGCTATCTGCTGGTGTCTCAAAAGGTCAAGCGCGTCCTGGTCTTGGCCCCCGCCAGCGTTCAACCCCAGTGGCACGAAGAACTGCGCGAAAAGTTCAACCTCCACTTCTGGAGCTATACCCAGGGCGAGTTCAAAGATCCCTATGGCCAAACGAGCCCATCCACGGGCAACCCCTGGAATCAGAAAGACCTGATCCTCGCCTCCAGCCACCTCGTCCGCCGTCAGGAGCGAATGCAGGAGCTATTGGATGCCGAACCGTGGGATCTGGTCATTCTCGATGAAGCCCACCACGCCCGCCGCAAATCGCCCCAGGCCCGCAAAGACACCCCCAACCGTCTGCTGCAACTGCTAGAGCAACTGCGGGAGCGAACGAAATCCCTGATTTTGCTCTCGGCCACCCCCATGCAAATTGACCCCATCGAGGTCTTTGACCTCCTGCATGTGCTGGGTCTCCAGGGCCACTGGGCCTATGGCGACACCTTCTGCGACTACTTCTCATCCCTAGACAGCAAGCCTGATAAACACCTGCTGAACTTCTGGCAAACCCTGTCTAAAGACTACTTTGCCCGTGGCGGCCAGCCCTGCCCTCGGCTTCAGCAGCAGCTTCACCAGCAAGACCGAATGCTGGCCACCAAGGTGGAAGACCTGTGGCGAGGCCGTAGCCGCATCATCCACGAGCGTTCCTACCTGCAAGATGAGGCGTTTATGGCCGCCTCCATGCAATTCCTCTCGACCAATACGCCCCTCAAAGACATGATGTTCCGCCACACGCGAGACACCCTGCGGGAATACTATCGCCTGGGCCTGCTAGAAAAAGATGTGCCCCGCCGCGAAGTCTGTGACAACGCCATTACCCTAGAGCCGACCCGCGAAGCCGACCTCTACCGCCAGGTCAGCGACTATGTGCGCCATTTCTATCGCCTCGCCCAAAAGGAACAGCGCAAAGCCCTGGGTTTCTTGATGACCCTCTACCGCAAACGATTGACCAGCTCCTTCTACGCCATTCAACAATCGCTCCAGCGACGGCTCGACTCCCTCCTCACCCAGCAGGGCAGCGGCCTCACCGCCGATGACTTCGCTGACCTGGACGATGCCGATGATGCCGTTATCGAAGGGCTAGAGGGCTATATGGAGCCCGTAGACCCCCGAGAAATTGAGCACCTCGAAGCCCTGCTGCGACAGTTCGAGAACACTGGAGAAGATACTAAGCTGGCCCACTTCATCGCCACCCTGCGGCAGGAGTTGGTGAATCGAGAAAGCGCCATTGCGTTTACCCAATACACCGACACCATGGACTTCCTGCGTGACCAACTGCGGGAACTCTACGGGAATCAGGTGGCCTGCTACTCTGGGCGGGGCGGCGAGCTGTGGCGCGATGGTCAGTGGACGGTGGTGCCCAAGGAACTCATCAAAACCCGCTTTCGGGAGGGTGACATCAAGATCCTGCTTTGCACTGAATCGGCCAGCGAGGGGCTAAACCTACAAACCTGCGGAGTGCTGTTTAACTACGATATGCCCTGGAACCCCATGCGGGTCGAACAACGCATTGGCCGGATTGACCGGATTGGACAACGCTACTCTACCGTCACCATCCACAACTTCTACTACGATGGCACCGTAGAAGCCAAGGTCTACCGCAAACTGCGCGACCGCATCAATGCGTTCACCACCGTCGTCGGCAACCTTCAGCCCATCCTGGCTCAGGTGCCCACCTTCATCGAACGGGCCACCATGAGCGTTGACGCCGAAGAGGAAGATGTCTTGCTCTCGGAGTTCGATACCGTCCTATCCGCCCCGCCCCAACGGCCCGCCCTCGATGACATGGTGAAACGCGATGTGGAAGCTGACCTGAAAGAAATTCAGCGTCCCCTGTCCCCAACTCCCGTCAGCCCGGAAATTGTGGAGACGACCTTTACCCAATCCCACTTGCTAAAGGCCAACGGCGTCTTCTTCTCTCAAACAGACCCCGGTATCTGGGAGATGTGTTACCAGCAGCGAATCTATACCATCACCTTCAGGCCAGAGGTCTTTGAAGAACACCCCTCACTCCGGCTGATGTCCTGGGGTGATCCTTTGTTCGAGCAACTGCTCCTAGAGGGGATGCGTTAGAAGCCATGAACCGCCTTGACACCTCCCTAGAATCCTTGGGTGCTGAGTTTCGGATTCTGCTCTACTGCTCCATGTCCTCTGGTTTATGGCCAAAGAGGGTTAGCCCAGCCCAAAGCGTTCGGGACGAAAAGCTTTTGGAATCGGGGTTTGGGCTGACCCTGTAATCCTTTCTGCGATAGCTTTCCCCGCCGCAATCGCCAGGGCCATGCCATGCCCCGTATACCCTGCTGAAATGTACTCCCCTGGTCGGTTGGGCAGTTCTCCAACGATAGGGTTTTCATCGGCAGTAAAGCCCATGATGCCTGTCCACTCGTACTCAATCGCAATATCTCGGAGAGGTGTGAAGGTGTCTCGCAGAAAGGCTTTGAGCCCTTCACTCACGGACGGATTTAAGGTTGTGTCATCCTCGATGCCGACTTCTTTGGTGGGCGACTTCCACCGCATCCCTCCAAAGATAATCCGTCCATCCTGCCGCTGGATGGCGTATTCGTAGCCATCGTTGAGGAGCCAGTCAAAATCGAAGAGGGGGGCTGTGGGAGCCGTGGCCACCACCTGGCCTCGAACGGGAATGATGACCTCCTTGAGATTGGGCAGCAGATGATAGGCCAGGGCATTGGTGGCATACACGACAGCCTGGGTCTGGATCTGTCCTTGGTTGGTGGTGATGTGAAGGTCTTTGCCCTGTCTGGTGACGGCCTGAACTTCAACCTGAGTGTGAATATGAGCCTGGTGCTGAGCCGCTTTGGCGAGCCCGACCACTAATTGGGCAGGCCATAGTTGACCGTGGTGCGGCTTAACGCCTGCGGCCAAGAACGCGGAGCATTGGGTCTGTTGGTAGACCTCGGCTTGAGTCCAATAGGTGGCCTCTAGTCCATGGGAGCGCATGACGTCACAGTTGTCTTGGATCGCTTGGGCCTGGGCGGGCGTCATTGCGAAGGCCACCAATCGGTTAAATCGCAGATCGCAGTCAATGCTGTGCCGATGCGTGACCTCTTGCAAAAGCTGACTACTCTGCTCGGTAAAGTCCCAGACTGCCAAGGTTTCCTCTAGGCCAATATCTTCAACGGACGCCTTAAAGCTTTGGTTGGCCCCAAAAACACAATGCCCGCCGTTACGCCCAGTCGCTCCGCAGGATAGATGGCCTCGCTCCAAGACCACGGGCCGTATGCCCAACTGACTCAGCCAGTAAGCGGTGCAAATGCCCGTAATCCCTCCTCCAATCACGACAACGTCGGCTTGAGGCGGTAAGGCGGACTCAGATTGAAAGGTCAGGTCTTGGGAATGGAGCCAAAAGGAAACCGCACGACTTGTCATAGGGGCATGACCGAAAGGATAGTGTTCTATCATCCGTTCTACCCCATAGATCCGCTCGATGCTGTCTTCAGTCGTGGCCCAATCGCTGACACCAGCGGATGATCAGGCTATACCTTGGGAGACCCCAATGGCCCCAGCAGCAGCAAGGGCCAAGGCAACTCCAGGTCAGGCACCCAGTTAGCATAGGGCCGTACCCCTGGCACCGCATAGGGCAGCACAAACCGCAGAGATCGCAGAGAGGCCGGACGTTGACCATCGGCATCCACCAGACCGTACTCCCTGGCGAGTTCTGCCACAATTTGTACCTGCCCCGTGCGTCGTAGCAGGTTTGGATCTGAGGCCAAGGCCGCAATCACCCGTCCGGTCAGCAGGGGCGTTTCCCAGTTGTAGTGTTCCTCGATAGCCCCGGCCTGGGCCTCCCCGCTGGGCCTATCTCCCAAGCCCATCTCGGCGGCAAATTGGGTCATCAGTTCGGTGCCCACAATCCCAGGCCAAATCGACAGCGACGTAACCTGATGCGGTTTGAGTTCGATGGCCATATCTGCCGCCATACGGTCGCAGGCGGCCTTGCCCACGCCATAGGGCACGCCAAAGATGTAGGACAGCCCGCCCCAAGAGGACAAGGTACAGATCAGTCCCCGCTGGCGGGGCACCATCAGTCGAGCCGCATAGACACTGGCCACATAGTGACTGCGTAGGCCCACCGCATTGCAGGCATCCCAAAACGAGGGTTCAGCCTCCCAAAAAGGTTTGCCATAGGCGGTGCGCAGGGCCGGGACTCCGGCATAGGCATTGTTCACCAAGACATCCAATCGGCCATCCTGCTCGGTTTGGATGCGTTCAAACAGCGCCTTGATCTGCTCATCGTCGCTGTGGTCTACCTGAACCGGAATGGCGACCCCACCCGCCTGCTCGACGGCAGTAGCGGTTTCCTCCAATGACCCTAGGCCCTCCTCGGTCGCGGCCAGCGTTCGTCCGGTGAGGTAGACCGTGGCCCCAGCCTCGCCGAGTCCAATCGCAATGCCTTTGCCGAGTCCTCGCGTGGCCCCCGTTACGAGGGTGATGACCCCCTTAAGTGGTTTCATGGGATTCTCCGGTAGCCGTTGTTAACTCAGCCAGCTTTCGCTCTCGTGCAAACAAAAAGAGTGGGAAGCCAAACCCAAACGAGACGAGGAAGATGGACGCAATGTAGAGGCCCCACCGTTTCATCTTAAGCCGCTGTCCTTCTGTGGCAATCAGCAGAATCGCACACAACGCGCCTAGGGTCACATCCACCCCAATGAAGCTGGAGGCAGGGTTAGCGTACACCTGGTCGATAAAGGTCGGCAGGTCAAAGTTCAGCAGGTTGGTCGCGGTGAACTCCCCCTTGGTGGCAATGGTGAACTGTACCAGGTAGTAGTTTGTCCAGATGAAGCCGATTACCGTTAGGACGGCATAGACGACTTGGCGGATTAGGGTTCCGGGCATGGGATTTTCAGTGAGGTCAATGCCTCTATTGTCACGGCTTTAGCCCTACAACTTGAGTCTCCTCCGCCCTGTAATGTCCGTTGGGCGATGACGATACAGGTCATGACTGGCCTACGCTGATGGTTGAAGATTGACCTCCTAGAAGAAACGGCCATGACCACTCCCCTCCATGTTTTAGTCACGGGCGCGACCGGACGCACAGGATCCATCGTCGTTCAGAAGCTTCAGCAACGGCCAGAACACTTCGTGGTCAGGGGCTTTGCCCGCTCTGAAGCCAAGCTTCGAGAGCTATTCGGGAGCACAGACGGCTTTTATATCGGTGACATCTGTGATCCCAACAGTCTTAAATCCGCCATGGTCGGCTGTAAGGCATTAGTGATTCTGACCAGCGCGATTCCTCAGATGAAGGCCCCGCCCTTACCAGGACAGCGGCCTGAGTTCATCTATCCTGAAGGCGGCACTCCTGAGCAGGTGGACTACCAAGGCCAGGTGAACCAAATTGAGGCGGCTAAGGCGGCTGGCGTTCAGCAGGTGGTTCTGGTGGGTTCGATGGGCGGCACCAATGAGCAGCATCCCCTCAACCGTATGGCCAATGGCAACATTTTGATC